>PQAP01000080.1 GCA_003105265.1 candidate division GN15 bacterium | reverse complement strand
AACTACAATCTCGGTCTGCGGGAACAGCTGATTTTCCCCGAGATCGACTATGACAAAATCGACAAGGTGCGCGGGATGACGATCTGCATCACCACCACCGCCAAAACCGATGATGAAGCGCGGCAGCTGCTCGCCGAAATGGGCATGCCGTTCCGGAAATAGGAGAGACATGGCGAAGAAGTGTTTGATCGAAAAGCAGAAGCGTACGCCGAAGTTTGCGGTGCGCGCGTACAACCGGTGCCGCCGGTGCGGCCGGCCGCACGCCTATTTGCGCCGCTTTGGACTTTGCCGTATCTGTTTTCGACAGATGGCGCTGAGCGGTGAACTGCCGGGCGTCGTCAAGGCAAGCTGGTAAGTAGTTGTGGAAAGCATTGGGAGTATAGTGATATGAGCATGACCGACCCGGTCGCCGATCTGCTGACCCGCGTGCGCAATGCCTCCAAGGCGCGCAAGCCGGTGGTTGATGTTCCGGCATCCAACCTCAAGCGCGAGATCGTCCGAATCCTCAAGGACAACATGTATGTCAGGGATTTCATCGAACTGCCGGACAACAAGCAGGGTATTCTCCGCGTGTACCTGCGGTACAGCCGCGGCGACGTGCCCGTGATCAAGGGCCTGCGCCGGGTCTCGAGCCCGGGGCTTCGCCGGTATTTCGATGCCGAGAAAGTCCGCAGTTCCACGCGCTACACGCAGGGGATCGCGATTGTCTCGACCTCCAGCGGCATCATGACCAACTTTCAGGCGGCGGAGAAAGGGATCGGCGGCGAAATCATGCTGCGCTGCTGGTAGAGAAGGAAGCGACTATGTCTCGAATTGGAAAACGACCCGTACATGTTCCGGACAAGGTTAAAGTCGACCTGGCCGGCTCCGTGATCAAGGTCACCGGGCCGAAAGGGGCGCTGGAACACACTATCCACCCGGACATGACGGTAACGATTAAGGGCAGCGAAGTGGCGGTGACACGCCCGTCCGATCTGAAGAAGCATCGGGCGCTGCACGGACTCACCCGCGCCCTGATTCAGAATATGACGGTGGGTGTGTCGAAGGGATTCAATCGCCAGTTACAGATCGTCGGTGTCGGCTTCCGCGCTGAGGTGAGAGGGAAAGCCCTGATTCTCTATCTGGGCTTTTCGCATCCGACGGTGGTGGTCCCGCCCGCAGGCGTGAATGTCAGTGTCGACGCCAAGGAAAACAAGATCACCGTAGAAGGTATCGATAAGGAGCTGGTCGGGCAAACGGCCGCCAAGATCAGATCACTGCGTCCCCCGGAACCGTACAAGGGGAAGGGCGTGCGCTATGTCGACGAGCAGGTTCGCCAGAAGGCCGGAAAGACTGCCGGGTAAGCAGGTAGTGTGAGACTATGGCTGATAAGAATATTTTGAAGCAGAAGCAGGCGCTGCGGCGCCGCATGCGCGTACGCAATATCGTCAGCGGCACGGCCGAGCGCCCCCGGCTGACGGTGGCGAAATCGCTGAAGAACGTCTTCGTGCAGCTGGTTGACGACGAGCGCGGGGTGACACTGGTGGGACTGGCGTCCAACTCGGCGTCGTTCGAGGCGGCGAAGGGGAACAAGTCGGCGATCGCCAAGCAGGTCGGAAAGAAGCTTGCCGAACTGGCGAAAGCCAAGGGCATAGAGTCAGTGGTGTTTGATCGGAATCAGTACCGTTTCCACGGCCGCATCAAGGCGGTGGCCGACGGCGCCCGTGAGGGCGGACTGAAATTCTGACGGAAGTGAAAATGTTGACATTGGTGTGTATGAGGTGATGATTGGCTAGATTTGAATCTGACACTCCCGAACTGGAAGAGAAAGTAATCAGCGTCAACCGCGTGGCCAAAGTGGTCAAGGGTGGACGGCGATTCAGCTTCACGGCGCTCGTGACGGTTGGGGATCGGAACGGTCGGGTTGGCATCGGACTGGGCAAGGCCTCGGAAGTATCCGAAGCCATCCGTAAGGGGACCGAAGGGGCCAAGCGTTCGATGACGCGGATGAATTTGGTTCAAGGGACCATTCCGCATCGCATCGACGGCCGCTACGGCGCCACGACTATCGTGATGCGCCCGGCCTCGCCCGGCACCGGCGTGATTGCCGGCGGCGCCGTTCGTGCGATTCTGGAAGCGGTCGGCGTCCAGGATATCCTGGCCAAAGTGCTGGGCAGCCGAAATCCCAACAATGTCGTGAAGGCCACGCTGGATGGTCTGAAGAACCTGCGGACGCGCGAACAGGAAGCGGCGTTCCGCGAGGAAATCTAGGTCGCGCCGCAGGAGTGAAGCAATGGGCAAGTTGAAAATCACGCAGACGAAAAGCGTAATCAAGCGTCCCGAACCGCAAAAGCGCACCATCAAGGCGCTGGGTTTGGGCCGCCCGCACAGTGTCGTCGTGCATACCGATACCCCGCAGATTCGCGGCATGATTCGTGCCGTCGCGCATCTGTTGAAAATTGAAGAGATTAAGTAGCCAGAGGCGCCAGATGAAATTACATACGCTTAAGCCACCCCAGGGGTCACGGACCAATCGCAAGCGCGTGGGCCGCGGCGCCGGCAGCGGGATGGGTGAGACATCGACTCGTGGCCACAAAGGGGCCAAGGCACGGTCGGGCTATAAACACAAACGCGGTTTTGAAGGCGGCCAGATGCCGCTCCATCGCCGTCTGCCCAAGATCGGTTTCACCAATATCTTCAAGCAGGACTATCAGGTAATTAACCTGAAAGACCTGGCGCGAATGGATTCGGGCGAAATCACGGTCGATTCACTGAAGGCAGCCGGTATTATTCGATCCTCACGTCTTCCCGTGAAGGTTCTCGGTGGCGGCGCCATCGACAAGCCGTACACGGTGAAGGCGGCGGCCTTTTCGAAGTCGGCAGTTTCCAAGATTGAAGCGGCCGGCGGAAAAGCCGAGGTGACCAAGTGATTGACACTTTCCGGTCGATTTTCAAAGTCGAAGAACTTCGCAAGCGAATCTTCTTCACGCTCGGCCTGCTGGTGGTCTATCGTGTCGGCGGCCATATTCCCACGCCCGGCGTCGACGGTTCGGTGCTGGCACAGTTCCTCTCGTCGCAGCAATCGATCTTCGGTCTGCTCGACCTGTTCGCCGGTGGTGCGTTCGCCAAGGCGACCATTTTCGCCATGGGGATCATGCCGTACATCTCCGCATCGATTATGTTGCAGCTGCTCGGGGCCGTGATCCCGTATCTCCAGCGCTTGCAGCGCGAAGGAGAAGAAGGGCGGCGCAAGATTACGCAGTGGACGCGGTATCTGACCGTGCTCATTGCGGCGGCACAGGCCTACGGCACTGCCGCGTTCCTGATGAATGTCGATTACAACGGCATCAAAGCCGTTCATATGGCCGCTATATACTTCATCCCACTGACGATTATCACGTTCACGACGGGCACGATTTTCATCATGTGGCTGGGTGAGCAGATTACGGAGCGGGGAATCGGCAACGGTATTTCGCTCATCATCTTCATCGGTATTATCGCCCGTTTCCCGGAAGCGATTATCACGGAAATCCAGTTCCTGTGGGGCGGCACGCGGGCGTTCTGGCTTGAGATCATGATGGTCGCGGCTATGCTGATCGTTGTCGCGGCAATCATTCTGATGACCCGCGCGCAGCGTCGCATCCCGGTTCAGTACCCGCGCAAAGTGGTCGGCCGACGGGTGTTCGGCGGCGCCACGACGCATCTGCCGCTGTCGATCAACTCGGCCGGCGTCATCCCGATTATCTTCGCGCAGTCGATCATGTTCCTGCCGTCGACAGTCGCACAGTTCTTCCCCGATACGGACTGGATACAGAATCTCGTCGCCGTGACTCTGGCTCCGGGCGCACTCTGGTACAATATCATTTACGGGCTCATTATCGTATTTTTCGCATACTTCTACACGGCGATCGTATTCAACCCGGTTGAAATCGCCGACAACATGCGCAAGAACGGCGGTTATATCCCGGGTATTCGCCCCGGCAAGAACACCGCCGATTACATAGACCGTATTCTGACTCGCATCACGCTGCCGGGCGCGCTGTTTTTCGCGATGATCGCTATCCTGCCGTGGGTGCTGATCAGCTGGGCGGGCGTGAACTTCTATTTCGGCGGCACGGGGCTGCTGATCGTGGTCGGTGTGGCGCTGGATACGCTGCAGCAGATCGAGTCGCACCTGTTGATGCGCCATTATGACGGCTTTATGAAAAAGGGTCGGATTCGCGGGAGGTCGATGTAGTGATGAACCTGGTGTTCCTGGGTCCTCCCGGATCCGGCAAAGGCACTCAGGCAGCCCGGCTTTCTGCGAAGCTCGGGCTGGTTCATCTTTCCACCGGTGACGTTCTCCGCGATGCCGTCAAGAAAGGCACCCCGCTCGGTCAGCAGGCCGAGGGGTACATGAAGCGCGGTGAATTGGTTCCGGATGCGCTCATTGTAAGTTTGATTGAAAGTAAGATTGCGGCCGGGGAATTGACGTCCGGCTTTATTCTCGACGGTTTCCCGCGGACAATTCCGCAGGCCGAAGCGCTCGATGGCATGTTCGCCAAGAACGGCATCACGCTGCATCAGGTGATATTACTGTCGGTGCCCGACGATGAAATCGTCCGTCGACTGTCCGGGCGCTGGCATTGCCCCACCTGCGGGCAGGGCTACAATTATCCGGCCGCGATGCCGCAAGTAGCCGGCAAGTGCGACAAGGATGGGTCGCTGTTACAGCGTCGACCGGATGACGAAGAATCGGTGGTGCGGAATCGGCTGGGAGTCTATAAGAAACAGACGCAGCCGATCGAGGATTACTACCGTCAGAAATCGCTGCTTCGCGAAATCAAGGCCGACCGGACGCCCGACCAGGTGTTCGCGGCATTGATGGAAGCGACAGCGGTGAAGGCAGCGCGGTGATAGTGTTGAAGACGGCCGAGGAAATCGAAATCATGCGCCGCGCCGGCCGGATAGCCGCGATGACGCTTGATATGGTCGGCGAGAGTATCGAAGCGGGCATGACTACGGCTCAAATCGACATGTTGGTCGAAGATTTCATCCGGTCGCACGGCGCGATACCGGCTTTCAAGAACTATCAGGGGTATCCGGCGTCGGCGTGTGTGTCGATCGATGATGAAGTCGTGCATGGCATTCCGGGCAGGCGCGTCATTCACGAGGGTGAAATCGTGTCGGTGGATGTCGGGACGATAGTTGACAAATTTTATGGTGATTCGGCCCGAACTTACGCCATCGGACCGATCAGCGCCGACAAGAAACGGCTGATGGACACGACTCAAAAGTCGCTGCAGGCGGCTATTGACAAGGCACGGAAAGGCAATAGATTAGGGCAGATTTCCGCCGCCGTTCAGCAGATCGCGGAGCGGGAAGGATTCGGCGTGGTCCGTCAGTTGGTCGGACACGGTATCGGCCGCAAGATGCACGAGGAACCGCAGGTGCCGAATTTCGGTTCCGCTCACGATGGTCCGGAGTTGGAAGTGGGCATGGTGCTCGCGATCGAGCCCATGATCAACCTCGGGACCTACGATGTCAAGACGATGCCGGATGGATGGACAATAGTGACGGCAGATGGACGGCCATCGGCCCATTTCGAACACACCGTGGCCATTACGGAAGATGGCCCGGAAATTTTGACGGTAGCGTAACCGGAGAGTATGGCCAAAGAAGAGACGATTACGGTCGAGGGAAAGGTAGTTGAGCCGCTGCCCAACGCCATGTTTCGCGTGCAGCTCGATAACGGCCATATCGTTCTGGCGCATATCTCCGGAAAGATGAGAATGCACTTTATTAAGATACTGCCGGGCGACAAGGTGACGCTGGAGCTGTCGCCATACGATCTCACGCGCGGCCGCATTACGTATCGGTACAAGTGAGTTGCAGGCAGAACTGAGGTAGAAAATGAAAGTCAGATCAGCGGTCAAGAAGCGGTGCGAGCACTGCAAGATTATCAGGCGGCGCGGCGTGTTGAGGATTATCTGTTCCAAGAATCCCAGCCACAAGCAGCGCCAGGGTTAAGCGTAGGACGAAGACGTTCTGAGATAGAGGAGAATGACAGTTGGCACGTATTGCCGGTGTTGATTTACCGAAAGACAAGCGGATTGAAGTCGGCCTGACCTATATCTTCGGTATCGGCCAGTTCACCGCCAAAGAAATCCTGAAGAAGACCGGAGTGAACCCGGATATCCGGGTGAACAAACTGTCCGATGACGATGTCGCCAAGTTGCGGCGGGTGATCGAGAACGAGTACACGGTCGAAGGCGCCCTGCGCGGCGAGACGAACATGGCCATCAAGCGGCTGATCGATATCGGCTGCTATCGCGGATTGCGGCATCGCCGCGGTCTGCCGGTGCGCGGCCAGCGGACCAAGACCAATGCGCGCACGCGCAAGGGTCCGCGGAAATCGGTCGGCGGCCTGAAGAAGAAGCCGGCCGGCAAAGTCGGATAAATGAATGATTGGGCATAGAGGAAATTCGTGGTAGAACCAAAGAAGAAACGCGTCAAAAAGAAAGTCCGGACGACGGACAGCAACGGCATCGTGTTTATCACGGCGACGTTCAACAACACGATCGTCACCGTGGCCGATAGCCAGGGACGCACCATATCGTGGGGCACCGCCGGCAAGGCCGGGTTCAAAGGGTCGAAGAAGTCGACTCCCTTTGCGGCCCAGATGGCGGCCTCGACTGCAGCAAAAGAAGCGATGGATCTCGGTCTGCGCCGGGTGGAAGTCTGGGTCAAGGGACCGGGCGGCGGCCGCGAAGCCGCGATTCGCTCGCTGTCGGCAGCGGGGCTCGAAGTAACGTTGATCAAGGACGTGACCCCAATCCCGCATAACGGGTGTCGTCCACCCAAACGTCGCCGGGTATAACCGGCAGGTAATGAGGAGTATAGATGGCTCGGTATCATGATGCCGTGTGCAAACTGTGTCGGCGCGAGGGCGAAAAGCTGTTTTTGAAAGGCGCGCGCTGTCTGACGGATAAGTGTTCGGTGGAGCGTCGCCGGTTTGCACCGGGACAGCATGGGCAGTCGATGCGCCGGAAGATCTCCGCGTACGGCCTGCAGCTTCGCGAGAAACAGAAAATCCGCCGGCAGTACGGTCTGCTCGAAACGCAGTTCCACAACTATTTCGAGAAGGCGGATGCCAAGGCCGGCATCACCGGTGAGAATCTGGTGCAGTTTCTCGAGTGCCGCCTCGACAATCTGGTCTACCGCCTCGGATTCGGTACGTCGCGCAAGCAGGCGAGACAACTGATTCGCCATCGCCACATTCTCGTGGACGGCAAGACGGTCGATATCCCGTCGTACCAGGTTCGCCCTAATCAGGTGATCAAGGTTCGGGACAAGTCGAAGAATCTTGATCTGGTGCACGCGGCGCTGAAGATCGGACGCGGCGAAGAAATTCCGTGGCTGCGCCTCAATAAGGCCGCCCTTGAGGGTGAACTGCTGGCGGTGCCGAAACGGTCCGAGATTCCGTTGACGGCCAACGAACAGCTGGTCGTAGAGTTGTATTCCAAGTAGCAAATTTAGCCCGGTTGGAGGGTAATTCGCGATATGAAATGGAAGCCATTAACGATGCCGAAAGAGGTCGTCAACGATCCGTCGACGGCCGCCGAGAACACATCACGTTTCGTCATTGAACCGCTCGAGCGCGGTTACGGCGTAACGCTGGGCAACTGCCTGCGGCGGGTGCTGCTGTCCTCGATTCAGGGAGCATCGGTAGTATCGATTCGAATCAAGGGATGTTTGCACGAATTCGCCACCATCCCCGGCGTGTATGAAGACGTCACGACGATCGTTCTGAACATCAAGTCGTTGATTGTCCGCATGCACAGCGACGAGATGAAGACCATCCGGCTCAAAGCCAACCAGCGCGGCAAACTCAGCGCCGGGATGATCGAAGGTGATTCCGACATCGAGATTCTCAACCCCGATCAGCATATCTGCGAACTGACGGACAACATCGATTTCGAGCTCGAGCTGGATATTGATTCGGGCCGGGGCTATCAGGTCGCCGACATGAATAAGCGCGCCGATGCGGCGGTCGGTACCATCTTTGTCGACTCGCTGTTTTCGCCGGTCACCCGGGTCTCGTATCATGTCGAAAACACCCGCGTCGGCCAGAAGACCGATTACGATCGGCTCATTCTTGAAATTCACACCAACGGCACGATCACTCCCGAGGACGCCCTCAGCTATGCCGCCAAGCTGGTGAAGGATCATCTCCAGCTGTTCATCCACCTCGACGAACAGGTCATGGTGGAGGAGACGCCGCACGAGGACGAGGAAGTCGTACGGGTACGCAATCTTCTGAAGACGCGCGTCGATGAACTCGAGTTGTCGGTGCGTTCCTCCAACTGCCTCCGGGCGGCGAACATCCAGACCCTGGCCGATCTGGTGACCAAGTCCGAGGCGGAGATGCTCAAATACCGCAATTTCGGCCGCAAATCGCTTAACGAGATCGGCACGCTTCTGGAACAGATGAACCTGTCGTTCGGCATGGATATCTCCAGATTTGTCGATGGGACCAGAAAATCGCAAGGGTGAGATAGCACATGGGACACCAGGATAAAGTCGTCAAACTCAACCGCACGCGGTCGCATCGCGACGCGATGCTTTCCAATATGGCGATGTCGCTATTCCAGCATCGTCTGATCAAGACCACCGATGCCCGCGCNAANGCGCTNCGNCCGNTTNTCGATCGNATTATNTCGACNGCNAAGAAGAACACGNTGGCNTCNCGNCGNCAGGTCGCCGAGACCATCCAAGTTCGCGAAGTATTCCAGAAGCTGTACAAGGACATTCTGCCGCACTTCGAGACCCGGACGTCGGGTTTCACCCGTGTGATTAAGCTAGGGGTACGCCGCGGTGATGGCGCCGAGATGTCGGTGATTGAATTGCTGACACCTCGCCCGGCCGAGGAACCTGTCGACAAGAAGGACAAGGATAAGAAGAAGACCGCCAAGGGTCCCAGCAAACTAAGTACGGCGTTGAAGTCAGCGCGCCAGCGCGCGGCTCAGGCGGCCGGCAGGAAGAAGAAGTAATCCTTCGTTCACCGAGTATCGTCGAATGTGACGCGTCACCCGCCCGGCAAGGGCGGGTTTCTTTTTCCGCTTGCGCCACTTGCATCCTCCCGGCGACCGTATTATATAGAAGCACATAAATCATCGCTTTAATCGGCCCGGTAAACCGCATGGTGCGCCGTTCGTTCGGGCTTCAGTCATGCGGCAGTCCGGTTGTCGTCACGAGCTCATTGGAGGACGCATGGAGCAGGTTCCCAAAAAAGGTATGTCGAAGGGTTGTCTGGTGGCGCTGATCATCGCTATCGCGCTGCTGGTCATTGTCATCGCGCTCAGCATCACATGTTATTTGAAACGGGATGCCGTGATCAAGTGGGGCACGCAGTCCGCGCTGACCATGGTCAAGACGCAGCTGTCCAAAACGCCGGTGGCAGGCGTGAATACGGAGAAGTTCGGAGCGATTGTCGATTCGTTCCTCACCAGAATCGAAACTGAGCCGCTGGACTATGCCAGGTATCAGCCGTTCGTGCCGATTCTCCAGAAGGTCGGCGGTGACAAGAAGATCGAGAAGGGGGAGATAGCCGAACTGGTCGATGCCTTCGTGAAATACTATCCGGAACTTGAACCGCTCAGTGTCGGGGTGATCGAAGAGACACCTGCTGCGACACCGCCCGATACGGCTGCTGCCAAACCTGATTCCATGCCGGCGGCACAATAGACTGCCGGAGGATCCTGATTCGTGATCGTCGCTGTTCCGATAGCCGTCTTTCTCCTGGCGTATCTGCTGGGAGCGATACCGTTTGGTCTGCTGGTCGCGCGATGGTTCGGCATCAGCGATATCCGAAGTCACGGGTCGGGAAATATCGGGGCGACCAACGTCTGGCGGGTGGCCGGCCCGAGAGCGGCAATCTGGGTTTACATACTTGATATCGGCAAAGGCGTGGCGGCGGTACTGATTGCCCGCGCGGTCTCGCAGACCTGGCTGCCGCGCGATACGTTTCTGGTCCTGACCGCGCTGGCTGCCGTGCTGGGGCACGTGTTTCCCGTCTATATGAGATTCAAGGGTGGCAAGGGAGTCAACACCGGGCTGGGGGTGATCGCGACTTTGCTTCCGCTCGAAGCGCTCATCTGTTTTCTCATCTTCGTAATTGTGGTCGCACTATCCCGCTACATTTCGCTCGGTTCGATAGTCGGCTCCATTTCCCTGGCGTCATTGGTCGGAATTGAACGTCAGCTGTTGGGCAGGCAGATCGCAGTGATTTATCTGTATTTGACTATCGCTCTGGCTGTCCTCGTAATTCTTACGCACTGGAAAAACATCGGTCGCATTCTCCAGGGTACGGAAAGCCGCTTCAGCTTCTCCGGCGGCAGTAAGGAGCGACCGCGTGGCTGAACGGATTGCGGTAATCGGGGCCGGTTCCTGGGGACTGGCGGTGGCGCGACTACTCGATGCCAACGATCACACGGTGACACTCTGGGCGTATGATCCGCGCGAGTTCGAGTCGCTGAATCGCTTCCGGGAAATCCCGGATCGCTTGCCGGGGGTTAAGCTTGCTGACTCGATTGCGATCACGATCTCGCTGACCGATGCTCTGCGCACCGCCGACCTGGCAGTGCTGGCGGTACCGGCCCAGTATCTCCGCTCGGTACTCAGGCAGTGCGGCGGCGGTATTCGAGCGCGCTCCGGCGTGGTGAATCTGGCCAAGGGGATCGAGACCGCGACACTCAAACGGATGTCCGAAGTAATCATCGAGGAGGCCGGGATTTCGCTGCAGGCCGTCTCGACGCTCTCCGGACCGTCGCACGCCGAGGAAGTGGCGATTGATATGCCCACCACCGTGGTGGTGGCCGGGGAGGACCCTGATCATGTCGTGCATGTCCAGGGACTCTTCAGCAGCCAGAAATTCCGCGTCTACACGAGTGCCGATCTGATCGGGGTGGAACTCGGCGGAGCACTGAAGAACGTGATCGCGATCGCCGCCGGGATTACCGACGGACTCGGTCTCGGCGACAATACCAAAGGCGCGCTGATTACGCGCGGGCTGGCGGAGATTACGCGGCTCGGCGTGTCGCTCGGCGCGCGGCCGGAGACGTTTGCCGGGCTGTCCGGTCTGGGAGACCTCGTCACTACGTGCACATCGCGCCACAGCCGCAATCGATTTGTCGGAGAGCAGATCGGCCGTGGCAAGAAGCTGCATGAGATTCTGCTGAGCATGACGATGGTCGCGGAGGGGATCGAGACAACCCGTTCGGCGTACGATCTGGCGCGACGCGTCGGCGTCGATGTGCCGATCACGGCCGAAGTGTATCGCGTCTTGTTTGAAAACAAACCACCGACGGAGGCAATCGCTCATCTGATGGGGCGTTCGCTGAAAGCCGAAGTCTGGTCATAAGCTGTTAAAGGACGATTGAGGGGTAGAATGAACAAACAGGTAGCCGAAGGAAAGCTGTACTATTCGATCAGCGAGGTGTCCCGCATGACGGGGCTGGAGCCGTACGTTCTCCGCTATTGGGAGAAGGAGTTTCCGCAGCTTCGCCCGCGGAAGAATCGCGGCGGCAATCGGTTGTACACGGCCAAGGATATCGAGGTCGTGAACCAGATTATCTATCTTCGCACGAGGGAAAAGCTGACGATTGCCGGGGCGCGGACCAAGCTGATGCTGAAGCATGGTGCAGAGGAGCGGGTGTCGATCCAGTCGAAGGCGCACACCCGGACCGTTATCGGTAAGATTAAGAAGGACTTACAGGACCTGCTGGCACTTTTCTCTTGAGTTTTGGCGCGTTTTCGGTACTTTGATTACGCGGCATGGCGGGGTGTCGGCACAGATGATGTCGGAGCGTAGCGCAGTTGGTTAGCGCACTCGCTTGGGGTGCGAGAGGTCGGCCGTTCGAATCGGCTCGCTCCGACCATTGGCTTTTTCATCGCGAATGCAATCCGCCGGTAAAATGAATATGGGGCAGTCGATAAACCATCTTTCGGCACTCGTGCTGATTCCGGTGTACAACGGCGCCCGACATCTGCCGGAACTGATTCCGCGCTGCCGGCAGTTTGTCTGCAACGATAATCTCTTGCTGGTGAATGACGGTTCCACCGACAACACGCTGGACATCATGCAAAAGGAACGGGTCAATTACATTTCGTTCCCGTCGAACCGCGGCAAAGGCGCTGCGCTCAAAGCCGGTTTTGATTTTGCGATTGCACACGGTTATCGCTCGGTGCTTACGCTGGACGCCGATCTCCAGCATCTGCCGGAGGAGATCCCCCGGTTTCTGGCGCTTGATAACGGCAACCGGCTGGTCATGGGGACGCGCCGTATCGACCGCTCGGTGATGCCTTTCGCCCGGTGGCTCAGCAATAACCTTACCTCAATGATGATTTCCATATTTTCGACACAGCGGGTCAGGGACAGTCAGTCGGGATACCGCCTGATACCGACGTCCTTACTGCGCATGCTGCCGCTGGAGTCGATCCGGTACGATTTCGAGTCGGAAATGCTGCTCAAGGCCGGGGTGATCGGCTGCGAAATTGCGGAAGCGCCGATTTCGACGGTGTACGAGGGATCCCACTCCTATATCAATCCGTTCAAGGATACAATGCGATTCATTCGACAAATCTGGAAACGAATCTGGGTCTGAGCCGACCGACTTGCGCTTATTCGCAGGCGAGCGTACAATAGGGCGCGTTATGACTCGAAAGAAACTGATCCTGCTGACCAATGATGACGGGTACACCTCGGACGGTGTCAACACGCTCTATCGCGTGCTGTCGCGAAGCCACACGGTGTATCTGATCGCACCGGATCGTGAACAGTCGGCCAGTTCACACTCGCTCACGCTGAATCGGCCGCTGCGGCTGCACCGACTCGACAAGTGTCGATATACCACCGACGGCACCCCGACCGATTGCGTGATGCTCGGCATCCATTCGATCTTCAAGAAAAGACATCCGGACATGATTATCTCCGGAATAAACCACGGCGGCAATATGGGGGATGACTGCACCTATTCCGGTACGGTGGCTGCTGCGATTGAAGGCGCGATTCTTCGCATCCCGTCGCTGGCGGTTTCCATGGCCAACTGGGAGCCGGGAATATCCATGACCCGGGCGGCGAGATTCGTGGCGCGCTTTCTGCCGGTCTATGAGGCGATGCAGCTCGATCCGTCGATTTTCCTGAACATCAACTTTCCGCCCGACTCCGGTAAACCGTATCGCGGTCTTGAATACACCCGTCAGGGATTTCGGAGTTATCGGGATATTGTCATCCACAAGACCGATCCGCGCGGCAGAGCGTACTATTGGATCGGAGGATGGCCCAAATGGCGGAGCACTCCCGGGACCGATTTCGACGCCGTGCAGCGAGGGCGGATATCAATTACCCCAATGAAGCTCGACTTTACCGACGCCGGCGCGCTGGAGCGTCTGCGCCGAGGTTTACAAAACAGTTGACAATATGGGGGGTATTCCTATAATAGAGGTCTGTTAACACGGGGCGTAGCGCAGTTGGTAGCGCGCTTGGTTCGGGACTAAGAGGTCGCTGGTTCAAATCCAGTCGCCCCGATGTTAAATTGTCCGGGTTCGGAGATGAATATTCCCGACAGCTGAACGAGGCGGCATCGATTTGAGGTATACTATGGCTACACCAAAGCAGTCAAATAGCAGAAAGCCCGTCATCGCCGTCATCGGAGCCGGTAAGTGCTCCAAGAAAATGCGCGACGCCGCCGCCGAAGTCGGCCGCTATGTCGCCGAGCACGGCGGCCTGATTGTCTGCGGCGGGCTGGGAGGGGTTATGGAGGGGGCCGCCCGCGGTGCGCGCGAGGCCGGCGGTACCGTTATTGGAATCATTCCTGGAGATTCGGCCGCCGAGGCCAATGAATTCGTTGATCTCGTCATTCCGACCGGCATGGGCGAGGCCCGGAATATTCTGGTGATCAGAACGGCGGATGCCGTGGTGGCTTTCCCCGGGAAGTACGGTACGCTGACGGAGATGGCCTTTGCGCGGCTTTTCGATAAGCCACTCGTGTCGGTGCAGGCCTGGAAGCTGGGTGAGGAGGTCATTCAGGTCGAGGATGCGACCGAAGCCGCGAAACTCGCTCTCGAACTAGCTTCGAAGTAATCATGAACGGTGTCGGCGCGAAAATCGTGGTTCGCGGGCATGTTCAGGGGGTCGGGTTCAGATATTTCTGTTATTCACGGGCGGTGCAATTGCGCGTGACCGGCTGGGTCAGGAATCAGCCGGACGGCAATGTCTCCCTGTACGTGGAAGGGGATCGGGGGAATATCGAATCTCTCATCGATGAACTTAAGATTGGGCCCCGGTCGGCCGCCATTGCCGATGTGCAGGTGGCGTGGACGGCCTTCACCGGAAAATACGATGCTTTCACCATCACGGGCTGAATATGGAACAACTCAAAAAGTACATTCGCAGCGTGCCGGATTTCCCCAAGCCGGGAATCAATTTCTACGATGTGACCACCTTGTTTCAGAACCCGGTCGGATTCAACCTTGCCCTTGACGGCATGGAGGAATACGTGCGCAGCCGCAAGGCCGACAAGATTGTCGCTATCGAGGCGCGGGGTTTTATCCTCGGCGCCGCCTTGGCTGACCGGCTCAACATTGGACTGGTGCCCGCGCGCAAGCCCGGCAAGCTGCCGTGGCGCACGATTACCGAGGAGTATTCGCTCGAGTACGGAACCGATCGGCTGCAGATGCACGCTGATGCCGTGCAGCCCGGCGAACGCGTGGTGATCGTGGATGATCTTATCGCCACCGGCGGAACGCTCGGCGCCGCCTGCAAGCTGGTGGAACAGCTCGGCGGCAAGGTGGTGGGCATATCGAGTGTGATCGGTCTCAACTTTCTGCCGTACCGTCAGCGACTGGCCGGTTACGATCTGCATCATCTCATCGCATACGATTCGGAATGATCATCACTTGCCTCGATCGCGGCACGGGCATACATTCTCCGGTGGCGCGATGGCGCGCGACTATTTATTGCCGCCCCCGTAGCTCAGTTGGATAGAGCGACGGTTTCCTAAACCGCAGGTCGCAGGTTCAATTCCTGCCGGGGGTATTTGTTATGCCGGCTTCGCGGGGACGTGATCGGCACTGTCGCAGAATCTGCGAGCAAGCTGTTTTGAGATATGGGGATAGCCCGCCATAAAGTTAGCGAAAACAGTTTGACTTGCCTTTCGGCGGCTGGTATATTTTCCGGTCGTTTTTCAGAGTATGAGCGTCAATAGGGCAAAACGTTCTTGATTGATAAAAGGAGTCGAAGGAATGCGTGGGACGTGGTTAAAGGCGTTAGGGATCTTTCTAGGCATATCACTGTGCGTCCAGGCACAGACGGGACAATCGCCGTATCAGGCCTTTACTTCTATGCTGGGCCCGAACTTCTACGGGAACTTTAGCGGTAACTTCCTTGGCGCCGGTGCCAGATCGATCGGTATGGGGCAGGCATTCTATGCCGTCTCCGATGACATCTCGGCCGTGACATGGAATCCGGCCGGTCTGGTCGGTCACGAAAAGCCGATTTTGGGCGCCAGTTTCGGAAGCTTGCGTCCCCGGGGGTCCTATGTCGACGCCGGCCCGCTGAGCTTGGCGCGCAATCAGGACTTCATCGAGAAGCAGGCGGGTTCACTTTCCAATCTGGATTTCCTGGGCTTCCTGTCACCGATTCGCATTCGCGGCCATCAGTTCGTGTTTTCCGGCGCGTACTCCCGCCAGTTCGAAGATTACAGCACCTTGTACACCACCTTCTCCGGCCAGCAGCCGTACTGGGATCAGTATGGTCCTTTCCCGGATTCACTCTTCGACTATAATCTTGTCGGTACCGTCAAGCAGCGGGCCACGCCCTATGCCGTCAATTTCGGTTTCGGTACGCGGTTCTACAAAACTGTGGATATCGGATTCGCCATCAACGTCTATACCGGCAAGCAATACAACGTCACGACTATTCTGACGAACGTGCCGTCGTTCAACGCTCCGAACCTGCTCGGCAACCAGACTGTCGTGGCCGACCAGCAAATCAACATGCTGGATACCTTCAAGTTTTCCGGCGTGAACTTCACGTTGGGCGCAAAGGGCACAGCCGGCAAGTTCAGTTACGCGGCGCTGGTGAAATCAGGATTTGATCTCAATGTCAAAGGCGGACTGACCTTCTCGGATACGGTGAAGTATAACGGACGGACGCAATCAGACCTCACGTACACCATTTTCGCGGACAACCAACTGATCAAGCTCTCCATCCCGTGGACGCTGGCGGGCGGCGTTGCCTACAAAGCCAAGGAGAACCTGCTGCTGGCGGCCGATCTGGAATATCGTCCGTATTCCGGCAAGATGGTGAATCGTCGCGACTCGACCCGAATCAGGGCGGGCACGAACAACGAGGAGTTCTTCACGACTATTGATCCGGGCTGGTTCAACTG
>PQAP01000079.1 GCA_003105265.1 candidate division GN15 bacterium | reverse complement strand
AAGAGGAAGCCCGGGAATCAATAACAGCAGAAAGTTGCCGAGGTCGGCCAGATGATCCGGCGACACAAGCGTGTACCCCTGCACCGTGAAGCGCGTTTCCGTGAATGACAACAACGAGACACGAAGAAACATGCTGTAATCCGTGGCCAACCACAGCCCCGTTGCGGCCAGGGCCACCGACGCCAATATCATCACTACCTTCAGAGCAAAGGATGATTCAGCGAATCTCCTTTCAATTCTACCACCGGCCAGCAGCAGATATGCTGCGGGGACAAGGAGAATCAAGCCAAAGATGTGACAGCCGATTGCACAGATCAGCGGAATCAGGATTGTCCAGCGAGGCAGCATTCCCCGAGCCGACAGCAATCCGAAACACGTGAACCCGCCGACCGACAACACGAACAGCGAGTAGTTTTCAACATACCCGAAAAACAGCAGCACTTGTCCCGACAGCATTACCAGCAGCGTGAACAGCACAGCGTCCCGACTGCGCTCAAACAATCGTCGGGCAGTCCATGCGACCAGCACTAAGAATAGTATCCCGGCCGTCACCGAAAGTATCTGATAACTGAGCAGCACATTTTCTTTGTTGTTGCCGCCGAGCATACTCGCCAACTGCAAATGTGCCTGCATCTCACCGAAATCCCGATTTACCACGTAAGGCGCCTTGGCGGCAAGCAGGGCAAGATTCACATATCCATCCCCGAGAAAATGCGTCTGCCCCCGAAACACCCAGAAGCATACTCCCGCCACCACAGCAGCGCCGATCGTGGCCAGAACCCAGGTACGTGTGGTTGCCCGCGAATCGGACAATTCGTCCCGCCCCACTTTCAACGCAAGTGGAATGCATGCCAAGCCGATCCCCAGCAGCACCAATCGTCCCCACAGCGGAAAATACCCCCACGTACTTATCCCCCAGATCCGAATGTCAGTAAAGAAAGATGCTGCGAAGAATCCTGCCAGAAGGACAAGATAGAGGACGATAATCCCTGTCCGCGAAGAACCGCTTCTGTCGGTCATAGTCGTGCTTCGATCTGCCCCAATCGCCTCAAACCTGTTGAGGCGCAATATACGCAAACCAAGCCACGTTTCAACAACCGCCGTTACATGAGCGAATATCCGCCGTCGACTATCACGGTCTGNCCCGTNATCCAGCTCGCTTTNGGNCCNGCNAGAAANACCACNACATCNGCNACNTCNTCNGGCGTNCCGATCCGTCCGAACGGCGTTCGCTGCGANACTTCCCGCTTCATCTCCTCGTAATTNGGAAANACNTTGAGCGCGCTGGTGTCNATAAACCCNCCCGACACGCAGTTCACCGTGATATGCCTGTGCGCCAGTTCNACCGCCATNTACTTGACAATATTCTCGATCGCCGCCTTGGAGATTCCGATCGCCGCATATCCCGGGATATATCGAATCGAGCCGAGCGACGACAGCGTGACAATCCGCGCATGATCCGGCATGATCGGCGAGCCGAGCTGCACGCAGTGCAGAAATGCCCGGGCGTTAGTGTGCATCGACAGATCCCATGCCTTGTCGTCGATATCGATCATCGCCGTGAACAGCCCCAGCGCGGCGTTCGAAATCAGAATATCCAGTTTGCCGAACCGCTCCTTGATCCCCTCGAATATCGGCGGTATCTGATCGTGGTTCCCCATGTTGGCGCGGTGCGCATAACAGTCTACCCCGTAGCTCTTGATCTTCTCCACCGCTTCATTCGCCGATTGCCGGCTCCTGAAATAATTGATGACGATATCCGCCCCCTGCTGCGCCAGCTTCTCCGCCACCGACAGCCCGATCCCCCGCGTACCGCCCGACACAAACGCCACTTTTCCCTTGAGTTCCATCTCTTCCTTCCTGAATGTCACGCCGTTTGCAACAGCGTCAGACTCCGTAACCGCCGGCCTGGCTCTCCAGCGCCTCGGCTAAACTCTCCAGATCTACCGGTGCGAACTCCGTTTCAAATACCGCCGTATAATGCTCGATCAGACGATTCCCGAAATCCTTCATGTCAACCGCCCGGCCGGTCAGTTTCTCGAGCGAGGTCATCACCTTCGCATCAAGCCCGCACGGATTGATGCCGTTGAACTCGGTCAACTCGGTATTCAAATTGATTGCCGTGCCGTGAAACGTGATCCACTGCCGAACCGCCACACCGATCGACGCAACCTTCTTCTCCCCTACCCACACACCGGTATACTCCTCGCCTCGCTTGCCTTCGACATTGTAGCTCGCCAGCGTCCGGATAATCCCCTCCTGTATGCGGTCCATGAACAGCTTGATATCCCGTCCCCGTCGGGTCAGATTGAACACAAAATACGCCACCAATTGCCCCGGGCCATGATAGGTGACATCGCCGCCCCGCTCGATAAACTGCGGCTCGATCTCCGCGTTCTCGAAATTCTCCGAGTGCCCGTTTTTCCCGACCGTGATCACCGGCGGATGTTCCACCAGCATGATCGTGTCGCGCGCCAAACCCTGCTGGCGCATCGTCACCAAGCTGTGCTGCCACGCCAGAGTCCGGCCGTACTCCTGTCTCCCGACATCAAGTACCCAGCCGTAATGCTCGCAGCCCGACCTGGTCATTACCGCAGATTCAACAGCAGTTTGGTCGGATCCGCCAGGAACAGGTGAACCTTATGCAGGAACTGCACGGCGGTGTGACCGTCGATCAACCGATGATCGAACGACATCCCGAACGTCGATATATCCCGAATCACGATCTGATCGTTGACCACCCACGGCCGCCTGACAATCTGGTGTATGCCGAGTATCGCCACCTGCGGCTGGCTGATGATCGGCGTCGAGGCCGTCGCCCCGAACATTCCGGCATTCGTCAGCGAAAACGTCCCGTCCGCGACATCATCCGGCCGGAGCCGATTGGTGCGGGCCTTCTCACCCAGCGACTGAATTTCCACCGCCAGTTCGATAATGCTCTTCTTGTCCGCATCCTTGACTACCGGCACAATCAGTCCTTCATCGCGCGCCACCGCCACGCCGATGTTGTAGTAATTCTTGACGATAATCTCCTTCTCGGTCAGCGACGCGTTGATTGTCGGGTGGTCCTTCAGCGCCACACAGCACGCCTTCATGATGAACGGCATATAGGTTAGATTGGCGCCGTACGTTTCGTAGAACTCTTTCTTAACCGCGTTGCGGTACTTCACCAGCTCGGTCATGTCGATATCTTCGAATGTCGTGACATGTGCTGATGTAGACTTCGACTTGACCATGTGGTCCGCGATCATCTTGCGCGCGCCGATCAGCGGCAGATGCGTCGTCCGCTGGGCTTCGGGAAGCGGCGCAAACACCGGGATTGTGACCTGCACTTTCGGCGCTTTCGCCACTTGCGGTGCGATCGCGGCGGGTGCTGCCGCTGTCGCAACCGGCATCACGGGCGCAACCGGCGTCGGCACCGGCCCGGCGGTCAATCCCACTCCCGCCGAGCGCTCGTCCACCGTGCGCTTCACATCCTCCACCGTGACCAGGCCATCTTTGCCCGTCGGGATAATTGTACTCGGATCGAGACCGTACTCCCGGATCAGCATCTTCACTTTGGGTGACATCTTCCCCCGACCGATCTCAGCAGTCCCCTTGACGGTCGCAGCCGGTGCCTTAGCTGCTGCCGGCGCCGATGGTGCGGCCGGTGCCGGCGCTTGTGGCGCCGTGGTCGCTGCGGCAGGCGCAGCCGCCCCCTTGCCGTCGTCAATCACCGCTATGCGAGTCCCGACCGGCACTACTTCCCCTTCTTTTACCAGCAGCGACGAAATTGTCCCGGCCGCCTCCGCCGGGATCTCCACATTCACCTTGTCCGTCATCAACTCGACCAGCGGTTGATTGACTTCGACCCTGTCACCGACCTTGACTTTCCACTCCAGAATCGTCCCTTCCAGAACCGATTCCCCCATTTGCGGAACGAGTACGTCTGTCGCCATATTGACCACCCTCTATGAAAAAATACTCATTTCTATCAAAGACTGAATATATACACAATGGCGCGCCGCGGTCAAGCGGTCACGCTATCTCCAGCATCTTGTCCAGCGCCAGCCGCGCTTCGCTGCGGATCGGCTCGTTCACCCGGATCGGCTTGATATCCTCGAATCGCTCCAGCGTATACGCCAGATCGTTCAGCGTCGTTCGGTACATGTTGGCGCAGACCGGACA
Organism: candidate division GN15 bacterium; assembly: GCA_003105265.1. Lineage (GTDB taxonomy): Bacteria > Zixibacteria > MSB-5A5 > GN15 > FEB-12 > FEB-12. The sequence goes on along the minus strand of PQAP01000079.1, from coordinate 2,845 downwards.
GGTCATGCCGGACAGTTCAAATATCTTCTTGTCCGGGTGCACGTGCGCCATCCGGTTGATCAGGTTAATCTCCGTGCCGATTGCGATAATCGATCCCGACGGCGCCTCGGCGCAGAACTTCACAATGAAGCTGGTCGAGCCGCTGGCGTCGGCCAGTTGCACCACTTCCGGCGGACATTCCGGATGTACAACGACCTTCACCCCCGGATAGTTCGCGCGAACTTCGTGAATCTGCTCCGCCGTGAAATTGGTGTGGACATGGCAATGTCCCTTCCAGAGAATCACGCGGGCGCGTTCAATCTGCTCGGCCGTCAGCCCGCCGTCGTCGCGCGTGAAATCCCAGATCACCATCTCTTCCGGTTTCAGCCCGAATTTGATTCCGGTATTGTACCCGAGATGCTGGTCCGGAAAGAAAAATGCTTTCTCGCGGCGCTCAAGCGCCCAGCGCAGGGCGGATGCGGCATTCGACGACGTGCAGATCAGTCCTCCGTTACGGCCGGTAAACGCTTTGAGGCCGGCTGCCGTATTCATGTACGAAATCGGCATGATCTTCTCCACCCCGCCGTACGGCTGCAAGCTCTCCCATGCCGCCAGAACGTCGGCCATCTCGGCCATGTCGGCCATCGGGCATCCGGCGAGCGGATTCGGCAGATACACGTTCTGATGGTCCCCGGTCAGAATGTCCGCGGACTCCGCCATGAAGTGCACGCCGCAGAAGACGATGATGTCCGCATCCTTCTTCCCCGCCGCGATTTTCGATAGTCCATAGCTGTCGCCGATATGATCGGCAAACTCGACTACCTCCAGCCGCTGGTAGTGATGGACCAGTATACACAGGCGGTTGCAGAGCTTCCGCTTCGCCTCGATCACCCGCTCGCGTAAGCTCTCGATCGATGATTCGCGGTATTCTTTGGGCAGGGCAAAATACATTAGTCGTCCTTCTTATGGCGAAGCCGGTCCCATTTCTTCTGCACGATCTCGTGGCGATCGGTCGAGTGACCGGGACTGACCTTGGCTTTCGGGTCGATATAGTTCTTCGCGTTGTTGACCGCTATCGCCACCTCGCCGCACCCGGTCGAGATCAGCTTCAACTTACCGTCATATGTTACAATATCACCCGCCGCATAGATCCCGTCGATATTCGTCCGCATCCGGCTGTCGACTCTGATCGCGTTGTGCTCCAGTTCCAGCCCCCATTGTTCGATCGGTCCCAGATTAGTCAGGAAACCGATATTGCAGACCACGTCGTCGATCGGCAGCGTCTCTTCCTCCCCGGTTTGCGACTGCACGATCGTCACCTCCCGCACGTGATCCTCCCCGCCAATCCGTTCCACTTCCCAGAACGGATATTTCATTCTCACCCGCGACGCCTTCACCTTGCGAACCGAATCCTCGTGGGCGGAAAAGAAATCGTTGCGGTGAATATGCGTGATTGATTTCGCCACCGGCTCGAGCATCATCGCGTAATCGAACGCCGAATCCCCGCCGCCGACAATCAGCACATTCTTGTCCGCGAAATCGGCCACCCGGCGGACAAAGTAATGCACACCCGCCCCCTCAAGCCGCTCGACATCCGGGACATCCAGCCGGCGCGGGATGTAAGCGCCCAATCCGGCACAAATAATCACCGTCTTCGATACATGGTTCCCTTTGTCGGTCTGCATATGGATCAGACCGTCTTCCCCGCGTGTCAGCTCGGTCACTTTCTCGCCGAGACACAGCGTGTGCGGGTACTGAAGCGCCTGCTCTTTCAGCAGCCGCGTCAGTTCCTTGGCCATGATCTTCGGAAAACCGGCCACATCGTAAATATACTTTTCGGGATAGAGCGCCATCAGTCCGCCGCCGACCTCCCCCAGCATATCGACCGCTTTGAAGCGGGTCATCCGGAGACCGGCATAATACATACCGTACAGGGCGACCGGCCCCGCTCCGATGAAAGTGATGTCGTATAGCCCGTCATGTGTGGTCATCGGTCAGCTGTCCTGAATGTACGATTGAAAACAACCGACGTGACCGGGAGTGCCCGGCCCCATCTCAATTCCGCTGCGGCTGCAATATAGGGGATTTTTGACCTTCGTGCCAGCCCGCTTGACCGAACGACGGCCGCCCGGCGCGGTCAGGCGTTCAGCTTCGCGAGTTCCTCGAATAACCGATCCGTGCTGGGAACTTTGGCCAGATCGACATTATCGATATATCTGATGACGCCGTCTTTATCGATCAGGAACACCACCCGTTCGGCATATCCCCGGTCGCTCAGCACGCCGTACCGGCGGGCGATTTCTCCGTGCGGATAATAGTCGGCCATGAGCGGATAGGAAATGCCGCCAAGTGATTTGGCCCAGGCCGCATGACAGGCCACCGAATCCACCGAGATGCCCAGCACCTGCGTATTGTGATCACCGAACCGCTCCAGCAGGCCCTGGTATTCCGGGATTTGTACCGTGCAGACCGGCGTCCAGTCGCCGGGGTAGAACGCCAGCACGACGTTCTTCCGCCCGCGATACCACTTGAGATTCAGGCGCCCTTCGTTGTGGGTCGGCAGCGTAAAGTCAGGCGCTTCGTCGCCGACCTTGAGCGTCCGCGTGTAGTTGGTGGAAGTTTCAGTTGAAGACATGGGATAATTCAGTACCGGTCTTCGTCCTCGTCCACGTCGTCATCTTCGTCATCAAGCAACTCGTCGTCGTTGATGTCCTCGTCCTCGCTCCATTCGGAGAATTTGCTCTTCGGCGCTCCGCACACCGGGCAGTTGTCCGGCGGCTCCTCTTCGTCATGCACGTACCCGCAAATGTCGCACACCCACTGCATGAATCATCTCTCCTGCATCACTTGCTGCGTTGTCTTGGTC
>PQAP01000078.1 GCA_003105265.1 candidate division GN15 bacterium | reverse complement strand
ACATACGTAAGGGCCCGGTACATCGCCCCGGTATCGAGATAGTTGTATCCCAGTCGCGCGGCCAGAATCCGCGCCGTGGTCGACTTGCCCGACCCAGCGGGACCATCGAGTGCGATTATGCGATTCTTCAGTTTCTCATCGATTGATCTCTTAGCGGTCATGGGCCGGAATGTAGCGGCACGCGGGCCAAAGTCAAGTTTGGTCTGGAGTGGGTCCGCCGTCATCCCGCTGTGCCGGGCGCAGTCGAGGCACGCGAACTGGTTCTCGACTCCGCTCGAACCAGCGGAAGCGAAATGAGATTCTCCAAGTTATAACGGTGCTGTTAGGCGTCTTTGCCTGACAGCAGTTTGCCAACAAGTCCCATTACCCGCTGTGCCGAGCGCAGTCGAGGCACAATTCTATCCCCCCGCCGGCGGTGAACCGAACCACTTGACATGCAACTCCTGATATCGCCCATCTGCCCGAATCTTCGCCAACGCCGCATTTACTTCGTTCCGGAGCTGCGTGTCACCTTTCCGCATCGCGATGCCATACTGCTCGTGGCTCAGTATTTTGCCGACAATCTTCGCGGTCCCATGGCTTTTTATGTATGCCTGCGTAGTCGGGAAATCGTTGAGCACGGCGTCGAGATGCCCGTTCGCCATATCAATAAACGCGGCGCCGATATTATCGAACGAAAACACCTCTGCCCCCGGAATTCGTTTCGCCATCATCTCGCCGGTGGTCCCGAGCTGCACCCCCACCCGTTTCCCCTTCAGGTCGTCCGGAGTCGTGATGTTGTTCTCATTGAGCGGTACCGCGATTGTCTGCCCGGCCAGGTAATACGGCACGGAGAAATCGACCGCCGCCGCCCGCTCCGGGGTGATTGTCATGGCGCTGATTGCAACATCATATTTCTTCGACTGTAAACCGGGAATCATCCCATCAAACGGCGTGACAATAAACTCCGGCGTCCAGCCGTTGACTTCGCAGATNAGNGTNATNAGNTCNATATCAAANCCGNNCGGNTTGCCGGTCTCAACATCNACNGTCTCNAACGGCGGATAGGTAGCATCAGTGCCGATTCTNAGCACNGTCCGCTTNGCNNNACTCTCNCCNCCNCCGCANGANACNAGCATGACGCAGATCATGATTGTAGCAAGAAACGTAAATAAATGACGTGATTTCATGACGCAAAAGAAACTGGATTCAACGATGTGGAGCAACCGCAAACTGAAGCTGGTATCCGCCGGTCTATCCACGAGACCGCAATCCGGCACTGCGTCATTGCGAGGAGCGAAGCGACGAAGCAATCTCAGTTAATTCAGGATCCCACTAAAGCGAAAAGGCCGGGCTGTCGTGACTCAGCGCCGGCCTTTTACTGGAGGAAGAGTTGATCAGTAATAGTCTATCGATAACGAACTTTGCTTGTCGTCAAGATTCACGTCGATCTTCGATCGCATCGTGTCGTATCCCGCGTTGGTAAACCAGCCGTTGTGGCGTTCCAGCCCCACTTGCTTCAGGTACTCCTCGTCGGAAATTCCCGTTACCCGAAGTCCCGCGTTCATCGGCACGCGAAGCCGCACATCGGAGTCCGATCCGGTCACATCGACTTTCACGTCCTTCTCGAGATCACCGAGTTTGAGATATATCGTGGCCTGGTCCGCGTCCACTTTGAGCTGTTTGACTGGCGTGGTGGCCAAGTTCAGGTGTATATCGGACTGGCTGCCGTTGCATTCCAGAACCAGCGGGAGCACTTTGGAAAACGAAACATACCAATCGGCGTTCTCGCCGGTCTCGATCTTCACCAGCCCCCCCAGGAACCGCGTCCCCTTCCCCTTGAACGTGATATTCCCGACCCCGTCCGAGACAGACCGATCGATCTCCGGCTTGGAGGTCATCTCATTGAACTGGGCATACACCAGTTCGTCGGTGGCGTCGCGTACGGTCAGGTTGCCGTGGCCGAGATCGAGCGTCGCGTGAAGCTCCTTCACCGCGGAATCGTCGTTCCAGTTGTAGCTCGTCTCCCGGAAGAAATCCGCCCCGCCGACATCGTTGTGCCCGCTCGACAGCGCGAGGTACAGGCCGCCCCCGAAAATGAGCACGGTCGTCGCGTACGCGATCGCCTGCAATTTCGTCCGCGTGAAAATCTTTTCGATACCGATTGCAATCAGCAGTATCGGGAAATAGATCAGGAAGCCGGTCCAGAAATAATTGCTGTCGATAACATCCAGATTTCGCAACAGCAGAATCAAACCCAGAAGAATCAGGAGCGCTCCCCAGCGGAATCGTGCCGGTGTCATACTGCCGCCTCGCCATTCTGCGGGCGCTGGACGCCCGCCATGTTGTTGTGTTCAACGCGGCCGTTCCGTCTCTTGATCAGAATCAGCGCCAGTCCGGCGACAATCAGAAGCGCCGGCCAGTAGCGCTCGACAATCCAGTCCATGTCCATCCAGTACCAGTTGGCATCGATCAGCATGATCGCTCCGACCAGAATCAGGATGAGGCCCACCGCGTACTTCCACCAGCCGCTGCTGCGGAATGTCCGCTCAGCCGGGACTTCCATCCCTTTCGGGCGGCTTCTGACCGCAATCCAGAAGATGATATAGGCCAGAAGACCCACGCCATGGGCGAACACGCCGAGAATAAACAGCACCCGGACAATCGCCGGGTCAATGCCGAAATATTCGGCCAGGCCGCCGCAAACGCCGCCGATATAGCGGTCGCTCGTCGATCGATAGAGCCGTCGTTCTGCCACGCTTGTCTCCTTGCTGATGCTTACCTACGGAATTATGTACGAGAACGGGCGGCAAAAAGATTCGGGGTTTTTTGGCCCCGGCGGGTCCGGCTATTTGGTCCCTAAATCCCGCAGATAGTGGGCCGCCAGATCGCGGTTGGGCGACTTGAGGTTATCCCTCACCTTGCGGATCTCGGCAATGGCGCCGGCCTTCTCGGTGGCATTCTTTGTCAGAGTGGCAATATTGAACCAGGCCTCGAGCAATTGTTTCTCGACCTCGGTCTCGGTCATTTCCGGCTGCTTTTTTCTGTCCTCGGCCAGCTTGTTCGGGGCCGCCAGTCGACTGAGGCCGCTGATGACACCCGTCCCCGGCAGCGTCTTTCGGACTTCCGTCAGCGCATCCCGTTTTTTCCGCCACCAGGTCAGCACTGAGTCGGCCGCGGTGGTGTCCTTTTCTATGACAGCCAGATTATCCGCCTCTTTTTCAACTATCTGAGCCGCCGAATCCGCCACCGGCTGGGCATACTGCAAAGTCTGAGCAGCCGGCGCCGGGGCACGGCCCGCCTCATATTTCGTGACAACCTGCTGCTTGGTTCTCTGCCGTGTTTCCGACGGTGGCTGAGGTGACGGTGGCGTTTCCGTGACCGCCGTTTTCGGTTGCTGGATCAGGGCGCGATTTTCGGCCGTCGGCGTTGTCGACGCCCCGGTCGGAGCGGGCGCTGAGCGCTGGAGAAGCGGCGCTTCCGGAGCCGGCGCTGCGAGCTTCTTGGTGTCGACTTTCAGTTCTTCGAGTTTGGCTTCCGGCTCAATCTTAGTCTCCGGCGGCGGTAGATTAACCTCTTTGGATACCCCCGGCTCATGCGCCACCGGGGCAACTTTCTCGGCCGCAACCGTGTCTTGCTTCGGTATGCCGGGCGAAGCCGCAGGCGTTTTCATGAGCGGCTGCCCGACTTCCTTCTGCTTGGTCGGGACCGGCTTCGGTTCCAGCGTTTCCCGCTTGAGTATTTTCTCCGAATTGATTCCGATATATGCCAGCACCCCAATTGAGGCCGCTGCCGCGACTACTTTCCATCCGAGTCCCCGCTCGTACCATCGGTGCCTGATCGGCGTGATCACCGTCTGCTGCTGGAATCCCAGTCGCCCTTCGATCTTCTGCGCCGATTTCTCCCAGTAGTCCGTGTCACCAAGTTGCGAATGACGGTTCACCGCCTCTTCGAGTTGTTGCAGCTTCGCCAGTTCCGCGCGGCATTCGGCACAGTCGCGCACATGTTCCTCGACCACCTGCTTCTCCTGCGGGGGAAGCTCATTGTCGAACAACGCCGACAGCCGGTCTTTGAAATATCCGTGGTCCATTCTCTCTCTTACTGCTGCCTTATGTGCGCGGCACACGTCCCCGTGTGCCCGTCTGAC
>PQAP01000077.1 GCA_003105265.1 candidate division GN15 bacterium | reverse complement strand
GACGGCATCGGGGCTCCGCGGCAGCAAGGCATCGCACGCCAGATTGACGGCGGCGGTCAGCGATGCGGAGTTCAATTACGATTTCGTCAAGAGCAGCCATATTCCGCATAATATTCGGTACAGCTTGCATTTGCTGAATTCATCGGCGGACAGGATCACGTCGGCAATAAAGGAGATCAGCAGCTCCGTGGCTGCGCCGCAGCCGGCGGCATCGGTGCTTCAGGAGAACAGTTGTCTCACGTTCTGCCACGCCAACATGCTATTGCCGGAGACGGTGGATTACTCCGGCAAGAAACTGCCGCACCAGATGCACGCGAAAGAACTCGATCTCGGCTGCAAGAGTTGCCATTCGGTGAGTGAACACGGCAAGACGCAGATCAACAAAGAAGTCTGCACGCAGTGCCACGAGGGCGGGATGTAGGTTTTTCACCCGCAGCGGGCGATAGGGTTGCCCCATTCGGTTGCCTCCATGCCTGACAGAATCTGTCAAGCCGGCTGTTCCACCTTTCCCCTTGACAAAGGATAGTTGAATCCATATTCTACGATTGACAGGCGGTCGTGGGTGCGGTACGATCGTCATCGAGGCGTGGGATGAAGAAAATGCTCAAATCCATCGCAATATGGGCGGGAGTGGCAGTGGTGCTGTCTTCCGTTCTCTCGTGCGACAGTGAGCCCCCAACCAAACCGGACCAGCCCAAGAACTATACGGTGTACATAGGCAATTACAACGACGGCCGGTTCTGGAAGTACGAGCCGCCAAACGGCATACTGGATTCCTTCCATCTGCCGGTCATGCCCGAGTATATTCCGCATATCTCCGCTGACGGCGAGCAGATATATGTTAATTGCCGAGATTCCATAGTTGCTGTTAATGTCTCGACGATGTCAGTTTCGAAGATATGGGGTCAGAGACTTGGCGGCGGTGTGTTTGCTTCACCCGACAATCGATTGCTTGCGATAACAGGTTTCGGGCTCGACGTAGTGAGAACAAGCGACAATGCCGTTGTGTTTCACGATTCAACTGAAGTCGGATATGGAAGGTTTTCGGACGATTCGCGAACTTTTTATGCCAATTACGATGATCCGGCAAAGATGGATGACGGCGTTTATGTGCTGAAACTTGGCGCGACCCCGACCGTGAAACGGTCTGTCTTCGACGGTGTTTCAGCCCGGCTGATCGCGCCGTCAGCAGACGAGAAGAAGTGGTACATTTATTTTGACATCAACAGCGACCGAAGTGCGTTTGGGGTCTATGACGTAGCCACTGACTCCTTCCCGTTTTTCAAGTACATGAGCCCGGGGCAGGGGGATATGTGCAAAGCGCCGAACGACCGATATGTGTTTTTCACCAATCCAGGGACAATCATTGAAGGAACGCCGGGGACCACTTCAATTTTCGTCTATGACACGCGCGCCAATGACATTGTTGCTACGATAGATGCGGCCGGTCAGTATGGCGACGACCCTCGGAGCTACAATGTCTGTCTTGACAATTTGACGATTACGCCGGACAGTCGGTGGCTGGTCGGCACAGCGTGGGGATTCTGGGGATGGCTGGTAGTTGACGTCAACACGTTACAGGAAGTGAAGCGGGAATCGCTTGGCATAGACCACTATGGCCTCGGGTTCCTGCTATGCCAAGTTCAAGAGTAATCAGTCTTTCGGCTCACAGGGAGGTATCTCTTATGATCAATAGTCGGGTACTTGCCGCGATTTGGTTGTTAACAACAGGGGTCTGCCAGGGACAATCTCTTTGTTGGTGGGGGATGGGCAAACAGCATCCCCTCGTTATAGACACTTCCCTTGTCTTGATTCAATTCGATCCGGGAATCTCATTCAAAGACGCGACGAACGAGTTGAGAAGGACTGGCAGGTTTCTTGAAGCCGAGTTCTCGCCCGTTGGTATCGATGATTCCTTTGCTTGCTCTCTTGCAACCAAGACGGGCTACACGACGCTTATAGACTCTCTGCGCTCCGTCAAGAGTGTTATGCTGATAGAACCGGCCTATTTGACTAGCGATGGCCATTCCATGGTAGCGGGAGGGAGCTTTTGTATTCGGTTCAGGGCGGGAGTACCGTCGATGACAATAGATAGCATCAATGCGCGGTTTGGCGTTGTTATCGACCATGCCATTGATGTTACTACCAACGAGTATCTCTTTCGCAGAACTGCACCAAGCGACTACACTACACTTCAGCTGGCGAATCTCTACCATGAGTTGGCCCTTGTCGACTACTGTCATCCGAATTTTCGTGCAGATATCGTCAGGTGTAGTTACAAGCTGTTCGACTATTACAATTCGTTTCAACCCCATATGAAGCGAGTCATTGGGAAGTTTAACGACACAACAGTTTGGGATTTTGCGGGACTAAATCGTACTGTGAAAGTGGCTGTGGTCGACGACGGCATCACAGCCCATGAAGACCTTCCCGCCGGCCGTATTCTGCCGGGGTTCAATGCCGCCGACTGGAATAGTGACGCATCCCCTGCAGATCATGATGCTCACGGGATGGCCTGTGCAGGGCTCATAGCGGCATCTCATACAGGTGACTCGATAGCCGGTGGGAGCCCAAATACCGGCGTAATTTCCCTCAACCCCAACGCAGCGATTATCCCAATTAACATCTTTGGCAACCATATTGACAGCTATTGTTCGGATGAGGAGCTGGCTGCGGGAATTGATTCGGCCAGGGTGAAGGGCGCAGCAGTCTTGTCCAACAGTTGGGGGTATCAGACTTGGCATCCCGATGTCGACGTTGTCCATCAGGCAATCTACCGTGCCCGATACGATGGTCGCGGCGGCAAAGGGTGTCCAGTAATATTCGCGGCAGGCAATGATGACATCAACTGGCTGCCTTTTCCCGCACGAGATCCCTTGGTGTTCCCGGTCGGCGCCATCAAACTGAACGATTCCATATGGGATTGGAGCGACTACGATACCCTGCCGTATAACAGCATCAGCGTTGTGGCACCGAGCGATCAAAGCAACGGCAATCCGGCCATATGGTCGATTGACCAAATGGATACTTCGGGTGCGAATCGGCAGGTGTGGGAGGCAGAGCTTGCTGCTCTTCGCGACGTACCTGCGGATAGTCTATACGAATGCGCCTGCCCGCGCGACAGCGATGACCTCGACTATCTCTGTAACTTCAATGGCACTTCGGCGGCTTGCCCCTTGGTGTCCGGGGTAGCGTCGCTGTTGATAGCCAGAGACTCAATGCTGACAGCGGAAACGATTGAGGAGATTCTCACGCGATCAGCAGTCACGGACCTGGATTGGGGAACACTCGAGACAGTGCCCGACACCCTTTACGGCTATGGGCGTGTCGACGCTTTTCGGGCCATGCTCTCCATCACCCGTGGAGATGTGAACAACAGTGGCGGGGTGATTGACCTTTCGGACCTAACGGCGCTGGTCTCCTATTTGACCGCAGGGGGTTTCGTTCCGTACCCAAGTGTGTTACTGGGGGATTGCAACTGCACTGGGGACGTTGATTTACAGGATATGTCGTACCTGATAGGTTGGCTCATTGGGACGGGAGATCCGCCGGTTAAGCCGTGTTTCGAGTTTGGACCACAGTAACTCTGCAATGGTTGCCTCGTGCCTCGTGCCTCGGTCCTACGCCCCGTTGCCGTTGGTGTCGACTAAGCCGTCCTTCAATTTCAAAATGCGGCTGGTCTGGCGCGCGATATTCATGTCGTGCGTGATGATGATGATCGTCTTGCCCGTCTGCCACATCTCATGAAACAGCTTCACGATCTCGGCGCCGGATTTGGTATCGAGGTTGCCGGTCGGTTCATCGGCGAGGATGATCTCCGGCTCGTTGGCCAGCGCGCGGGCAATCGCCACTCGCTGCATCTCGCCGCCGGACATTTCGGTTGGGCGGTTGGCGACCTTGTCGGCCAGACCCACGCGGCACAGGAGTTCCATCACCCGATCCCGACGTTTGCGCGCCGAGACTTTGGCGAATAAGAGCGGGACCTCGACATTCTCAAACGCTGTCGCGTACGGCAGCAGGTTGAACGCCTGAAACACGAAGCCGATCTTGCGATTGCGGATGTCGGCCAGATCATTGGCGCTGAGTTTGTTGACCATCTGACCATCGAGCACATATTCCCCGCCGGTGGGCGTGTCGAGACAGCCGATGATATTCATCATGGTGGATTTGCCGGAGCCGGAGGGTCCGACAATCGCTACGAACTCGCCTTTGTCGGTGGTATAGTCGATTCCGCGCAGCGCCTCGAACGTCACCTTGCCGGTCGTGTACGCTTTGCGCACCTGTTTCATTTCAATAATGTGGTTCATATCTGCTTTTCCAAACTCGCTATTCGTACCGCAATGACTGCACGGGGCTGACAGACGATGCTTTGAGCGCCGGGAAGAATCCCGCCAGCAGCCCCATGATACCGAGAATCCCGACCACAATCAGGCCGATGTCAATTGAAATGGTCGGCCGGCCCATAAAGGTCAACACACTCGACTGAATATCTATCCGCTTAAACGTCTCCGTTGCCGCTATGGAGATTCCCATACCGAGGAAGCCGCCGACAAACGTGATGATCAAGGCCTCAAGGAGAAACTGCGAGAGGATCAGCGAGCGCCGAGCGCCGACCGCCATTTTTATGCCGATCTCGCGCGTCCGCTCTTTGATCGACACGTACATGATATTGGCGACACCGACACTGGCGATAAGAAGAGTCAGCCCGCCGATGATGCCGAGAAACAGCTTGATGCCGAGCAGAAGGTTGTCCATCTGCCGCTGGTTCTCGGCAACGTCCCAAATCTGCAGGGCACGGTCATCTTTGGGGTCGAACTTGTATTTGGCGCCAAGCGCCTCGAATATCTTGCGCTCGACAACTTTCATCTGCTTCACATCGCGCGGCATGTAGACGATGTTGTCAAACCACGGATCGCCGAAGATCGCCTTGAACGTGGTGGCGGGGATGGTCGCCTTGTCCTGATCCATGCCGGAGTAGCTGTTCATCTGCATTTTGTGGGCCGCTACGCCGACCACCGTGAACGGCACGCCGCCAATCAGAACTTCCTTGCCAATGACTTCCTCTGGGTTGACGGACGTGACGGGGTCTTTGAAAAAGTCGCTGAAATCCATGCCCTGCGTGGTGTCGGTACCGAAGAGGCGGTCGGTCAGGCGGTCGCCGAGAAAGGCGACGCGCCGCTTGAGCTTCATATCCAGTTCGTTGATCATCCGCCCGCCGGCGCGAGGAATATGGTTGCGCATGATCTCGTAATTGGGGCTGACACCGTTGATATGTTCACTTACCACCCGGGTACCGTTTTTGACGGCGACTCCCCAGCGATGGTACTCGCCGCCGATTTCCTGCAGCTCCGGGATGCGGGATTTGAGGTAATCGACATCCTCCGGCACGAACATGATCGGCCGACCTTTACCGAGGCCTTTGTACGGAATACTGGTCTGTCCGCCCCAGAGGACGGAGATCCCTTCCCCCATTCCCTTGGCATTAATGGTGAGCTGGCGCTGCAGACCTTCGCCAAAACCCAAAAGCAGCATGATGGAGATCGTGCCCCAGCAGAGGGCGATGATCGTGAGCGTAATCCGCTTCTTCTGTTTACGGAAGTCGCGGATGAAGACGGCATATATAGTCGACCACTGCATGATAATTCCTCAGAACAGCTTGAGCGCCTTGACCGGTTCGAGGTTAGCTGCGCGGCGGGCCGGGAATATGCCGGCGATAAAACCGATTACGCCGAGAAGCGCGGTCATGCCGATCGCAGCCGCGAGGTTGATGGTCGGCGTACCTACGTAATCTTCGAGTTTGAGCGCCGGGAAGATCGCGACAATGGCATAGGCGAAGACGAATCCGGCGATGCCGCCGATTGCGGTGATCATCAGAGTCTCCACAATGAACTGCCCGAGGATGAAGCTTTTGCGCGCGCCGAGCGCCATCTTGATACCGATCTCCTTGGTGCGCTCTTCAAGGACCACATTCATGATGTTGCTGACGCCGATGGCGCCGGTAATGAGCGTGGCGATACCGATTCCAACCAGGAACCACTGAAAGGCGCTGAAGAAGGAATCGAGGAAGCGAGTCCCCTCGGTCACGTCCCAGCAGGCCAGAGCTTCTTCATCGGTCGGATCGAACCGGTAGCGCGCCGCCATGATTTGCAGAACCTCGGCGCGGGCGGCTTTCATCGGCTCAACGGGTTTCGACTGCATGACGAAGTCATTGAGATAGCGGCTCGAGTACATGGTCTTGAAAGTCGAGGCGGGGATAAAGGCCTTGGAGGCATCGCGGCCGTTATAGGAATTATCCTGCGCTTTCTTCTGCATGACGCCGACCACGGTGAACGGCACGCCGCCAAGCTGCACAATCTGTCCGACCGCTTCCCCTTCGCCGAACAGGTCAGTTTTCAATTTGTCGCCGATAAAGACCACGCGCCGCTTGTCATTCTGGTCGCTTTGATTGAGAAAACGGGAGCCGGATGCGGGAATAAGATTTCGCATCTCGCCGAACTCCGGCCAGACGCCGACGATATTGCGAAGGGTATTGGCCTTGCCGGCTTTCATCGGGACATTCCACTTGGAGTATTCCGGCGAAATCCTGTCCACCTTCTGTGCTCGCTCCTTGACCATGACGATATCCTCTTCGGTGAAGAAGATGCGCCGCCCGTGAGGAAGACCCTGATAGTCTTTCGACGTAATCCCCGGCCAGAAGATGGCGATGTTTTCCCCCAATCCCTTTTGTGCCTTTAATTGCGATTCCTTAATCCCTTTGCCGAAAGCGAACAGAAGGATGATCGAACAGGTCCCCCAGAAAATGCCGAAGGTCGTGAGCGCGGTGCGGAGTTTCTGCCTCCGCATGTCGTTGAAGAACTGCCTGATCGTGTACAGCGGTCGCATGGTCATCCGGCCGAATTAGTCAGCGGTGATCTGTTTGGGCGGACGTTCGACCACCTGCTCGTTTTCGGCCAGCCCGGAGACGACTTCAATATTGATACCATCGGACAGTCCGGTCTTGATGGTCTTGGTAGAGATCGTACCGGTGCTGTCTTTGACTTCGACAGTCGAGACGGAGTCGGCAATCTTCACCAGTCGCTCCGGCACCATCAGCACGCTGTCTTTCTTATTGATGATAATGCTGGCGTTGGCGCTGTAACCGGCTCGAAGGGCGGTTTGTGCGGTGTCCCGTCCGATTTCTATCTCCACCAGGAACAGGGTCGAGCCCTCTTCCTTGTGCGCTTTGGGCGAGACCTTGGTCAGGATGCCGCCGATCTTCTTGTTCGGAATGGCGCCGATTTCGATATCGACCGGCATCCCCTCGTGCAGTTTGCCGACATCGATTTCATCGACATTCCCCTTGAACAGCAGGTCTTCCATGTACGCGATTGACATCAAGCTCGTTCCCGCCTGATACGAGGTCAGCGGCACGACCGGGTCGCCCTCCTCCACCTCGAGCGAGAGAACGGTGCCGTTGACGGTCGACTTGATAATATTGTCAATCTTGCGGTCAGCGATTTCGGTACGCCCGGTTTCGATCAGGGCAAGCCGTTCTTTGGCGAGATCGAGTCGCAACTGGGCAGCTACATTTTTGGACTGGTACGATTCATACTCCTGATTGGAGATGAGCTGTTTGTCCTTGAGGGAGTTGGCCCGGGTGAATTCTTTCTTCGCGTTGTCATAATCGACCTGGGCGAGTTCGACCTGCCGCTTGGCTTCGGCGTACTCGAGCGGCGTTGGGTCGGGGGCGATATCGAACAGCGGATCGCCGATCTTGACCGGGTCGCCGATCTCAACATATATCTTCTTTATGATGCCTGAAATCTTCGACTTGACCGAGATTTCGCGTTTCGGCTCGATCTTGCCGATCGCGAGCGCCTTCTCGACGATATTCCCCTTTTTTATGGCGACCGTCTTGACATCTTCTCCCTTGCTGGCCGAACCGTTGCCCGCCACCAAAAAGATGATGATGGCGACGACGACCAGGGCGCCGAGTACCAGTATTATCTTTTTCATCATCAGGATCTCCTCAATTGGAGGTAGAAACACAACCTATCTAATAGGATTAGACGGCCTTCTAAGAGGCAAGTTGCGATTTTTTTGGACGGGGCAGTTGGAAGCTGGGGTACGGGGGAAGCGGACCGGTCAGAGCGGCTGAGCTACAACGGCATCTCCATGATGCGGTATTTCTTGTACGGCTTGGCTCCCATATCCTCGGCGGCGCGGCACATCAACTCGTTGGTCTCCAATATCCATGAGAGCTCGGCCCATTTGTAGCCGCGCTGAATACCCATGTTGTAGGTATTGACGAAGAACATCATGTCGATACCCCGCTTGTGGTACTGCGGAATGACACCCATGGTGATCATTCGCAAGCCGGTGACCTTCTTGCTTATCTTGGTGTGCCAGAGGAGCTTCAGGATACCGAACGGCAGCAGTTTCCCTTTCAGATGAATCAACGCCTGATTGATATCCGGCAGTGCTACCGAAAATGCAACCGGCTTTCCCTCGTGCTCGGCAATAAACACGAGGTGCGGATCATAGATCTGCTTCATCTGCTTGACGGTGTAGAAGAACTCCTGCTGGTCCATCGGCACGAATCCCCAGTTATGCGCCCAGGCCTGATTGTAGACTTCGAGCATCCGATGAACCTCGTTATCAAAATCCCGCTCATTGAGCGGGCGTACGACTATACCGGACCGCTCCTGAAGTCGGGTGACCACGCGCTGAATTCGCTCCGGGATCGGATCGTCCTTGGTGATGAGAAAGCCGATCAGGTCCATGACTTTCTTGAGCCCGAATTTCTCCGCCAGCCGGGGCATATAAGGAAAATTGTAGGGCATCATGACGGTCGGCGGCAAATCGTAACCCTCGACCAGGAAGCCGATCTCGTGATTGGTGGAGAAGTTCATCGGGCCGCGCATCTTCTCCATCCCCTCCTTCTTGAGCGTGATCATGGCGACCTTCAGGAGCCGGGTTGCGATCTCAAAATCGTCGGGGCAGTCGAAGAACCCGAAGAAGCCGGCTTTCTCCTGATGAAAGTCGTTGTGCGTGTAATTTATGCAGGTGGCGATGCGCCCGCATACCTCGCCGTTCTGCATCGCCAGAAACAACTTGGTCCTGGCGACCTTGTAGAACGGATTCCGCTGCTGGTCAAAAAACTCGCGGCGCTCGATCTTCAGCGGCCAAACATACTGCTTGCACTTGGCGTACAGCCGATTGGGATAATCTATGAACTCGTCGAGCTGCGCACCGGTCTCGACTTCGACTATATCCAGGGCACCCATACTGTCAGGAAATAAGACCGCGCTTCCGGCCAACCTCGGCCATGACTTCGATGACCTTATCGAGGTGCCGGTCGGTGTGCGTCGCCGTATACGACGTTCTGATCATGGCATGTCCGGGGGGAACCGCCGGCGAAATCACCGGGTTGGTGAAGACGCCGCGGTCGTAGACATCCTTCCAGAACGCAAAACAGTCCAGATCTTCGCCAACCACTATTGGGACAATCGGTGTGGCGGTGTGGCCGATATCGAATCCGAGCGACCGGAACTCCCGCTGAATCCGGTGAGCGTTGTTCCAGAGATGCTCGCGGCGCTCCGGCTCCGCCTGAATGATATCGAGAGCGGTCAGAACCGCGGCCGCCGAGGAGGGCGTAATAGACGCCGAAAAGATGAGCGAGCGGGCGGTATGCTGGATGTATTCGATCACTTCTTTCTTGCCCGCGATAAACCCGCCCAGCGAAGCAAACGACTTGGAAAAGGTTCCCATGATGAGATCGACATCGTCGGTAATTCCGAAATGTTCGGCGGTGCCGGCGCCGGTCGGACCGAGTACGCCGATCGAATGGGCATCGTCCACCATGAGCCGCGCGCCGTACCGTTTGCAGATCTTCGCCAGCTCCGGCAGCTTGATGATATCCCCTTCCATGGAGAAGACGCCGTCCACCACCACCATGATTCCGCCGCGCGTGTTGATATTGCGGACGTTGGAAATGACCCGTTCGGCATCGGCCATGTCGTTATGCGCGAATTTGTAGGTCTTGCCGTAGGAGAGGCGGCAGCCGTCGACGATACAGGCGTGCACCTGACGGTCGATGATCACAGCGTCATTCTTACCTATCAGACAGGAGATAGCGCCAAGATTGGTCTGGAAACCGGTCGAGAAGACCAGAGCGGCTTCCTTGTGGACGAATTTGGCGAGCCGTCGTTCCAATTCCAAATGCATGTCGAGCGTGCCGTTAAGGAAGCGCGAGCCGGTGCATCCGGACCCGAAATCATGAGCCGCTTTCATGGCGGCTTCCTTCACCCGCGGATGGTTGACCAGTCCGAGGTAGTTGTTGGAACCGGCCATGATGCACGGTTTGCCGTCGACAATGACTTCATCCCCCGGGGCGGACTGAATAGGATGAAAATAGGGGTAGATTCCCATGTCCCTGACGGTCTGCGGGTCAGTAAACGAGAAACATTTCTCGAATAGGTCAATTGTCGCGGTATCGGCCCTGTCCTTAGCCTGCAAAGGGACTCCTTATAGGTTAGAATATCAACACAATAACCTTTTATGAAAGCCGATTGTTGATGCAAAGTCAAGCGATTAGCGGCCGACTTAGCGGTCTCCGCAAGCTGTTTGGGGACAATCTTTTGACCGGCGACGGCGAACCCGTGGCGACCGGCTCACACCCGACCGAACATCCTTGCCAGAAAGCGGTGGAAGGCGTGAACTCCGGATACGGGCTGGGCGTACATGAGAATACACTTCCTGCACACGACCTGCATACCGGCATCCTGTGCCTGTTTGATTGCTGAGTCATACCTCGCTCCCTGCTGGAACCAGATGCGCTTGATGCCGAATGACTGCGCGTCCGCTACCGCCTGCGACGCTGCCGATGGCGGAAGGACAAAGACGGCCGATTCCACTCCCGGCGGCAAGTCCGAAAATGACTTGTAGCACCGGTCACCGTCGACGGCAGAGTAGTTCGGGTTGACCGGATAAACTTCATAGCCCCGCTGCTTGAGGGTGGTGTACGCGG
>PQAP01000076.1:9328-14941 GCA_003105265.1 candidate division GN15 bacterium | reverse complement strand
TATCTGAACCTGCCGCCGTTCGCCGAGTGCGGACAGATGTCCTGTTGAAGACACTACTCCGATTAGAACTTCACCCCGGCCATGAATGAAATGTTCACGTTTTTGACCGACACATCGCCGGTGAGATAATACGGATCACCCGGCTCGGCGCCGGTCAGGCCGTTTATTTTGTTCACATCGACCGTATTCGCCAGCCCCAGCGTATACCTGAGATCGCAGGTGAAGCGCTTGAAGTCGAGTCCGCCGCCAAACACAAGACTGAAATCCATGGTCTTCATGCCATCGGCCACATCGTAGGAATCGTTTATCACCTCGAATTTGGAGCTCAATAGCACACTTACGGCCGGACCGGCAAAGAGGTTCGGCTGAACGCGGCCGTCGGGTGCGATCTGAAACTTTGCCAGCACGGGAATTTCGAGATAATCGACATTCCAGTGAACGTCGAACAGAAAGAAGTCCTTTTGAGCGCCTTTGGAGGCATACAGAAGTTCGGGCTGCAGTGCAAATCGACGGTTGATGCTGTAGGTCAGATAGGCCCCGCCGATAAACCCGGACCGGCTGTCAAGAAACTCATCGAGCTCCTGGTAGTCGGTATTGATGCTTGCAAAGTCGAAGCCGAGTTTCAGCCCCTTGCCCGTCACTCCGACCGGCGACTGCTGCGCACTTGCCGCGATACACAGTATCAGGACGACACCAACGATCTGGATCAGCTTTTTCATCGTACCACCTCGTGTTCCAATTGATTGATGAACTGATGTGTTGTCGCCGCAATATCATTACGGCAAACGCACTCAACCAAGTAAAAAGTCATCGCCTGCGGCAGAACGACAGGTCAGCCCGGTATGCCGGGAAAGTTGAAAGGAATGAATACGAGAGTCACACGCCACCGATGTGTTTGCGCCGAGGTCCGACCGTCGGAGAGCGGGCAAACCGGTCTCTATTGGCAAGCAGCGGGATCGGGTCCCGATCTCGCAACCGGTGACCCGATCGAAACTGTCTTCATTTGTATTTACAGGCCTCGGTCGACACTCAGCGAAGCCGCCTCATCATCGGTGTACCCGAGCGCCTTCCAATCAAGCACTCCCGCAGGGCCGTGGCAGTTCCGGCAGGTCAGTGCGCCGTTCTTGCGAATGGCATGGCTGATTTCCAGCGACGCGTCCTGCGGAATCCACCGCGGTTCGACCTTCCTGAGGGCATGGGCATCGGCGTACGCCGCGGTGTTCCAGCTGTCGACGTCCATGAACCTCATGAATTTATCCATCAGGTAAACCTTGAACATCCAGCCGTACATCATCGGCATCATGCTCTTTTCCATTTCCTTCTGCGCCGCGAGATCGGGATTCCCCGTGACATAATAGGTCGGGAGATTGTAAGGCAGATACATGCCGCCGAACGGCCCCATGTTCTGCAGATCAATGTGCTGCTTGCCGTTGAAGAGTTTCATGGCGTACAGCTTCGACGGTCGGCCCTGTTTGGCGATTGGCCGCATAACCTTGTCGTACCAGCCGGCATAATCGAAATTCTTGAACTCGGGCCATACGTGGCTCGGGTTATAGAAGCGATACAGGTTTTTGCCGTTCGGATTATCGCCGATCGGATTGCCCAGAAACGAGCCGTCGCCGTTCCACCATACGTAGACAATCCCTTTGCCGGGCTGTGTTTCTTTCAAGGAGTCAGTGTAGACGTAGATGCCCGCGTGCTCCTCATATTCTGTTTTGGAGAAATCACGGTACGTGGCGTTGTCCGGATGCAGCGACGGAATATGGCAGGTCTGACAGGCAATTTTGGCCACATGGCTGTTCAGATAACCCGCCAGCTCCGCATTGCTGCTGTGCGGCTCGGCTGTGTGGCAGTTCTCGCAGGCCACTTCGACATTCGGCAAGTCGTTGGCCATCATGGTCGTCGTGTGCGTACCTTTGGCGATGTAGTGCCCCTCGGTCGTATGGCACTCCACGCAGTTGACGCCGGCCGCGGCGTGGACATCCCACGAAGGCGAGAACGGTGTGCCGCGCTTGGAGCCGGGATGCAGCACCCGCGGGCGCTCATGACCCGGATTCCGCATGCTTTGCATGAATGACGGGTCAAGCGAATCGACATAGATGTCTCCGCCCAGATTATGCTGGTGGCAGCGCAGACAGGTTTGCGACGTTGTATTTGTCACACTCAAGGCCGCCGTCAGGGTACGGTCCTGATCCCAGCGCAGCCGGCCGTTGGCGTCCTGAACTACCTGTTTCCGGTTCATGTCATACGCGGCTGCATGGCAAATCAGGCAGTCGATCGCATCCTTCTCTTCATCGAGCGTCCGGTAGCCGGGCATGATCTCCCCCAGTGGCGCCTGGTATTGCCCGCCGATATGACATTGACCGCAGCCCTCGGAGAGGGTGTCGCCGTTGCGGGTCACCACCTGCTCTGCCCAGGCCGTCATAGCGAAAGAGCCCGGTTTGGGACAAGGGCGGTCGATCTTGCCCATCGGAAAATTGTCCGCGAGCTCACCGTTGAAGCCATACACGTTGGGATGTGACGAAGTGAAGAATCGATAGTGCGCCGACGTGGTGACATTGGTCATGAGGTCGACTGTCTTGTTCTGACCGGTGGTTGCATCTTTGACGGTGATGTCCTTGTGACAGGAGAGACAAGTTTTCGGACCTTCGTATGCCAGAATACCGGCCTTTCGAAAGCGCTCAATATGCTTGAAATCTCCCGTAAACCGGTCTTTCAATGCCGCTGCGACCGCCTCAAACGGTTCCGGCGTGACCCGCTCAACTGTGTAGGTGACTTCTCCCGGCCGCGAGTCGGCGGGCAGCATGAAATTGATGATATGTGACCACGATGCCCAGACGATCGTCGCAAGAGCGGCGACGATCAATAGAACCGGCAACACAATACGACTTTTCATGAATCGCTCCTCAGCAACCCGGACCATCTTCTTCTTACAAGATACCGGCGAGCCGGTTTCCGTTCAAATAGGTCTGCCATGCGCCTGCACGCTGCGTCACCCGGCAGCGTCATGCGCACGACTAAGCGGTTACCACGGTCTTGACGTCGAATTCGGGCGGGTCCTGGATATGCCGCTTTACCGCACAGAGGTTGGCGGCATTGACGACAGCGTCCCGATATTTGTCAGGAAAACTCGGCGGTACTTCGATGGCGATCTCAATCCTCCCAATGCCATAGCCGGAGGGCTTGGCATAATGGGTTTGTACCAATCGTATACCGTCTGTCGGAATTCCCCGACTCTGACAGAAAGAAGAAACGAAGATTCCGGCACAGGTGCCGATTGACGCCAGGAAAAGCGCGAACGGCTCCGGGGCCGAGCCCTCGCCACCCACCTGCCGCGGCTGGTCGGTACGGATTACAAAGCCGCCGAATTCCGCGTCCACTTTCTTCCCTTCTCCGATCGTGATAATCATCTCACTCTTCATATTCTATGCAACCTCCGTAACTTTTTTCGCGGCGCTAGCCGGTGTACCGCTCGATCAGCATATCCACGTGGCGGCAGGCATAATCGCACAGCTCAAATACACGCGGATCGGCCACACTGTACATGACAAAGGAGCCGCGCTTGTTTTTGCTCACCAGTCCGGCAGCAGTCAGGACCGACAGATGCCTGGAGATGTTCGGCTGCGAGCAGGTGAACTGCTCGCACAGGTCCTGAACGGATTTCTCTCCGCTTTTCAGCGCTCGAATTACCTTCAGCCGGGTCGGGTCACTGAGCGCCTGAAAGCACCGGGCAACCAGGTCAATCTGCTGGTCTGTGGTGCTGACGAATCTTTTGGTTGCGCCGGTTTTCATACGTGTCTCTTTGCCGTTTCAATCATGGCCGGCTTCGCTCCGGCCGGCAGATCCGGAGCGAGACCGACATTTTGGTACCTGTACGAGTGGAGCTTCATGGCTGCCTCAAGCGCCTGTGCTTTCTGAATCGGTCGCCGGAGCGGTTTGGGGCCGAGCCGACAGCCGTTTCCGGTTTACCATGTAATACAGCAACGGCACCGCCACCGGGCTGATGATAAGCGAGGCCACTTCACCGGCGATAAGCGCGATTGCCAGACCCTGGAAGATCGGGTCAAACAGGATGATCCCGGCTCCCACCACAACCGCACCGGCAGTGAGAAGAATCGGGCGGAAACGAACTGCACCCGCATCGATGACCGCATCGGCGAGCGAGGATCCTTCGCTGAGCCGCAGTTCGGCGAAGTCGATGAGGATAATCGAATTCCGGATTACGATTCCCGCACCCGCCATGAAACCGATCATTGACGTGGCCGTGAAGAACGCGTTCATGGCGCCGTGGGCAGGCAGAATACCGATCAGCGATAGCGGGATGACCACCATCAAAATGATGGGCGTGACCATCGAACGAAACCACCCCACGAGCAGGATGTATATCAGAACCAGCACGGCCGCAAACGCCAGACCCAGATCGCGGAACACCTCGATCGTGATATGCCA
This sequence comes from candidate division GN15 bacterium, assembly GCA_003105265.1. Lineage (GTDB taxonomy): Bacteria > Zixibacteria > MSB-5A5 > GN15 > FEB-12 > FEB-12. Next base: position 10,492 of record PQAP01000076.1, on the reverse strand, counting down.
CTCGCCGTCCCACTTCATCGACGGTTCGAGATCCGTAAACGGCATGGAGGCGTTGTACACCTTCAGCTTCGACTGCGTGCCGCCGAATGTCCGGGCATTCAACGCGGCGATCTTCTTGTTCATGGCCTCGATGGCATACACCGGCGATTCAATCTCACCGGCGACATCGCCGATCACGTAGGTCACCGGCATGAGGTTCTTGCGATAGATGGTCTTGTCGACAATTTCCTCTTTCACCGTCACCAACTCCGACAGCGGGACCAGTTCGCCGTGCGGTGAACGAAGCCGGAGATTGAGCAGGTCCGAGTACGAGGTCTTGCGGGAACGCGGGAGCTCCACAACGAGACCGATATCTTCCCGTTCCTGACGGCGGTGAGCGATATCCACCTGCATGCCGCTGACGGCGACGCGAAGCGTCTGGGCGATCTGGTCGGCGGAAATGCCGTGGAGAGCCGCCTTTTCATGATCGACCTCGAAAGTCAGCTTCCGCTGGTCGTCCTCGAGGTATGTGTCTACGTCGACCACGCCTTTCGTCGAATCGAAAATCTTCCTGATCTCGCGTGCCAGCTGGACGCGGCTGGAATCGGTCGGACCGTAAATCTCAGCCACGAGCGTCTGCAGCACCGGCGGACCGGGCGGCACCTCGGCCACGGCCACACGCGCCGCGAAGCGCTGGGCGATTTCGTGCACCTTGGGTCGAACACGGCGCGCGATATCGTGGCTCTGCGCCGACCGATCTCCCTTAGGCAACAGGTTGACCTGAATATCCGCCACGTGTTCGCCGCGACGGAGAAAGTAGTGCCGCACCAGACCGTTGAAGTTGAACGGGGATGACGTCCCGGCATAGATTTGGTAATTGACAACTTCCGGCTCCACGCTGATCGCCTGGGCTATCTCCCGGGAAGCTTCAACCGTCCGCTCCAGCGACGAGCCCTCCGGCATGTTGATGATCACCTGAAATTCATTCTTGTTGTCGAACGGCAGCATCTTGACTTTGACCCAGCCGATGCCGACCAGCGCCAGCGACGCCACCAGCGCCAGAGCGACGACGCCGAAGAAGATCAAGCTTCTTTTCCGCGACACAACCAATTTGCTCATCCACTTCCGGTAGAAGCGAGTGGTCCGGTCCTCATGGTGCTCGTGTTGGTCGCCGGTTGCGTGCTC
>PQAP01000076.1:0-8820 GCA_003105265.1 candidate division GN15 bacterium | reverse complement strand
TTTTCTTCCGCCGTTTCGCCGTAGTGGCGGGTGATGGTCATCTGCACATCCGAAGGAATCAGCTTCGGACGGATCATCTCCACCTTCTCCAGCACCTTGCGGGCTACCTCGATAGCGTTGGTGCCGGCTCGCTTGGCGATGGAAAGAGTGACGGCTGCTTCATCTTCGTGACGCTTGCCGGACGCGCTGCCGGAGCCGAAGACGACCACCTGAGTCAACTCTTCGGGTCCGTCGACGACATGCGCGACATCGCGTAAATACACCGGCGCGCCGTTGAACACGCCGATCACGACGCGGTTGATATCATCGACATCGCGCAGGAACCCGCCGGTCTCAATGATGATCTCGCGGTTGTTGCGCACAATGCCGCCGGCTTTGTTCTGACGGTTGGCGGCCTGAAGCGCCGGAATGATGCTCAGCGGATCGAGATTGCGAGCGGCCAGCGCATCCGGATCGAGTTGGATGCGGTACTGGCGTCGCAGACCGCCGATCATGTGAGTCTCGGAAACGTCCGGCACCTGCTTGATCTGTTCCTCGACCTCGGCCACCACGCGTCGGAGGAAGTAGTGGTCCTCGGTGGGGCTGTGAAACGTCAGGGCCAGAATTGGGACATCATCAATCGATCGTGGCTTGAGCAACGGAAACGAGACGCCCGGAGGTATGCGATCGAAATTGGACTGGAGCTTCTGGTTCAGTTTGACCAGTGATTTTTCGACATCTTCGCCAACCTTGAAGCGAACAATCACCAGCGCCTGCTCCGGGTTGGAGATTGAGTAGATATATTCGACGCCTGGGATTTCCCAGATCAGCTTTTCCATCGGGGCGGCAACCCGCTTCTCGACCTCTTCGGCGCTGAACCCCGGCACGCCGACCATGACGTCGACCATCGGCACCTTGATCTGGGGCTCTTCCTCGCGGGGAAGCAGCGAGACCGCCAGAATGCCGAGCAGCACCGACGCCAGTATGAAAAGCGGAGTCAGCTTGGAGTCGACGAACATGCGGGCCAGCGCCCCCGCCAGCCCCGTAGGATTGTGCGGGTGAGTGGGGTTACTGCTCATAAGGTCACCTGCACTTCATCGCCGTCGAGCAGATCCCGCTGGTCGCTGATGACCACGTCTTCATCTTCGCGGAGACCCGACAGAATTTCGAGGCGATCCGGAAACTGGCGGCCGATTCTGATTAGGCGAAGCATGGCCTTCTTCTCCGGCGTCACCACGTAGACGAGATCGAGTTGGCCGCGGTGCACCCAGGCCGAACGGGGAATTGACAGCGTGGCCTCCTCACCCGCGTAGGGCAGCAGAAGCCGGCCAAACTGACCCGGGCGTATCTGTTGATTTTCAGGAAGGCCGACCTTCGCCGAAAAAGTCCGGCTCATCGGGTCCGCCGACGGCGAGATATCTTCGACTCTTCCGCCAATAGTCATGCTGACGACCGGAATGGATATACTGACTGACTCGCCGATGTTGATGCGATTGCGATACGACTCCGGTATTGTCACGACAAACACCGGCGGCCCCGATTCCTCGAGCGTGAAGGTCGGCTGACCCGGAAACGCCATATCGCCGACATCAACCATCTTGCGGGTTATCACGCCGGAAAAGGGGGCGACGATCTTCGTGAAGCTCAGGTAGGTCTCGGCCTCTTCCAGCCCCGCCCTGGTCACGGTGGCCCGCGCCTGAATCCCGTCGAACTCCTGTTGCGTGGAGGCATTCTCCGCCAGAAGCTTCTGGAATCGTTCGAGATCCTGCGCCGCCTGTTGCTGCATGGCCCGCGCCTGCTGCACTTTCGCCTCAAATTCCCGCGCGTCGAGCTCAGCGAGCAGATCTCCCTTCTTCACTCGGCTGCCTATATCGACGAGGATGTGGTCGACTCGGGACTGAACCTTGGGGCTGATCTGAGCGGTGTTTCGGGCAACGACCGAACCCATAATCTCATCTGCGGCGCCACCGGTGAACCGGGCCACTTTCGCCACGGTCACATTCTTCGGCGAGCCGGTAACCGTTGCCGCACGCTGGTCGTGTGAATTGCCGCACCCCACAACAGCGAGGCCTGTCAACAGCATTAATGCATAGAAAATCTGTCTCATGATTACTTCTCTCCAGGAAGGGGTAAGCTCAGGGCGCGGCGCAGTTGCGCCTGAGCGTTCAATTTATCGGCTTTGGCCTGGGCGAGACCGACCGTGGCCTGCACCAGATTGTTTTCAGCATCGATGACGTTCGACGTCAGGGCCAGTCCCTGATCGAATCGGGCACGGGTCAGGCGGGCCGCTTCGTCGGCCAGCTCTACCGTGCGCTGCATGACCGTCACCCGTTCGGTGGCTTCCTTATAGCCATTTCGGGCGGAAGTCAATTCCACGGACGTCTGCAGTCTCGTCAGGCGAGCGCTCTCGTTCGCGGCTTTCATGCGGGCTTTCTTCTCGCGGACCGATGAACTGGTGAAGAAGCCGTCGAAAATTGTCCAGTTCATCTGCAGGCCTGCCGTCCAGCTGTTATTAGCGTGCTCAAATTTCAGCCCCTTATTATAGTCGGCGCTGGCGAAGGCAGTAATCGACGGCAGGAAGCCGCCCCAGGCAGCCCGATACTCTTTGGCGGCCGCGCGGGCAAACAGGTCGTACGCCTGTACTTCCGGCCGGGTGCCGGGGACCGTATCGGTCAGCGCCGGTTGCTGGAGCTGATCAAGCGTTTCAAATTCGGTGTAAGTCATCGTATCCAGGCCGATCGCCAGCCGCAGGCCATCTTTGGCCAGTGCCAGACCATTGCGGGCCCGCAGCAGTTGTTCCTCCGCCCGGGCCTTTTCCACCTGGATATTCAGAAGATCCGTCTTAAGAGCAGTGCCGTTGTTGACTCGGCTTTTCATTACTTCTTCGGTCGCGGCATACGCATCCACCGCGGCGCTCGAAGCTCGAACCGCCTCCTGCGCGGTCAGCACGGCGAGGTACATCCGGGTCACCCCAAGCGCCACCTCCTGCGTGGTCGCCTTATAGACAAACTGTGTTCCCGAGTGCGCCGCTCCCGCGGCCTGCAGGTTGGCCAAATCACGTCCCCCGTTGAAGACGCTCAGCCCTACCATGGCCGATGCCTGAAAATTGTCGGCACTCGGCGGATTGTTCAGATCTCCGGCCAGCGCAAACTGACCCTGGTTCAGCGCAAACATGAATCCGTTCACGGCATTGTTGCTGGCCGTGTAGCCGGAAGTGACTCGAATCATCGGCAGGAACGCCGAACGGGCTTCGGCGGCTCGGGCCGATGCTTCAATGACCCGCTGCGAGGCAATGCGAGCCATCGGCGACTGCTGCTGGGACAAGCTGATCGCTTTCTCCAGAGTGAGCTGCTGAGCGCCGGCGACGAGCGGGAGGCCGATCAGAGCGGCGATCATCATGATACGTAGCTTCATACACATCCTAATCTTGTCTAACGGTTGGCGCCTGCAGGGCGAATGGACTCACCCAAATCACGCATACGCATATAAACGTATAGCTATATACGCACATAGTCATAAAGGCGCAAGTAGTTTTTTTGTTCCCGGGAATTTGCAGTCGCCCGAAATTGCCGTAAATCACTATGGAATAAGTGGTTAGATGATTTCTCACGCAAGTACCCATACGAGTGTGGCGGCCGACCGCGTCCGGGTCCTGCGGTGTTCTCACGGCTTTCCGAACCGCGCCGCCCGAGACTTCCCGGCCCTGCTAAAAAATGGATCGTTTAAGTCGTCGATTTCGTTATAATGGTGCAGGTTCACACGCCGGTTTGGGTGTAACCGTCTGTATCAAGGAGGTAGTCATGAGAAAATCAAACGCTGTGGTCGCATTTCTTCTCGGAATCGCCGGTACGGCCGTTTTGCCCGTACTCTCGGCGGGCGCGACTGCCGATTCGGTGGGACAGGCGATCAAAGAAGTGGTGGTGAAAGCCCGCACGGCGATTAACAGATATGGCGAGACGGATTCGGCGATGGCGGCAATTCAGGCCGCGTTGTCGGAGGTTGCCTCGCTTCCGGGCATCAGAAACCGGGGGACGATGAAACCGCTGCACGGCAGCACTTCCATGGGGAGAGCGCTGCTGGCTTCCGAAGGTGACACCGGGATATGCCTGTATGTGTCCTGGTTCGGCAAAGATGCTGCAACTCCCGTACACGACCATCTCACCTGGGGAGTGGTTCGAGTCTTGGAGGGTAGAGACCGGTATGTTCATTGGAAACGCCTGGCCGATCCGAAGACCGGAGAGCCATTCGTTGAGCAGACGGAAGAGAAGACGCTGGGCCCCGGGGATTCGGATTACTGGCTCGGGCCACCCAATGACATTCACAGTCAACAGGCCGTCGACGGTGATCTGTGGGAACTGGTAATAGTGGGCCGGGATCTGTCGTCCGATTACGTTACCCGGAACCACCACTACTACGACGCCAAAACGGGCCGTGAGATGGCGGGTCGGGCCAAATAGACCACGGCTCAGCGACCGGTCATCTTTTCCAGTTTTTCGGGATACCGGGCTCCCTGCACGGTGATTTTCGAGGCGGCCTGGTCAATTTCGCGAAGATCCTCGGCAGTCAATTCGACTGCCACCGCTCCGATGTTCTCCTCCAGCCGCTCCCGTTTGCGGGTGCCGGGAATGGGCACGATCCACGATTTCTGTGCGAGCAGCCACGCGAGCGCAATTTGCGCCGGTGTCGAATTCTTTCGCTGAGCGATCTTGCCAAGCAGAGTGACCAGGGCCTGATTTGCCTTCCGGGCCTCCGGGGTAAACCGAGGGAGCGTGTTGCGGAAATCGGAACTATCGAACGCTGTATTCTCATTCATCTTGCCGGTAAGGTATCCTCTTCCCAGCGGGCTGTAGGGGACGAAACCGATTCCCAGTTTCTCGAGCGCGGGCAGCAATTCCGTCTCCGGCTCCCGCGTCCATAATGAATACTCGCTTTGAACGGCCGTGACCGGTTGGACTGCGTGCGCCCGACGAATGGTATCTACGCCTGCTTCCGAGAGCCCGAAATGCCTGACCTTGCCTTCCTCAATCAGAGTTTTCACTGCGCCCGCCACATCTTCGATCGGTACTTCGGGGTCGACACGGTGCTGATAGAACAAATCGATGGCATCGACCCGGAGCCGCCGGAGTGACGCCTCGGCGACCTGCCTGATGTGGTCAGGCCGGCTATCAAGGCCGATCCACTGCGGCCCGCCGTTCGGGTCGAGTCTGAATCCAAACTTGGTTGCAATGACCACCCGGCCACGGAAAGGAGCCAGCGCTTCACCCAGGAGTTCTTCGTTGGCAAACGGACCATAGACTTCAGCGGTATCGAAGAATGTGACACCGCGTTCTACCGCCAATCGAATCAGCGAAATCATCTCCTGCTTGTCGGCCGCCGGACCATAGCCGAAGCTCATTCCCATGCAGCCGAGACCGAGCGTGGAGACCTCCAAATTGCTGTTTCCGAGTTTACGCTTCGTCATTGTCTCTCCTTTGTTTCTCACTTGCATGGCCTCATTACAGGCGGCCACCGGGGCCTGCAAACACCCGCCATTACCGCGACGATCCGATGCGGCTTTGGCAAGAGGCCGACCTCGTCTCGGCAGTCCGGAGGTGCCGGTGCCAGAATAGTGATACCATTCAAGCCGACATTTGGGTCCGGTGGTTGTGGCGAATTGCCGCGCAATTTGTCTCCGGCTGGCAATCGGCCGGCCGTCGCCACTTCTCCACATATATATGGTAGGGGTGAGAAATCCAGCGGGAAATCGAGTTTGGGACGCGTATTGGGGCACAAAAACTTGCGGACCATCCTAAGCAGAGCTCGGCGTATTCGGTGGCCCGGTTCGTTACAGCGTTGGTTCCCCTTAGCCGCTGACTATAATTAGGTGGTCAGCCGACGGTAATTGACACCCAGTAGCTCCAGGTATTTGAGATGCGGCTGAAGCCGCTCCAGAAACTGGGGCCATGACCGTGCGTCACGCTTCGACCAGAGCACTTCGGAGAGCGCACACATGCGGGGAAAGACCATGTACAGCACGTGAGATTCGTCCGCCATGTACTCCGTCCATACATTTGCCTGCGCGCCGAGGATGTGTTGAATTAGTTCCGGCGGAAGTCCAGCCGGGACCGGCTCAAACGCATAGACTTTGTCCAGCGGCGTGTGCCCGCCGATCGCTTTCGGTTCGTTCTCCCTGCTCTGGTAATGGTCGAAGTAACAGTGTGACATCGGACACATGACAACGGGATGCCCGGCGCGAGCGGCCTCAATTCCCTTTTCGGCACTCCGCCACGCCATGATCGTTGCCTCTGCGGGGGCACCGCCATCGAGTATCTCGTCCCACCCGACCAAACGCTTACCGAGCGATTTCAGGTGTCTCCCAATCCGCGTGACGAAATATGACTGTAAATCGTCTTCGGTCCTGAGATCGAACTCCCTCTTTCGGTCCTGACACAAATCATGAGCTTGCCACCGCGCTTTCGGACTTTCATCGCCGCCGATGTGCACATATTTTCCGGGAAAGAGTTCTGCAACTTCGGTGAGAACATTTCCCAAAAACTCGAACGTGGTTTCGCGACCCACGCAGTACACATCGTCGAAAATCCCCCAGCTTGTGGCGACATTGAATGGCCCGCCGGTACATGAGTACTCGGGGTACGCCGCCAGCGCCGCGGTGGCGTGGCCGGGAAGCTCGATCTCGGGGATTATCGTTACATATCTCTCACTCGCATACTGCACGATCTCACGGATTTCCGCCTGAGTGTAGAATCCGCCGTATCTTCCTCCCCCGGCCTCATGTCGCCATGCACCGACGTCTGTCAATCGCGGATACTTCTCAATCTGAATTCGCCAGCCCTGGTCATCGGTCAGGTGCCAGTGGAAGACACTCATCTTGTGGTAGGCCAGCAGATCGATGTACTTCTTAATGAACGGCACAGGCATGAAGTGCCGACTGACATCGAGATGCATCCCTCGCCACTCAAATCTCGGCTGATCCTCGATCTCGATTCCCGTCAGCTCGACTTCTCCCCCACTCCCCCCCTGCGCGGCCAGCAATTGTACGAGCCCGATCATTCCATAGAAAAGACCTGTGTCCGACGAAGCGCTGATTCGCACACCGTCACGAGTGATGGCAAGGCGATACGCGCCTTTCGCTTTGGAGCCGTCTGGTACATGCTCAAGTTGAATCGCAGGGCAATATTCCTCCAAAGGCGGTTCGACCACATGCAATGCCATTCCGCTCGTCGCCAGCAGCAATTTGCCACAGACATCTACAATTGAACGTGCCGCTTTAGCGTGCGACCGGACGACAACCGGTATCGGTGATCGTAAGCCCAGAGAGATATCAGTATAGCGGTAGCTTGCGGGCAGCGGTATTATCGGCGGCTGCGAGTTCATCGGGGTTTATTCCACCCAAGGAGCTGGCTTGAAATTCGCCAGTATCCGTAGTTCCCATTGGCGTCCTTCGGGCGCACATTTTCGACCACAAATCGGATCGTGTGCTTACCGGGCTTCAGGTGATCGGTGAGATCGAGTTCGAGCGGCTTGACGACATCCCCTGGGCACCAGCCGCTCCGGCTATAGTCGCATGACCAGGAGCCATCGGTCCAGCGACGACAATACGGATTGATCGGGCGGAACTGTCGGCAGTCATCGCGCCATGGGCGGTATCGGTACACGACATTGCCATCGACATAAATGACATTGTCCTTTTTCACGAACTCATCGGCATCGGTGCCATCCGTGCAGTGCCCGCTCACATAATAATGTAGCAGGACGCGGCTCATCCCTTGCGGTATCTCGACAACCGTTTCCACGCCTTTGGCTCCGAGCGTATCGGCGGTATATGACTCAACAAAGACCATACTTTTCGCCCAATCGGCATTGACCGCCTCGGAATCGGCAGAATAAGTCAGCGAGAAATCCACTTTCCACGCCGGCGTCACCCATGTGTCGATGAACCCTTTGACCGTCTTTTCGCCGACTAGAAGTGAGGCCAGATGGGACAAGTCCACATTATATTCCGTTCGCCCGCCGTAAGCAGTCACGAACTTGACAAGCTCGATATCAGGGGAGCCGGGGATTTCGAGCCGTATATTTCCCGCCCGATCCCAGCGATCATACATTTCAAGCTCATCCTTCGGCACGGGCTTGATAATCAAATGTCCCGTTATCCGCACCGGTGAATCGAACTTCGGCAGTTGAACACGGCGGGAGATCACCCGACCTCCTTGGCGCGCCCTTACGCTACCGGTGTCGAACTTCGTAGAATCCGAAGGGGCAAATTGAATCGCATTATCCGAAAACACACTGATCGTCTGACTCGACGCGAGGTCGGCCGCCAGACTCATTCCCGAGAGACTGACAGTGATTATCGCAAGTACGCTCAAGGCCAGATACGTTGGCGAGATTACCCTCTTCATAAGCTCACTCCGCGCTCGTTTCCGCGGTAACGAAACCGTCGTCGCGATGGTCCCGGTCCGATGTTTCCAGGCGGCGGTTCATATGCATCAGATCGCGGAAACCGCCGATCAGGAACCAGACGATAATGGCGACTGAAACGACGATATGAATCGTCAGATAGACGCGCCAGAATGTTAACCATGAGGCATCCGCAACTTCGTGCGTGAGGTTGTAGATTGTGCCGATGATAAACGCCACCAGCCAGGCGCCGGTCCAGATGTAACTGACGACGTAAATGATCTTGTCGCCTCGGGTGAACTCCTTACCCATGCCGAGTATCTTCCATCCGCGCGCAGGGGCCGCATCCACGACTTGAGTCTCGCCGGCGACCGCGTACTTGCCTCGGTGCAGCAGTTTATCGAAATCGTATTCCTTCCGCTTACCGAACAGTGACACGCCAAT
>PQAP01000075.1 GCA_003105265.1 candidate division GN15 bacterium | reverse complement strand
GTCGCGGCGCTGGAAGTTATCGAGAGCGAACAACTGCCGCAGAAGGCCGCATCAACCGGCGCCGTGCTGAAGAAGAGGATCGAAGAGGTGGCAGCGCGCTCCTCACACGTTAAGGAAGTTCGCGGGCGCGGGCTGTTTATCGGGATCGAAGTGAACAACGGCGACGCCATGGTGTACTGCCGGAAGCTTCTGGATCTCGGCGTCCTCGCGAACGACAGCCACGGCCATACGATTCGAATTTCTCCGCCGCTGATTATCGGCCAGCAGGAAATCGATTACCTGGTTGAGCGGCTGGAAAAAGTGTTAGTGGACTGACATCTCGGAATGTCGGGTTCGAGCCGAGCCCGACCGACAACACAGGAGGCATGTCGAGAGACATGCCTCTTTCGTTTGCCGCATATCGGCGCAGCTTTGCCGTTCAAGATCGCTCTTCGCCGTCCGATAATAAGAGAACGAGGGGCAGCGGGAACAGCCGCCCGGCATTCGGAAATTTGGAGCGAAAGTGCGCGTCATACAGTGGCAGGATTCATACAGGATCGGTCATGAGACCATCGATGGGCAGCATCGCAAACTGGTCGGCATGATTGCCTCGCTGCAACAGGCGATTGCCGACGGCAAGGCCGACGAGGCCACGTCGCAAACGCTCAAAGATCTTGTGGACTACACGCAGTATCATTTCCGTGATGAAGAACAGGTGATGTACGAAATCGCCTTTCCTGATCTCGAATACCACAAGCATCTTCACCGCCAGATGCTCGACCAGGTAATTCAGATTCTGACCAATATCAAGAGCGGCCGGCCCTTTAACGCTCCCGACCTTGTTGAATATCTCACGCGCTGGTTGAGCGATCATATTATAGGCGAGGATCTCAAGATCGGCCACGCTCTGCGGCCGAAGCGGCGGCAACTCGTTCAGACCTGAGAGGTAATCAGCTCCCGGCGGCTTTCGATATCTCGGCCGACCGCTCTTCCACTACTTCCGCTAACGTAGCCCGGATCGATCCGAAATAGATGGCGGCAAGCGTTATCACCGCTCCGGCAATTTGCACCAGCGTCAGGTACTCCTGAAACAGCAGCATGCCCCAGATAGTCGCCAGCACCGACTGCAAGAGCAGTACCAGCGCTGCGCGCGAGACGGGAAGTTTCGGCAGCGAACTGGAAATAGAACGCCATCCCAGCGCCTGCGCCACCAGCCCGAGACCCAACAGGGCTGCCCATGAATGCAGGTCCGGCGGTACAAACGGCTCGCCTTCAATCAGCGAAGACGCTCCGAGAAAGAGCGCAGTAAACAGCGAGGTCCACGCCATGAATGCCCCGGTACCGATCTTCCCCTGTTCGTGCGAGCCGCGCCGAACTGTCATGATGTAGCTGGCGTAGGAAATTCCGGTGAATAGACCGAACGCCACCCCGAGGATATACTCGTGCGTAAAGGTAACGGTTTCACTCCCGATTCCAATGAGCAGCGCCACGCCGAGAAAGCCGCTTAACGCCGCTGCGAAGAACGATAGCTTTAGTCGTTCCCGGTAGAAGACGTAGCTCAGGAGCGCCGTACAGAACACCTGGGTTCCGGCAAGAATCGTGGCCATGCCCGCGCCGCATCGAAGGATCGACCGATGCCAGAAGAACAGATCGAGGAAGAACACGAACCCGGCCAGCACCGACCATTTGTAGACATGCTTCGGCAGCAACAGTGTCTTTCGCTCGGCGAGAGTCCAGATAGCAAGAAAGATCGCCCCGGACAGCGTCCGCCAGAAGCCGACCGCGCTCGGCCCGACCAGATTCGTATTGACCGTCTTCACCAGGACGGCGGCGAAACTGATACAGACAACCCCCAAAAGCAGAATGAGAAGGGGACGGACCGAGGAATGACTGGCGCTTGACATGGGGCAAGGATAATGCACTCGATGCCGGATGGAAAGAAGAGTTGGTGTGGAACTTCAAGTTTCGTGCGTTCAGATCAAGAATAGAAAGGCGGGGCATTTGGCCCCGCCTGAAACGTTGAAATCCTGTCAATCATAGCAAGTTCACTGTCTCAGCTCGGGCACGCCGGAAGGACAAAACTGCCACCCGTAAGATAACTGACCAACGCGCTCAGATCGGCCAGATCGATAATGCCCGTTCCATTGACATTTGCTTCATCCTGACACGGAATCACATACCCTCCGCCCGTCAGGTAGCTGACCAGTGCGCTCAGGTCGGCCAGGTCAACGATGCCGCTCATGTTGACGTTTCCCCGGATTCCTTCGCAACAGCCCAGATCTCGAGCAATTACGAACGGCGAATAGTAGGCAACCTGACCATAGATTATGTTGGCGCCGATATCCACCGATGTCGTCACGTTCACCCAGTCCGTACCTTCGTAGTGAAGCATCCGGAGTTTGGTTTCATCCCCGACCAGAGCTTCGTCATAAGCGAAACCGAGCTTGATGCTTCTGGAATGCTGCGCGGTCGTATGCATCTCATAGCAGACCGGTGAAGCGGAAGGATAGACACCGTATTTTGCCGGTGTCGCCGGGCAGGAACTTGCTGGCGCGACAGTGTATCCTGTCACACCTTCAGTCGAGACTGTCCCGTACGTCGTCGTCCACGGCAGCAGGGCGACCGAAACATCGGCGCCGATTGCCGTGTACCCGGTGTCACATTTGTCGCCGAGACCATCATGGTCCGTGTCGATCTGGTTCGCGTTCGCAATGGCCGGGCAGTTGTCACACTCATCGCCGCGCCCGTCGCTGTCGGAGTCGGTTTGGGAAGCGTTAGCCGCAGCGGGGCAGTTGTCGCACAAGTCTCCGCGACCGTCACCATCAGCATCCCGCTGATCTGGGTTTGTTGTGCTCGGGCAGTTGTCACACCCGTCGCCGATCAGATCGTTATCTGAATCGGTTTGAGCGGCATTGGCGAGAGCAGAGCAGTTGTCGCATCCATTGCCCCTGCCGTCCCCATCGGAATCGGTCTGCGCAGGGTTGGCCACCGCGACACAATTGTCGCATCGGTCTCCAATGCCATCACCGTCGACATCTCGCTGGTCATGGTTCGCCGTTGTGAGACAGTTGTCACAGGCATCCCCAACCCCGTCCGCGTCGCCATCGGACTGACCCGGGTTGGCCGTCAGAGGACAATTGTCCGAGACGTTTGGAATACCGTCACCATCGAAGTCGCTGCTTTCGCAATCGTCGGGAATCCGGTTCAGGTTCACGTCATTCGGCGATGACGGCAGAACCACCAGGTCACCGGCGAGAGCAATCTGGCCACCGCGTACGAAGATGCTGATGCGAGTTCCGTTAGGGTAGCACTCCAGAACTCGCGGCTCTCCGCCGTAGACCGCCGAGTAGTAGATGTGATTGGTGATTGCATTCATAGCCAGTCCGAACGGTTCAGTGATGGCTGTCGCGTCGTTCCAGACACGTATGAAGCCGCCGGTTGTACCGCTGAATTGCAGAATCTGGTTGCTTCCGTAGCTCGCCACGAGGAGATCGCCGAACGGATCGAACAGCATGCCTCGCGGCCGTGACAACCCGCCCGATCCTGAGCTGACGAACGCGCGTACGAACGCCCCGGTGCTGCCATCGTATTCGTCCACGGAGTTTCCGGTACTGCTGGCCACGAACAGGTTGCCATTGGGTCCGAAGACAATGTCATACGGTGAGGTCGCGGTCGTGAACACCGATATAAATGCTCCGGTGGCCCCGTCAAACCGGAGTATCTGCCCACCGACGGCATCCGCGACATACAACTCGGACGCATTCTTCCAGGCCAGTCCGGTTGCCGATAGCAGCCCTCCGGAACCGGCTGCAACGAAGACTGTGACTGATCCCGAGGGTGCGACCTTGTACACGCGCCCACCGGTTGAATCTGTAACGTATGTGTCACCGGTGCCCGGTTTCAGCGCGGCCATTCTCAATCCGGGCGTCAGAGAATAGACGGCACATTCGACTCCGCTCCGTTCGTGAAACTCTCTCACGAGTCCGGCGCGATCGACCATCATAAGATTGAACTCGTGATCGACATCGTACCAGTCAGGCAGACCGTTGGCATTGCAGTCCTGACACTCGTCCAATACGGTATTCCGATCCAGATCGAGGGACATGTCGGCGGATATCTCCGCCCAATCCAGTTGGCCGTTGCCGTTACAGTCGGGATCACACTCGTCGGGCCGGTCATTGCCGTCGAGATCCGGACTATATCCTGTTCGAACCTGATACGCGTCGGGGACGCCATCGCCGTTGCAGTCCGAGTCGCAATAGTCCGGGATTCCGTTGCCGTCGACATCCGTATCCATCCCCTGGGCGATCTCGACAGGATCAAGTATGCTGTTGCCGTTGCAGTCCTGGCATTCATCCGGTATACCATCGCCGTTCGCATCCTGACTGGCGGCCATGGCAATGTCGATTGAATCCGGTATCAGGTTGCCGTTGCAGTCACGCGGGTGGCAACCCGCGTAAAAAAGAGTCGACAGAATGACGTCCTCAATCCGGCGGTGCATACGCATGTCGATATTGCTCCAGCTCCCGGGACGCTGGTGGCAGTAACTCATTATTGTACCCCGCATCACAACGCCCTGGGTACACTGGTCGATCGGTGGGTTATAGTCCCACGTGTGGAGGGCGCCCAGGTTATGCCCTATTTCATGAGCTGGAATCTCGACGTCGAAGTTGCTCTGCCATCCTGATGCAACCGGGCTCAGAAAACTGCCGTTGAAGGCAACCTGGATGCCGTATCCCCAACCATAGCATCCGCCCGAGGCAAGAAAGGCAATCCCAATGTAGCCCAAGTCCTGCCGGACTCCGCTCCACAGCTCCACGAGGTCAACCAGCGAAGTGTCCATATTCGCCCACCAGTAGTCTTTCAAAGTGTATACATCTCCCACTGAGAACGGCTCGCCTCCATCGGGCCATAAGCGTGCGAACGTGAGCGACAGATGAAGATTCAGGTCCCGCTGATAAATGGCGCTGATTGCACCAAGCACCTGCACGATGTAGTCAAATGCGTTGTCGGTTGCCGTGTAG
>PQAP01000074.1 GCA_003105265.1 candidate division GN15 bacterium | reverse complement strand
GCGCAGTACACTATCTTTGGATTGATCTTGCACATCTCTTCGTAGGAGAAACCAAGTCGGGCAAGCACGCCCGGGCGGAAATTCTCGATTACCACGTCGGCAGTCGGAAGGAGTTTGCGGAAAATCGCTTTCCCCTCCTCCATTTTCATATTCAGCGTCAGCGATTTCTTGTTGGCATTTTGAGCCAGAAACGATGTCCCCATCAGGTCCTGATTGAGCTTGGGTACATTGCCAAGCTTGCGCGCGAGATCACCGCCATCGGGCACTTCGATCTTGATCACCTCCGCGCCGAGAAGCGAAAGGTGCAGTGAAGCGAACGGCCCCGACAGCACGTTGGTCATATCGATAACGCGAATACCTTCAAGCAACTTCATATTATCATTATCCTCAGTATCATTTTCCCTTGTAGTCAACTATCGAGCCCGATTTGAGAATGAAACCGGGCAATTCTCGCTCGAAGAAGGCGCTTACCTGACGGGCAACATCCAGCAGGGCATTCAGATTCACATCCTTGCGATATCCCATCCGCTGAAGTGAATGCACCAGGTCTTCGGTCGCGACATTTCCCGCCGGAAGCTTGGTGAACGGACAGCCACCCAGCCCGCCGAACGCTGACTCGAACGATGTCACTCCCGCTTTCAGCGCCGCATAGCAATTGGCCAGACCAAGCGCATAGGTGTTGTGGAAATGGCAAGCCAGCTCAACTGATGAATCCAACGACCGGATGTCACCGAACAGCTTTTCGACTTGCTCCGGATTGGCGTGGCCGGCGGTGTCGGCAAGACTGATATTCCTGATTCCCGCGGAGAGATACTCACTGACAATACCGAGCACTTTTTCCGGCGGGATTGGTCCGTCGAACCCGCACCCGAACGCCGACTGCACCGATACCTGCACTTTCTTACCTGCCGCCAACGCACTCTTAGCCATCGGAACAATCCGCCCCAGCGCCTCAGTGGGACTCATGCCGGTGTTCTTGCGGCTGTGTGTCTCACTGACGGAGACACCCATGCAGAACATCTCAACTCCGCACGCCAGCCCGCGCTCCAGACCTTTTTCGTTCAGAACTAATCCGGAGAGAATGGTCTTGGCCGGTTTCTTTCCCGGTGCGCTGTAATGCGCAAACAGCTTGTCGGTGTCGGCCATCTGCGGGACCTTCTCGGGGTTGACGAACGAGCCGAGTTGGACGATATCGACACCGCTCGCGATGACGCCGTCGATCCAGCGTATCTTCTCGTCTATGGGAACGGCAGTCTTTTCGACCTGAAGGCCATCGCGAGGACCAACTTCATGAATTATCAATCGTTTGTTATCCATTTGACTCTTTCACACATCTCGTTCGCGGCAATCCGGATTGACAGTCCTTCGGCCGTAATCGAGCGGATAATGTAGGCAATTCCGGCGGCTATTTCCAGACCGAACTCACGAAAAGCCCCCATATAATTTAACCTGACATCACGCCTTAAGGTGCTGAGAATCAATGTATTATAAGGCGCGCCCGAGGGCTGGAGGCGTGCGGGTTGCCTGAGCAGAAAGGCCAGCAGAGTTGACGAAAATGGTTCAGGTACTAATGTGTGTCTTCGTCGGGTGCGGGCGCGGTTTGTCCGACCTGCACACCGGCCGCGTGTCTGAATACCAGTTCACCGCCGAGGTATCCGGTCCTTGCAATTGCCGCGACACTCAGGCCGAGCAGAATTACAGCCAACCATTGCCGCCAACCGAACACCCACTTCTTGTAGGCCATCAGCAAACGAATCAGGGCGACAATGATCATGGTCCAGAGCGCGAAGGTGGCGGCATCATCATGTTCTTCCAGCGCAGCTCCGAGAGCGCCGGCCTTCGTGATATGATCGCCCGCGATACTGCCGGATATGTAGGCAGCAATCCCGCCAAGCACGCCGAGGACGAGAAGAAGCAGAGCGACTTTGGTAAAGAACTCACGTTGAAGGATGGCGCCTACAAGTTCAGCCGCGAACGCGACTATAATGAGTGCAATAGGGAAGTGCACAATCATGGGGTGAATGTGTTGAGGATCGAACATTATTTGACCCTTTCTCTACCGGCTTCCTTGCTACTGAATGTCTTAACAAACAGAGAAACAGAGGGCGGTGCAAACAAAGTTGGCGTTTGTCGAGAATTATGTGCGAGCGCCCGGTCCATGTGATCTGCTGTTAATTACCTGCGTATCATCGCATAACCATTGGACTGCCAATCACTTATACCCCTACCGCGCGGGGGTCTTCTGCGACTGATCCGAAAAGCGGTCAGTGTAAACATGGCAATATGGCTCGCCGCCGGTACGCTGATAGTAATCCTGATGGTACGTCTCGGCCACCCAGAAATGACCCGCCGGAACGACCTGTGTAACCACCTTCAATCCCTTGGCTTTCAGAATCCCAATCAACTTCTCTGCCGTCTGCTTCTGGGCATCGCTCGTATAGAAGATCGCGGAGCGATACTGATCGCCGACATCCGGTCCCTGACGGTTCAATTCTGTCGGGTCGTGAATATCAAAGAACAGCTTGGCGACATCTTCGTACGTGGTCCTGGTCGGATCAAAGTCGACCTCGACCGTCTCCGCGTGGCCGGTCCCGTGATCGCTCACCTCTTCGTAGGTCGGATTCTTAAGCGTCCCTCCCATATAACCCACGCGAGCGGAGACCACGCCCGGAGCTTTCTTCAAGAAATACTCCACACCCCAGAAACAACCGCCGGCGAAATATGCTGTCTCGGTTGTGACCTTCTTTGCGACCGGTATGAAATTCATCGATATCGAATTGACGCAGTATCGGGTGTCCTTCGGTGTGAACCCTTCGCCGGTGAAGACATGTCCCAGATGGGCGCCGCACTTCGCACAGGTGATCTCAACACGTTGACCGTCCGGATCGGGTGTTCTGATTACGGCGCCGGGAATGGCGTCATCGAAACTGGGCCAGCCGCAGCCGGCATCGAACTTGTCGTGTGATTTGAACAGGGGTGCGCCGCATTGCTTGCAGACATACGTACCGGTTTGGTAGAAATTGTCATACTTGCCCGTGAAAGGAGCTTCGGTTCCCTTATGGACAATGACGCGCTCTTCCTCAGGAGTCAGCTTATTGAGTATCATATTCGTATCCGGTGCTACACGTTGCGAATGCAGGTAAGTCGGAATCAGCATCACGACGATCGCGATCGCCAGACCTCCCAATATCCATGGCCAGGTTCTGCGGATTTTATCGCCTGTTGTCATAACGCCCATCGGTCATCCTCTTTGAATAAGACAACTTACCCGGCCGAAGGTTCCCGCAGTATCGAGGCGTCGACCGGCGTGATTTCCCCTTGAAGATCACCGATTTCACGGTATATTAGCCCGAAACGAACCAGCGTAGAAAGAGACAGCGTGATGGCGCAGATTGAAATAAACGGTGCGAAATTGGAGCTTAACGACGAGGGCTTCCTGACCGACCCCTCGCAATGGAATAAGGAAGTCGCGGCCTTCCTGGCCAAGGCCGAGGAAGGACTGGAAACGCTGACCGACGAACACTGGTCGGTCATCAACTTCATTCGTGAGCATTATCTTCAGAATAATCTGGCGCCGATGGTCCGTTCGATCTGCAAGACGACCGGCCTACCGCTCCGGCGGATCTACGAACTGTTTCCCTCCGGTCCCGCCAAGGGCGCCTGCAAACTGGCCGGGTTGCCCAAACCCGATGGCTGCGTGTAAGCTCACTTCATGACTGCTGCTTCTGCCCTGCACCTTGGACTGGCTGTTGCGGCAATCTACGCCGCGGTCGCACTAACGTTCATGGTTCTGAGGATTTCCACACTTGGCCGCAAGTCGCTGTTCTCCAGACCGGCCGGATCGGAATCCCAGGGGATCAGGTACGCGTTCACGCAGGGGATGATGCCGTCTGCGAAAGAAAGCGTGCGCATGCACCAGCCGACCTTTATAGCCGGTCTGCTTTATCATACCGGGGTCTTTGCCGCTGCATTTAACCTGTTACTGGCGCTGCTGCACGTACCGATACCGCCCGCGATGGTGCTGATCATTCGGGTCGTAATGCTGGTGGGGTTTATTTCCGGAATCGCACTCCTGATCAAGCGACTGGCAATGCCGAAAATGCGGATTATCAGCACCCCCGACGACGTCATTGCCAACATTATAGTCGACCTGTTTCTGGCGACCTCGATCGCCTTTACAATGTCGAAGACGCTGGAGCCGTGGCTGCTCGGTATTTCGATACTGTTATTACTGTATATCCCCATCGGCAAGATCCGGCACTGCGTGTTCTTCTTTGTCACACGGCTTAATTTCGGACGGCTCTTCGGCCGCAGAGGTGTGCTGCCTCATGCCGCCGAACGCAAACAGGTGAATGTCCGATGACCGGGCACAATGATGCGGTTCCAACCGGCGGCACGCCGGACCAGCCCGATCTGGCGGGTGGCCTCCGGACGCTTCGAACCGTCATCGACAGTCGTCTTGCCGCGTCGCTGAATTCGTGCGTTCACTGCGGACTGTGCGCAGAATCATGCCATTATTATCTCGCCACCGGCGATCCCAAAGCCCAGCCGGCGTTCAAGGTCGGCCTGGTGCAGTCGGTGTTCAAACGGTATCAGACGATTTCAGGCCGACTGTTCCCCGCGTTGACAGGAGCGCGGGATTTTGACAGGGGCACCACTGACGAGTGGATCGATTCCCTCTTCGGTCTGTGCAGCATGTGTTCGCGGTGCACCTTGAATTGCACGGTGGGACTGGATATTACGCGGATCGTGCGAGCCGGTCGAACCACCCTCGCCGCCATGAAGCTGGTGCCGTCGGAATTGCAGACCACAGTCGACACGGGGGTGCAATCCGGCAACAACATGGGGATTTCGAAGCAGGAGTGGCTGGATACAGCCGAGTGGCTCAACGAGGAACTTCAGCAGGAACTCGCCTCCGACAGCATCCTGCTGCCGATTGACCGGAGCGAAGTCAATGTGCTGTATGCGGTCAATCCGAGGGAAGTGAAGTTCTTCCCGATGTCGCTGATGGCGGCGGCGAGGATTTTCTATGCTGCGGGCGAGAGCTGGACTTTCTCGGCGGACTACTATGATGTCACCAACTACGGCCTGTTCAGCGGCGACAACAAAGCGGCGGCCCTGATGTCGGGCCGCCTGCAGGATGCCCTGAGGAAACTGAAGTGCCGCACCCTGTTGCTCGGCGAGTGCGGCCATGGCTACGCGGCGAATCGATGGGAAGCTCCAGAATGGTTTGCAGCCACGCCCGAATTTCAGATCACGAGCATCGTATCCCTGATCGCCGACTACATCAAGCAGGGTCGCATCAAGCTTAACCCTTCCAGGAACACCAAGCGCGTCACCCTTCATGATCCGTGCAATCTGGTGCGGATGGGAGGGGTGATTGAGGATCAGCGGTTCATTCTCAATCGGGCGGT
This sequence comes from candidate division GN15 bacterium, assembly GCA_003105265.1. Lineage (GTDB taxonomy): Bacteria > Zixibacteria > MSB-5A5 > GN15 > FEB-12 > FEB-12. The sequence goes on along the minus strand of PQAP01000074.1, from coordinate 4,222 downwards.
CACTGATTTCGTGGAAATGTATCCCAATCGCGAGCACAACTTCTGCTGCGGCGGCGGAGGCGGTCAATTATCGATGACCCGGTTTGCCAGACGGCGAATTGAGGCCGGTAAAATCAAGGCCGAGCAGATCCGCAAGACCGGGGCGAAAGTGGTCGCGACGCCGTGCCACAATTGTGTCGATCAACTGTCCGAGTTGAATAAAGAGTACAAGCTGGGTGTGGAGATCAAGACGATTGCAGAGATCGTCTCCGATGCGCTCATCCTGACCTAGGAACGCTCGCGGCCGGGAGCGTTCCCGTTTCGATCATTCCTTCTACGCGCGAGCGGAAGCTTTGGGGGCTTTCTTCCGGCTCTTTGCGATTTCCCGGACCGCTTCAATAGCCGTCGAAATCTCCTCTTCCGTGTTGTGCGGTCCCAGCCCGAATCTCACGGCGCCGTGAATCTTGTCGGTGCCGATCTGCTCGTGAACGAGCGGCGCGCAGTGCAGGCCGGTGCGACAGGCGATATTGTAGTCAACGTCGAGCATGGTCCCGGTATCCATCGCCTCCAGCCCCTCGATATTGAAAGCCAGCACGGCAATGTGATTGGTCAGGTCATCCTGGCAATACAGCGTCACGCCGTCGATTTCGCGCAGGCCGTCCCGTAGTTTCGTCAGCAGCCGGGTCTCGTGCTCATGAATCGAATGCATGCCGCGTTCCTGAATCCATTTGAGGCCGGCGTTCAGTCCGGCAATACCGGGAAGATTCGGCGTACCGTACTCGAGGCGGTACGGATATTCATCAAGATGGCCTTTCACGGCTGAGCGGACGCCGGTCCCGCCGGCGCGCGTGTGACGAATCTCCACGCCTTCGCGCACGCACAGCCCGCCGGTCCCCATCGGTCCGAGCAACGACTTGTGTCCGGTGAACGCGATCATATCGATATGCTGCGCCTGGAGATCGACCGGAATCTTACCGGCGGTCTGGGAGGAATCGATCAGGAACGGAATGCCGCGCTGGCGGCAGAGTGCGCCGATCTCGGCGATCGGCTGCACGGTGCCGATGACGTTTGAGCCGTGGTTCACCGCCACCAGTCGCGTGTTCTTCTTCATTTTCTTCGCGAAGTCTTCCGGGTGGACAAACCCTTTGCTGTCGAACGGAATACGATCCACCTCAACTCCGCTTCGCGTCTCGAGATGATACAAGGGCCGCAGCACCGAGTTGTGCTCGATAGTCGTCGTGATGGCGTGATCCCCTTTTTCCAGTGAACCGAAGATGGCGAGGTTGAGCGCGTCGGTGGCATTCAGCGTAAACACCAGACGATTGTAGTCGGTACCGTTGAAGAACTCCGTCATCAGTTTGCGGGTGTCCTCCACCATATTGCCCGCCATCATACACATGTCGTATCCGGACCGGCCCGGATTGACACCGTAGCTTCGATAGAAACTGTCCATCTGTCGATAGACTTCATCAGGTTTGGGATAACTCGTCGCCCCGTAGTCCAGATATATAAGTTTGTCCATTGCTGCCCTTAATCAGTTAAATCATTGGATGTAAATATAGCAGCGTATGGCAGGTAAGTCAACCAGTCGCGACCGTCAGGGTTTTGGCGAACTCACGATACAAAAGGAGAGGCAATCGATTGATTGCCTCTCGTTACCAGGTCAAGGGTCAAGATATAGTCACTTGACTGATTCGATCTCGACGCGTCGATTCTTGGCCCGGCCCGCTTCGGTCGCGTTGTCGGCGACATAGTATTTGGGGTCCATGCCGTACCCTTGAGCCGTCAGTTGTACCGCCGGCACACCCTTGCTCACGAGGTAGCTCATGACACCGTTGGCCCGGTTCTCCGAGAGCGTCATGTTCTTCGCGGCCGTGCCACGGTTGTCGGTATAGCCGCGGATCTCAATCTTGGTCTCCGGATACGCGATTATCCGCTCAGCAATGCTGTCAAGCTGCAATTTCGATTTCGCATCCGGCTCATAGGAATTGGTCGCGTACTTGATGTTCAGCGTGATCTTCTCGGTGATCTTCTTCACCAGCGGACATCCGTCAGCGTCAACCTTGACCCCCTTGGGCGTTCCGGGACACTTGTCGAGATAGTCCGGCACGCCGTCACCGTCCGAGTCGAGCGGGCAACCGTTGGCGTCCACCGGCGCACCCTTTGGCGTATCAGGGCATTTGTCGAGCTGATCCGGCACCCCGTCGCCGTCGGCGTCTGGAGCGCATCCCTCGGCGTCAACCTTGACTCCCTTCGGGGTATCAGGACATTTATCGAGATAGTCCGGCACACCATCACCGTCGCTGTCAATCGGACAGCCGTTGGCATCGACTTTCACACCCTTGGGCGTGTCAGGGCACTTGTCAAGATAGTCCGGCACGCCGTCACCGTCGGAGTCGAGCGGGCAGCCGGTCTTGTCGACCTTCACACCGGCCGGAGTGTTCGGACACTTGTCCTTTGAATCCGGCACGCCGTCGTGATCGGAATCAAGCTCGCCGCCGAAGAACAGGTTCAGGCCAAGCGTCGGTTCGAGGTAGGCCTTGAATGGGCGGTTGGAATATTTCTTCCAGTCGTTGGGACCATAGAAGCCCGCGGGAAAATCCTGCGACAGGTGAACGATGTCGGTTGTCAGTTTGACCTGGGCATCGATGGCAAACTTGTCATTGATCGGACACAGCAATCCGGTCCCGATCTTGAAATTGAAATCACTTGCCTTGTGCGACACCGAGCTGACGACATTCTTTACTTTCCAGAAATCCAGTCCTACACCGGCCAGCAAATACGGCTGAAAACGCCAGTCCGGTTCATAGTACCACTGACCTTCAAGGCCAAACATCAAACCAGTCAGTTTGGCTGTCGCATGTTTACTGCTGGTGAATTCACCGCCCGCATTTTCGACAGCAGTCGTATCGTCGTGGGTTGTCAGGTAGTTGCCGGTGAGACCGATCAACACATGACTGCCGAATCCCCGTTTGACCTCCGCGCCGAAATTCCACCCCATCATGAACGGCTCGCGATTGCCGGTGACGGTGGTAAAGTTGCTGCCATTGTGAAGTGGAATAAAGAAAGGAAACCTGACTCCCGCTATCGTCTTCCCCTTAAAATCAGTCGCACCTGCCTGCGCCGCGAGGAGTAAAACTATCAGTGCGATAAACAGTACCCTGGTTTTCATCGCTCACATCCTTTCCATGAATGGTTCTGGGGGGGGCGCCTTCGGCAACTCCTCCCCGAAAGCTCTGACCTAACGATTGCTGGTTCAAGATCAGTTGTTCCATTGGCGAGTCAAGAATAAAGAGTAAAGCAGTACCGATTAAGCAGAAACAAGATAAGGCCCATCACCTTTCGACACACCCCTAACACCGCCTCTATAGTCCGCGTTACAGGGAAAGATGTTCTTGTTGAACCATATTGTGGCGATTAGTAGGATTAGGGTATCTGTTCGTGACATCATCGGTTCCATTGAATTGCGCACGGGAAAACCAGGATTCGCGCAGGAAAGGATGCCTATGAAGAAGTATCTCGCAGAATTGAGCGGAACGCTCTTTCTGGTACTGATTGGCTGCGGCAGCGTCGTCATCGCCGGCCAGCAGGTTGGGTTCCTCGGAATTGCGTTTGCGTTCGGATTGACGGTGTTGGTAATGGTGTACTGTATCGGCCCTATTTCCGGCTGTCACATTAACCCGGCTATCACAGTCGCCATGCTCGTGGCCAAGAAAATCAACGGTAAGGATGCCGTCGGCTATATCGTGGCGCAGTGTATCGGCGCCATTATTGGAGCGGCCATCCTGTTGCTGATCGCATCGGGCAGGGTGGACTATAGTGTAGCGGCCGGCGGACTGGGTCAGAACGGATATGGCGCTTTCTCGCCGCATCAATATTCGCTGGGCGCCTGCCTGGTCGCGGAAGTCGTCCTCACGTTTTTGTTTCTATTTGTCATTTTTGGAGCGACGCATCCATCGGCCCCGAAGGGGTTCGCAGGAATCGCGATTGGCCTCACGCTTGTCCTGATTCATATCGTGGGGATACCGATCACCGGCACCTCGGTGAATCCCGCCCGAAGTCTCGGCCCCGCACTGCTGGTGGGCGGCGAAGCCCTGACTCAGCTCTGGCTGTTCATCGTGGCGCCGCTTCTGGGCGGAATCCTTGCCGCTCTGGCCTGGCGCGCCGGATTCGACAAAACCGCCTGAGATATCGATACCGGGTAAGGTCGCACGCGGCCTTACCCTCTGGCATTAGTCCTCGT
>PQAP01000073.1 GCA_003105265.1 candidate division GN15 bacterium | reverse complement strand
GCGCCGGATTGGGAGATTCCGGCGGGGGTAATCAGTCGCGCCGAACAGCGCAACAATACCGCCGTGAAAATGCTGTATGAAAGGTTCGACTATTCTGTCGAAGAAGTCGAGTCGCTGCTGCCGGAGAATCACCGTCGCGTGCCGCTCGCACGCCGTCAGGCGGCGATACTCAAGATCAGCCTGGCGCTTGAGGACTGGCGAAGTCTCGTGCCGCTGCAAATGCTCGAAGAGCGATATCAGATTCATGTCGGGCAGATAATCGCGCTGGCCGAGGCCGCATCGCACTTGTTGACCGGGCTATCGCAGATTGCGCTCGCGAATGATTGCGAGAATCCGATCGGTGAGCTGCTCGAGGAGTATCGCTTCAGTGTCGGCGTGGGTCTGCCGGTTGAGATGCGGAACCTTCACGAGCAGTTCGGTGATATTCTGAGCCGCTCCGATTTCGGCAAGCTGCACGCTCGCGGGCTGACCGAACCCCGCGCATTCTGCGACCTGACCGAGACTGACCTGTCAGAGCTTTTTCCCAACGAACGTAAACGTGAATTACTCACACAACGAATAGATCAATTGAAGCAGGAGGTTACCATGAAACCCGTAGCATCGCTGGCCGGCCGCTCGCTTTCCATGCTGCCGGACCGGATTGAAATCGATGGCGCCTACGAGGGAGACCGCTATCTGGTGCGCATCAATGGTCTGCCGGTGCGGCTGACCGGCAAGTCGTTTAAGTATCTGACCAAGCTGGCGTGGTCGCGGCTGAGTCAGGAGAACGGCTGGATTTACAAGGAGGATCTGGAAGTCGGCTTCAACCAGGCGCGGTATCTGTACCGGCTGAAAAACGAGATCGCGGCGTCGTATCCGTCCGACTGGCAGATAGTCGAGAACAACCGTCTCGGCTATTACCGGCTCGATGTCCGGCCCGACCGGATCAAGATGAATCCCGAGAATCTGAAGGCGTTCCCGGATTTCGAACTTCAGCAGATCGCGGACAATCTTCGCACCAAGCCGAACTCCGGCGGCACACTGCCGTGCTAGGTTTCGTAGGTCGGGTTCGCCTCGAACCCGACAATGATGAAGTGTGGCGTCAGCCGTCTCTGGCTGACGCCTCCATAATGTTGGCGCTCACGCCGAAAATTGGCGAAATCCAAGGTTGATCTCCTATTCCCCTCTAAGTAGGTTATGCTCGATTACTAAGCGAGTGCCAGAGTAGGAAAGCAGAGTCCAGAGTGAACAAGAGCAACAAAGCGAACATCAAGAGATATCGTGAGCAGTATCAAAAGGTCAAGTCGGTTATCGCTCGTCACGACCCGATCGGTCTGCTCAACCAAGGTGCACCCGAAGATGAGTATGAACTAGAAATATCGCTGATCCTGCCAATGCTCTGCAAATCGCTCAGTGTCACGCAACTGAGCGCTCAACTTTCTTCTCTATTTAGAGATCATTACGGAGACAAAACGGCGGGTCGAAAAGCCATGTACGAGGCAATTGCCGCGGACCTTATGAAGTTGTCAGGCAAGGACGCCTGACAGGAACTTATTTGTCGTCGTCCCGCGTTCTTCGACTCCGCTCCGGATGAATCGCGGGACGATGAGGAGTTAGCGAGGCATCAGCCGACTACGGCTGACGCCGGTTCGCAAGCTGCCTTGCCTTGAGCCAACCGGGGAGAGCCTTAGCGATCGATTCTTCCCATTCCGGCCCGGCGAGCGCGTCGTGCTTACCCAACTGATGGACATGGTGAACGGCTCCGGGAGAGAGCGCTGTCCGCTCGTAGACAACCTCCACGTGCGAGTGGCCGGTATCGACCGGTCGAACGAGAATGTCGATGCTGGTTATGACCTCACCAGTGACAACACTAACATAAGCGACGTGGCCGGCCTGAAGATCGAACGCCGTGTTAATCCAAATGCTCTGTCGACCCTCTCTGTCCAGTGTGAAGACGGCACCGGGTACATCTTTCGCCGGAACGGGGTACAGAAACTGCGGATTCCAGTCATCCCGCGCCCAGACGCGTTCGGCGTGAGCGCCAAACAGCGGCACGGTATGCTCGAATGCGGCGGCAACGCTGAAGGTGAAACTGTTTCTTACATGGTTAGCTGACATAAGAATCCTCATAAATTGGACATTGGGCGCGAGCGCTAATGAGACGGTGGCTCCGGCTCTCGGGTTCGTTAGGACAAGTGATGCGGCAGGCCTAGCGCTCTTTCAAGTTATGGGAATCCACAGCTTTCAACTTCAGTCCGTAGATCTCCCGGAGCGACTGTATTTCCTTGAGCGTCTTGGGCGAGAAGGGAAGTTTGCCTTCAAAAGCATGCAGAATGATTCCTTCCAAAAGATCGCCGACCGAAAGGTCCTTAAGTTCGGCCAGTCCCTTGAGCACTTTCAGGAGTTTCTTTTCAAGACGAATGCCGGTTTGTACTCGTTCAATCTCTACCATTTGGGCACCGTTTCCACGTGTTATTATGGTAGTAATGTACATATGTACCACGAACGACGCAAGAGCTTTTTCGGCGTTTGCGTCGCGGGCTTCTGGCTGACGGGTCCACGGGGGCCCGGCCACAATCCCATCATTCCCAGCGAATTAGGAGTATTTGGGCGTGCTCGGCACTACCTGTTGCTTTGCCGTGTTTATGCCGATATTATAATGACAAATGGTCACCGGCATGATTATTCGCTCTAAAGAGCGTCTCCCGATTGTTACCTCCGATACGGAGGTGGAATACCCGATTCTCCCCCTCATGACCGGCGTGTTGTTTCCCGGCATGACCCTGACGGTGCAAGTTGGAAGGCCGGAGAATATCGAGCTGGTCGAGAAATGCAGTCTCGAAAAGCAGGAATTTGTCGCCTCGTATGCTCACTCCGAAGTCGACACGCCCGGCCCTGCGCCGATTCACCAGGTCGGCGTGTTCGCCGTGATTGTCGATATCAAAGAGGGTCCGCAGGGCTCCAAAATCGTCACGCTGGAAGGTCACAAGCGGGCATCGATCAACAACATCGTCTCTAGCGAGCCGTACCTGAGCGGCACGGTCTACGCGATCGAGACGCCGCAGTATCTCCTCAAGAATATCAAGCCCAAGATGGACTCGGTGATCGCGGTGGCGGGGGAGATCACGCATCTCGACCCGATCTATTCGCCAGAGCTGTCGAATGTCCTCAAGATGAGTATCGAGGATCCGTCGGCGCTGGCGGACAAAGTTGCCTCGTCATTTCATTTCTCGCTCGCCTCAAAGCAGGAACTGCTTGAAGCAGTCAGTCTTGATATTCGCTACGAGCGCCTAATACAATTCTTGAATAACGAGTTGAATCGGGTCGCGACCGTTCTCAATATCAATGAAAATGTCCGCAAGCGGATCGAGGAAGAGCAGCACCGCGCGTTCCTTCGTCAGCAGTTGTTCGAAATCAAGCGTCAGCTGGGGGAGGAGTTCACCGAGGAGAAGGAAGCCGCCCGGTTCCGGAACATGATCAAGAGTTCGCCGCAGCTTCCGGCTGAAGTCATCGCGAGGGCGAAGATTGAAATCGACCGGCTGAGCGATCTGTCGCCGGCCTCGGCGGAATACGGCACGACCAAATCGTATCTCGACTGGATTCTGAATCTACCGTGGGGGAAGTATGTGCCGGAGACCTACGATCTTGCGTCGGTCGAGCGGATTATCGCGACCGACTACTATGGCCCGAACACACTGAAAGAGCAGATCCTCCAGCGCATATCGGTGCGTAAGCTGATGTCGGGGGTCGACGAAGGACCGACGCTCTGTCTGGTCGGCGCTCCCGGTACTGGTAAAGCGGCACTGGCGAAAGCAATCGCACGGGCGCTGGGTAAAGAGTTCGTGAGAATGTCTGTCGGCGGTGTTTCCGATGTCCAGGAGTTGAAAGGTTCTGCCCGGACATGGCTGGGCGCTGCGCCGGGGAAAGTGATGCGTACGCTTCGCACGGTCGGCACGGCCGATCCGGTGGTTCTGCTCGAAGATATCGACTACTTCAATATCGATAACAACAGCTCGGTCAACATGGCACTACTCGATGTCATCGACACCCGCCGCAATGACCGGTTTCTGGACCGCTATCTCGGAATTCCATTCAATCTGAATCGCGTGTTCTTCATCTGCTCGGTACGGGCATACGAAGAGATTCCTGAGCAGTTTGTACCGCGATTGGAAATAATCGAGCTGCCTGGATATATCGAGCGGGAGAAGATCGTCATCGCCAAGCGATACATGATCCCCAAGCTGCTCAAGAAGCACGGACTGGTCCGCTCGGAGTTCAAGGTCAATGAGAAGACCCTAACTAAGATCATCACCAATTACACGCAGGAAGCCGGGCTGCTCGGATTTTCGCAGCAAATCGAGAAGATCTGCCGGAAGATGGCGCTGGAGAAGGCGGACCATAAGAAGAAGGCATGGCATATCAGCGAGCGGAATCTCGATTCGTATCTCGGCACGCCGTTGTTCATTCCCGAAAAAGCGGAAAAGCAGCCGGAGATCGGTACTGCCGCGGGATTGGCCTGGACGGGCGCGGGCGGGGAACTGATGTTTATCGAGGGGATCAAGATGCGCGGCGAGGGGCAGATTATCACCACCGGGTCGCTCGGCGAAGTGATGCGGGAGTCGATCCAGGCGGCGCATTCGTATGTCCGTTCCAAAGCCGATATGCTCGGAATCGATTCCAACGATTTCCGCGATTTCGACATTCACATTCATTTTCCGTCGGGCGCAATCCCCAAAGACGGTCCATCGGCCGGTGTCACGGTGTCGCTCGTAATTGCCTCGGTGATGTCGGAGCGGCCGATTCGCAACGATGTCGCCATGACCGGCGAAGTGACGTTGAGAGGTCGGGTGTTGCCGGTAGCAGGCATAAAGGAAAAAGTCTCCGCAGCGTATCGCGCCGGTATCACACATATCGTTCTCCCCAGAGAAAACGAGAAGGACCTGAAAGAGCTGCCGAGGGAAATCGTTCGCAAGACCAATTTCAGTTTTGTCGAGCGCGTCGACGAACTGTTCGAGATCTGTCTGCTTTCTGTTACACCATCGGCGCATTCGCTTCAGAAGATTTTTGCGCGTGAAATGGCGCGGGCGCGTCGACGGAAAAGCCGCCGCAACCACGTCCGCCCCGCCGCGGCGCGCAGCCGCAAACGCAAGTAGCTCACCTCGATTAGTCCATCTTCTCGCGAACGCAATCCACGTGGCCGTACCTCGCACGGCGCCAAATTCCGACTTGACACACGCTCTGTGGAGAGTCTATATTTACAGTGTTGAGAAGGATCGCCGTCTTCCGCATACATCGAGTGCGATTCTCACATCCGTGTTCTTGTTGAGGCAATAGATCGAAATTGACCGTTGCACGTTCAACGGCAATGTCAACTCATGGGTGGTATCACGCGGCTCATTGACTGGCGATGAGCCGGGCATGCGAACTTTCACTACATCGAATGGACATAATCATCGGTAGGCGATAAAGCCATATTTATGGACGAATAGCGGCTTGAAGGAGTAACAGGATGAATACTTTAGCCGGGAAGTTGGCAATCTTCTGCGCCCTGATTCTGCTGGTCGGAGTCGCGAGCAGCCGGGCGCAGGATGGCGTCGTTTCGATCTACAAGCTCGACGGGCTGATCAGCGGCACGACCGTGCGGGCGGGGGACAATCTTCGCTTTCTGATTCGCTTCAACAACACCACGGGACAGAAATGCGACGTTTCCAACGGATTCAAGCTGTCGTCGCCCGACGGCGCGGCGTGGGACAGCACGACGATTGATTCCATCGGTCCGATCGTGGCGGGCGAAGCGCAGTACTTCATACCGTATTTCGACATCGCCTTTGCCATGTTCAGAGGCAGCGCCGATGGCGTCGGCGAAGATACGGTCGGGCTGATCGGCGCGGGGAGCCAGACCAAGCCGGCGCGGCAGATGCCGGCGGGATTCAATGATTCGGTCTTTGCCATCACCGCGTGGTTCAACGGCAAGAAGAGCTCGGCCGGGAAACACATCTGCATTGACACCTCGTTCTACGGCATGTCAGGCACGTGGGTCTGGGTCGGCAAGAACCTGTTGAACTACTATCCGGTCATGCAGGGGCTCACGCTGTCACAACCATATTCCGACGGACAGCCCGGCACGCGGCTCGGCTCGGGGTATTGCTTCGAATTGTACGCGCCGATGCTTTCGGTGTCCAAGACGGAATTGACATTTACGGCACAGCAGGATGAAGCCAACCCGCCGGCCCAGACATTCGATGTGGCGTCGACCGGGGACGGCATCGGCGATCACCTCAGTTTCAGCTTGATAGAAGCGTCATCGTGGCTCAACAAGAGCCCGTCGACGGGGACGACTCCGCGCAACATACAGGTTTCGGTCAACACGGTCGGGCTGGGCGCGGGGACCTACATCGATTCGATTCGCGTCGAATCGCCGGGCGCCGCCAACTCACCCCTGTACGTGCGCGTGATACTGGAGGTGACGTCGCCCGCACCGACCATCTGGGTGAGCAAATCCTCATTCTCCTTTGTTGGAATTCAAAGTGGCGGCGACCCATCGCCCCAGACCTTCATTGTCAAGAATACCGGCGGCAATGTGCTCAACTGGATGGTGAGTCACACCCAGACCTGGCTGAGCGCGTCGCCGAGTGCCGGCATTGACTCGACGGACATAACCGTGTCGGTGAGCGTAGTAGGCCTGTTGAGCGGCGATTACTATGATACGCTGGTCATATCCGACCCGGCTGCCACCAACAACCCGGTCAGGATTCCGGTGAAGCTGTCGATCGGTTCGAGCTTGCCGACCATTGTCGTGGATTCGGCCATCAACCACGTCATAGTCCCCGCGGGTTCATCGCTCGACTTTTCGAGGCGGGTCTACGTGCGCAATGGCGGCGTGGGAGCGCTGACATTCTCGTGCTCGGAAAATTCGACGAGAATCACGGGTATCGTACCGACTTCAGGGGCCGCTCCCGAATCGGTGCAGGTAACATTCAAATTGGCCGGCGTCTCCAACCTCACCTATCATGACACGGTCTGGATCACTTCGCCGGAAGCGGTCAACTCGCCGTATCCGGTCGTATTCCTCACGCGCATAGTCGATACGCCGGCGGTTATCAGCTTGAGCCGGGATACGGTGAATCTGACCACGTATTTGTGCTCTCAGAATGAGGACAGCGTGCTTCCGTTCGACCAGTTTGTGGTGTACAATGTGGGCGGCGGCAATCCGATGATCGTCAACCTGCTTACGGAGTCGGATTTGTTCACACTGTCCGATCTCAGCATGGAGGCCACCGCACTGTTTACAGTTCAGGCGGCTTACCCCGCCCTGCTGGCAGGTGTGTACTATGACACAATCCTTGTGACATCGGAGTGGGCGATCAATTCTCCACAGAAACTGATCGTCCGCTACGAGCGAACAGCGGGTACGCAGCGCGAGATTCTTATTCCGCACGATTCCATAACCGTTTTTGGTCAGGAGCACACCGGTCCCGCGGAGTTCCGGCTTCAAATGGGGAACCGGTATCCCGGATGTTTGCCGTGGACGGTGGACGAAGAAATCCCCTGGCTCGAGCCCTCGCCGGCCAACGGGAATCTCCTCGACTGGTTCATGGGGATTGTGGATATCGACAATCTGGTGCTCGGCACTTACCGGGACTCGCTGTATTTTGTCGTGTCCGGAGCGTCGAATTCGCCGAAAAAATTCATAGTGACCGCCAAAGTCTGGCGATACTACGGTGACATTAACTGGAGCGGCTTCGTCGACGTAATCGATTTATCCTGGCTGGTGAGTTATCTGACCACCGGCAGTCCCGTGCCGCTTCCGCTGTATATTGTTGGTGACGTTACCTGCGATGATGTCGTGGATCTCACAGACCTGTCGACGATGGTCGCGTATATAACATCGCAGCCCGGGGCTTACCTCTGCGGCAATCCTTGATCCACAAGAGACCTTAGCTTGGTTTTCGAGCGCCGCTGCATTGCTGCAGCGGCGCTCGTCGTTTGGGGGGACCGTGCTGTTTGCTTGACATCCTGCCGATATGGTATATACTTATGAAGGCCAGGACGAATCAGACCTACCTTAACTCACCTGATGATCGACACCGGCGACTGCTACGGATTACCTACTTCGGAGGTGCTATTTGACGCGTTTGACCACGGTTTCGGGTCTTTTCCTCACACTGACCGCCCTTTTCTTTATTCCCGGAGGCACGTTTGCCCAGAGTAGCGAAGCCAGCAGCTGGGACACGGCTCCCGCCTGGCAGATTCACCGCCAAATGGCGGAGGCGAAATCCCGCGCGCTGTATGACCAGCGCTATGTTGACCGGATCGTCTCGGCATCGGCCGCCGCCAATACGCAGACGAACTACGATGTCAAGTTCTACGACATCCATCTGCGCGTCAATGACACGACGTCAATACTGTACGGCGCGGTCAAAATGGTGGCGGAAGCCACCGAACCCGGAGTCAGCCAGGTCCAGGTCGATCTCTTCGACAACATGGTCATTGATTCCATCGTCTCACCCGCCGGGGCTCTGACATATACCCGGGCGAGCAACATGGTGACCGTGACACTGGATAAAGCGTACAATCCCGGCGGCCGGTTTTCCGTGACGATCGGCTATCACGGACATCCCACTGAGGGAGGATTTCAGGCCTTCAGCTTCGGCTCCAGACTCGGCAAGAAAGTGATCTCCTCGCTGTCGGAGCCGTATTATTCGCGCACGTGGTGGCCGTGCAAGGACCGCAATGACGACAAGGCGGACTCGTTCAAGATTTGCATCGAGGTCGACACATCGTTCTATGTCGGCTCGAACGGCAGCTTGGATTCAATTCGCACGGCATCGGCCAACAGCAAGCGGTTCTACTACGCCGTTCATTATCCGATGGTGAACTATCTGTTCTCGGTGGCTATTTCACCCTACACCATCTGGAAGCAGTATTACTGGTACAACGCCGGCAAAGATTCGATGGTGATCACACACGCCGTCTATTCCGACCGCTATGATTACTCGCTGCCGCGCTGGGGGATCACCCCGGTGGCGATCGCAATGCTCTCTCAGAGTTACGGCCAGTATCCGTTCATCACGGAGAAATACGGGCACTCCAATTTCGAGTGGGGCGGCGGCATGGAGCACCAGACCATGACCTCTATGACGGGCGCTGATTTTGGCTTTCAGGAAGACGTGGTAGTGCACGAACTCTCGCACCAGTGGGTTGGGGACATGATCACTTGTAAGTCCTGGCACGATATATGGTTAAACGAGGGGTGGGCTTCCTATTCCGAAGCCATCTTCTATCTCAATCGCGATGGCTGGCAGGGGTACAGGAACTGGATGACCACGATGGACTGGAATCACAACGGGTCCGTGTACGTGACCGATACCACTTCGGTCGCCAGTATCTTTTCACGAACGGTCTATGACAAGGGCGCGTGGGTCCTCCACATGCTGCGCGGTGTGATCGGCGAGACCAAGTTCAGCCAGTTGCTCAACACGTATTTCAACTCGCAGTATCGTCACAGTTCACTTACGTCCGCCGAATTCCAGGCGTTGGTGGAATCGGTGTACGGACAGGATTTGAGCTGGTTCTTTCAGGAGTGGTTGTACGGCACTAAGCGCCCTGCGTACAACTGGGCCTACTATACGGAGCCGGCGACGGGCGGCGGGTATGACACTTACATCTGGGTTTCGCAGGTGCAGACCACCAACCCGCTGGTGTTTCAGATGCCGATCGAGTTCGCGTTTGATTACAGCGGCTACCCGACCGATACTATCACGCTCGTCAACGACGCCCGCCGGGAGATCCTGAAAGTACACACGGCTCAGCAACCGTACCAGGTCACTCTCGATCCGGGCGGCTGGATACTGAAGTACCAGACCTACCTCGACTGGAATATGAGAATCCTCACCACCAGCGCCGATCTGAAGTCCGGCAAGGCGTTTCTCCCGTACCGCGACACGATCGAACAGAAGGGCGGCATCGGGCCGTTCGATCCGACGTTCGTGACCGGCACCCTGCCGCCGGGACTGACGATTGACGCGAACAACGTCATATCCGGGACGCCGACTGATACCGGGACATTCGCTTTCACGGTGAGAATCCGCGATATGTACAGTGGCTATATCGATCAAGCCGACCTGTCAATCCGGATCAACCCGGCCGACTACAAGCCCGGCGACGTCAACTTTTCGCAGTTCATGGTTGATCTGAGCGACCTGTCGTCACTCGTTTCGTATCTGACCGGCGGGGGGTATGTCCTTCCAGTTCCGAAGTTGGCCGATGTCAACAACGACTGCCTGGTCGATCTGACCGACCTGTCGATCCTCGTCGCGTACCTGACCAGCGGCAGTGCGACGATGGTTATCGGGTGTGCATCGTAACGTTCTACAGGGCAACTCACGCTTCTTCACAGCCCCCGAAAATTCGGGGGCTTTTTGTTGGCCGGCCAATTTTGGTTGATTTTGACCGGGGAAAGGGTATCATTCAACAGCCGGTCCGGGTACCGGATGTATACTTGCCTGTAGGACTATCGGATGCGCGAAGAACAGTCGGCCAAGACCTTTCACATCTCCACCTTCGGCTGCCAGATGAACCTGGCGGACAGTTCGACGCTGGCCTCGACCCTCATTTCCCGTGGCTATCGACGGGTGAGCGACGAACAGGACGCTGATATCGTCGTGTTCAACACCTGCTCGGTCCGGGAGAAGGCCGAGGAACGAGTGTTTGGCCGTCTGGGGGATATGCGTCGGCTCAAAGCGCAGCGGCCCGGCGTCAAAGTGGCCGTGGTCGGCTGTATGGCCCAGCGTCTCGGCAATGAAATTCAACGGCAGGCCCCGCATGTAGATATCGTTCTCGGCACGGATCGCGTGTTCGAACTGGCGGACGTGATTGAAGGACGGGAGGGGACCAGTGCGATCATGACGGCGTTTGGTCACGAGAATATGGATTTGATCGCACCGGAACGGGAAAATGCCCATTCCGCTTTCGTGACCATCTCTCGCGGCTGCGATAACTACTGCACGTACTGCATTGTCCCGTACGTGCGCGGACGCGAACGCGCCCACTCGGTTGAGCAGATTGTCAATTCCGTGCAAAAACTCTGCGCCGAGGGCGTGGTGGAAGTGACGCTGCTGGGACAGAACGTGAACAGTTATCGGCACGGCGAAACCGGTTTCCCGGAACTGCTGCGCCGAATCTGCCTGGAGACGGCGGTTCCGCGAGTCCGGTTCATG
>PQAP01000072.1 GCA_003105265.1 candidate division GN15 bacterium | reverse complement strand
CAGGAAGTTGGCAGCCTCCTGGGTGTGGATGGGCGGCTGAAGGTTGAGGGACCACGTCCCACCCGAATGTACCCTTCGGGAAGACTTTGCGGGTGGCGTGGCCTCCTCAACCTGAATCAGGGAATCGTCAACAGGCCAGTACCGGCATCGACGATCGGAACAATGCGGAGCGGAGTTCCAAAGAGGAATATTGATATCTAAAATTGCAGAGCGAATCCGAAGGATGGCGACATATCGGAAGGAATGGAGCCACCTTCGAAGGTTGCAGATCCCGAGGGATTTTAGGAGGAACCCATGAAAGCAGCAAAGTTCGCCGAGATTGTGCTGATACTTCTGGTATCACCTGTCTCGCCGTCACATGCCCGACCTCCGGTTGATCCGACACCTTTGACCGTATGCGCCGATGCCGTGCCGATGCTCCGATCGGTACCGCGCGTCGCAATTGACCTGTACGAAATAGACATCTACGACGCCGATCCGAGATCACACTCGTCGGTGTCGCCCACCATCACTTGCGAATTTGAGCCGAAGAAGGCCGGGGCAGGAACTTCAGATAACACCGCCAAGAGCACAGGCGGTGTGGAAATCCAGGTTCATTGGATGAACTACCTGCCCTGCCCGAATGTCCTGTACACGTCGGTGCAGTACACTGTCGTGTTGACTGACTGGCCGAAGGATGTCACTCCGGACAACTCCGGGATTGACGATGGTCGCTCTGCCGACAGTCCTCGTGCGGAGTTGCCGTCAGCGTCGAAGCTGCCGGACGACGTCGCCATCAATGTGCCTGTGCCGGCAGTAGTGCCCGCCGTCGATGTCTACGATGTCGAAGTCGAGGAGCCAAAAACAACCCCGGAAATCATGAAGCCGCGAACAACGCCGCTTGCCTCCGCCGGCGACGTGAATATCTCGGCGGCCTATTTCGAGGCGGGATTGCCGGAATCGAGCTGCTCGGTCGGGGCCGCCGTGTCGCTTGCGAAGCTGACAATCGTACCGACGCTGGCTCAGAACAGGCCAAACCCGTTCAACCCTGCCACCGAGATCGAGTTCTATCTGCCGTGCGCGTGCCACGTGGAGCTGGCGGTGTTCAACGTCGGGCTTGACCGGATCTGTACGCTGTTACATGAAACCCGGGAAGCGGGAACCCACCGGGTGATATGGGACGGCACCGACGATCACGGTGCGAAGGTGGCTTCAGGAATATATCTGTATCGTCTTGAAGCGGCCAGACACGCAGAGACAAAAGAAATGATTTTGCTGAAATAATCGCGCTCCCACCAACCGACTGTGCAACCTCACAAGGTTCCGCATAGTCGGGCGTTCCGCGGCGGCGTCTGCTACCGGCGCCGCCGTTTTATTTCTGAGTCGCAGATAATCGCAGGAGAACGCAAAGAGACGGGGATGCAGTCAGTTTTCTCCCCGTATGAGCAGCGGATCAACTTCGGTCAACCGTCACTGAGAAATCCTTCCCTTCCCATTCTCCCGAATCGGGCCAGTAAAAGGTGAAGTCGACTTGGTCTCCGGCAGCGAGACTACCGGTATCGAGGTCAACCACGTGCATGCCCAGTCCGGTATCGCGCGTTTTCGAATCTTTCGTGTCGCGCCAGAAATTGATGCCCCAGTGAACCACGGCAGGCCGCAGTGTCTCAATCCGGAGCTTCCACCCGGGTGGCATCGTGCGGCATTTCTGGTTGAAGCGCCAGATGGCCAGTCGTGATTCCACTTTCTCTACCTGGTACCGCTGCACGGCCTGAGTGGGCATGTCGAAAACCTTTCGGTCGGCGATGGACCGCCGCAGCTTGAGATATTCGGCATGTGCCCAGACGAGCGGCATGGCCGATCCGGACGGACGTGCGAATCTCAATCCTCTTTCCTCCATACTGTCGGTGTCCCAGGTTTGCTCGGGAATCAGGCCGGTCTCGTTGGCGAAACCCTCCATGGCTTTGAGCAAGGTCAGGGCATCGTCGATTTTCCCGGCGGCCAGTTCGTAGTGCCCGCGCTCGCCGCTCAATAGCGGCCACGCTCGGCCGATACCGGTGCCGTCGAACGGTCGCCCATCCTCGTGTTCGCCGTACCCGTCGGCGTTGTAGCGGTGCCAGATCGGGCCGTACGGCGTGTCGAGCTTTAGCAGTGAATCGATCATTTTGATGGTGTCGCGAATGCGCGGATCATCAGCGGCCCGCAGTCCGAAACGCACCAGTGCCAGCGCATCCGGACTTATGATGTAATCGGCTTCCTGCAGGTTGCTGCCTATTGGCCGATTCTTGATGGGTACAAATCCGTGCTTCGGCGACGCTCCCTCTGCCACCTCCGGTGGCGCGATGCGTACATAGTACCCGTTGACAGAATTTCGGTGGGCCAGATCAGTGTCTGCGACGTAGGTCCAGCTCTCGACATGCGCGTTCCACGCGTCCGCTGTTTCCCGAAGATAAACAGCTACCTGTGCTTCTTCAGCCAGCTCGGCGAAATCGGCAGCAGCCAGAAGTGCGGCGATCTCGACCGCCAGCGTAAACGGTGAATATCCCGGATCTTCTTCCCAGCGGTCCTGCTGTGTGACGGGACCGTTGCAGACAATGAACTGCGACGCCCGGCGGATCATCGGCCAGAACTGCTCAATGTGGCTCGGTTCAAGCGCTTTTTCACGAAAAGCCAGGTCAACAAGCAGAATGGGGAACGCCGTCTCGTCCATTTGAGAGCCGGACCAGTAGGGCGTACCGTCCAGCCACATATTCTGAGGCCAGTGACCGTCGACTTCCTGGGTCGACTGAAGATACTTCAATACCCGCCGCGCGTCGGCGTGGGCGCCGATCGACAACAGCCCGGTGGCCGATTCCACGGCGTCGCGCGGCCAGACCAAATGATACCCTCCCAGATCTTCATCCCCCTTGTTGAATCCCCAGGGAATGGAGAGACTCGCAATCATGCCGCCGGGGAACCGTTTGGCCTCGTGGGCACGCAGCACCATCGCGCTGATTTTCGAGAGGTCGCGCGTGGATTTCACATCGGCGTCAACGCCTGGCAGCGTGCTGTAAAACGCCCGCCAGCCCTGGACATAGCGCGCCTTCAGTTCATCAAAGTCATCGAGCAAGCTGGCATTCACACGGTGCCCGGCCTCGGCGGCCGTGGTTCCGAAGCCGACCGCAATGACAAAGGTATGGTCTCGGGCCGACCGCCAGTCTAATTCACCGACCAGCGCGATATTGCCGTTCTCTGCGCGATCGAACTGCCACAACAGTTTCTTGTGCTGAGTGAGGTCTTGCCAACCATCGGAGAATCCGACAAATCCTACCGAACGTGCGTTCCACTCCACGGAAGCGGCCAGCGCCAATGTCAACGCGCCCCGTTCGGCGAAGAGCATCTTTCTTCCCTTGTAGTCGCCCAGCCAGCCGGTATTTCCCGCACCGCAGTTGCCGAGATGGGGCGCCAGCAGCACGTGCAACAAATATGATTCGGCAGCATCTGACGACGGCACGAAGCGGGTGCGCTGAAGCACGACATCGCGCGTAGGATCGGCAATGATCTCTTTCTCCAGACGATACCTTCCCTGCCGGCAGGTGCTGACCAAGCGGTACGCCGGGATGGCGGGCTCCAGATAGTCAATGACGCTGGCAGCGTGGCGCTTCTCCTCGGAAAAGTACGCTTTGCCGTCGGTAACGATCATCCCCATATCGCGAGTACAGGCCTGATCGATGCGGGGATAGTAGATTTCGTTGAAGATGCCGTGGCTCAGCGTAAACCAGACACGACTGGAGCCGCTGATAGCCGTCCCGATCCCGCTCTTGGCACTCGATGTCCATCGTGGCGGTATGCCCGGCTGTCCGAACGCGTATGATATTGTTTCACTCATCGACTGCTCCCGGTATCGGCTCCAAATGAGTTACCTGAGTTATCCGTATCATGTGCTCCACTCCAACACGACCTTGATTTCGTCGTCGCCATGGTGCTGCAGACCGGCCGCAAAGTCTGTGAACACGTGGCGGTGCGTTATCAAACCCGCGATATGATCGCCCCAGCGCGCCTGTGCGCGGACGAGATCATCGACCGCCATGCGATAATGTTCGGGTGAGGCATTGACACTTCCCAGCATGACCTGATTGTCGAGCACCAACCGGCGCAGCAATTCCGCCCCGGGAATGTTCAACAGGCGGCTACCCGCCGGAATACCGGTAAGCACATAGATGCCGTTAAGGGCGAGCACATCGATCAGATTGAACGCCAGACCGGGTACGCCGGCGGCCTCGAAAACAAAATCCATCGGGCCGATGCTCGCAGGTATCCGATCAGGCGTGAGCACTCGACCGTCGATGTATTTCCCGCCGATCTTTTCCAGCCACTGAGGGCGGACGCTCTTTTCATCCACAATATCAACACCGTAAACATCGGCCTCCCGCAATTTAAGCGCCACAGCGGCAAGCAGACCGATCGGCCCCAGCCCCGCGACCAGACACTTTCGCCCGCGAAGCCAGTCGGCGGCGGATGATGCGTCCGGCAGCCGCGATGCCTGAATCCTCAGGGATTCATCAATGGCTTTCTCGGCCACGGAGAGCGGCTCGGTGAGTATAGCGACCGCGGCAATCTCAGTCGGGACTCTGACAACATATTGCTCACGATCAACCGCGAACTCCGCCTGATAACCGTCGAGTTTCCAGATTCCCCGCTCGCGATAGTCCCCCGAGTAGCACATGTCGGAGCGGTTCATGAGACAGGCGGGGCATTTGCCGCAGGAGCGGCGAACCGAAAAGACCGCGTAGTCGCCGACTTTCACTTTGCTCACAGCCGACCCTGCCTCAATGACCTGCCCGAACATTTCATGCCCGATAATGAGTTCGTTGCTCCCGTTCGGGGGCGCGCAACGACCGCCGGCGGCTTCTTCCCGATCGGTCCCGCAGATCCCGACGCGGAGTACTCGAAGCTTGATTTCGTCGGTTGATTTCACCGCGGGCTTTTCGCGCTCGACCAGACGAATGGCGGTTGTTCCGGGCGTGACAGCAATCGCTTTCATAGGCGCTATTCCTCAAAAACGTTTTGTCTCGATTCCCATTTCCTTATACCGGTCACGGCCGATATGTTGTCCGGATCGGTGGCGGAATATTCCGTGGGGATCATGTCCGAAGTGATAGATCTTGGCCACTTCAATCTCAAGTCGCCGCAGCACGCTTCGTCGGTGAATTTCCGTCGCAATCCAGGCCCCCAGCATCGGCCCGGCAAAATAGATCCACCAGCCGCGCCATTCCCCCGAGATGACCGCGGGGCCGAGACTCCGCGCCGGATTCGTGCTCGTTCCGGAGATCGGGGCCTCGAGATAGACCATGACGGCATAGAGAAACGGAAAGAGCAGCGGCGTCCAGGTTTTCAAACGCCGGTGACCGATGAACACAAGCAGCCCGATCACCAGCGCAAACGTCGTTATCAATTCGCCGGCGAGGGGAATCCAAATTCCGAAATCCGGACCGGGGACGGTAGCGCCGAACGCCACACTACCCCCGACTTTCCCCCACAGCAGAAGCGGTACAGCGCCGACGATCGCCCCTGCGCACTGCGCAAATATATAAATGACGACATTCAATCCGCGCATCTTCCCCAGCTTCCAGAAAGCGAGGGTCACAATGGGGTTGATATGAGCGCCGCTCACTTTGCCGACATACGAGACGGCAATGAGCGCCCCGGTGGTTCCAAATAGAAATCCGGTAATCAATCGTCGAAGCCCGGGATCGGGGAGCAGTGCAATCAGCGGGCTGCCGGCGCCGAACATGGCGATCACGACAGACAGTCCGACCAGCACGAGAAGGGCTGTGCCGATGAACTCCGAGGCAAATGCGTGAACAAGACCCCGCCTTACGCAGGTATGAGCGTCCTTACCCCTGTGCATAATCTCTTAGTTGGTACCGAAACATCCTGCCTATCAGTAACCGGAGAACTCCTCGGTGCGAATATTGTCATCGTCGACATTCAACTCGTCGAGCATCCGGCGCATCGCAGTCACCATCTCCGGCGGACCGGCTACGTAATAGACCGGTGAAACCGCGCTCCTGGCATGGTGCAGCAGCATTTCCTTATTAATGAATCCGGTCTCTCCGGACCAGGGCCGGGATGACCTGTCCGCATTGGTCATCGTGGCAATAAAGCGATAGTTGGGGTTTTCCTTTTCCAGCGCTTGAAGCTCACTGAGAAACGGGGCATCCTCGGGCCGACGATTCGAACTGAACAAGATAATCCTATGGGGCAGTTTTTCGTGAGCGGCACGCAAGACCATGCTCCGGAACGGTGTGATGCCGATGCCGCCGGTCAGGATGATCGCGGTGCGAGAGGCATCGTTGTGCAGGGTCATGCTGCCGAAAGGTCCGGCAATTTTGACGGATCCGCCGAGAGACATTGTTCTGAGGGTTCGCTTGAAGGCGGAATCCCTGAGGCGAGTTGCCACCATGAGATGATCCTCGTGCGGAGCGCCGGCCAGCGAAAACGCCCGGGTGTTGCCTTCGGCATCGGTTTCCGGAGGATCGATGAGCGTGAGGTCGATTGATTGTCCCGCTTTGAAAGTCCAACCCGATGGCTTCTCAAAATAGAATGCCATCGTCCCCTCGGCAACTTCGCGACGGCTCAGCAGAGAACACATGAGAGCCGACGACACTGATTCCGCACTCATCTGGTATCTCCTTACATCAAGGTTCCACCCGGATCAGTCACACAGTTGGAGAACAATCGTTCTCATTTGGTTTTAACACGGATGCCGTGGCGGAGTGCCGGTCGGCGGCGAAATTGGTTGAGAAAGTCGACGGTCGAAGATATGGAGAGTATTGACCGGGATCCGTAAAGTCCTGTCACCCCAGCCGCCCGCCGATTGCGCGATAGAACAATAACTTACCGTCCCCCATCCGACCGGCCGAACGCAACAATTTCTCCCGCCCGCCCCCTTCCGTGCGGCTCTCAGCACCGGTTGGGAGGTCAACGGCTAAGGAGTTGCGCGACGGTGCGTGACTCTGTGAAACAGCCACAGTGCGTAGGTGACGATCAAGAGAAGGGCGTCGGTAATCAGGATCATCGGGTGGTCCCAGCCGATGCCATTAATCTTGAAATCGGATGCCGGCCACAAGAATGGAGTCGGAAACAGCGCGAGGGAATGAGTCGGAATGTCGATCAGTACGTGCAGCCCCCAGGCTCCCAGGATCAGTACCGGTCTTCTGAATAGCCCCCACAGTAGTCCGAAAGTCACGGTAAACACAATCAAGCTGTGGGTGACGTTGTATAGATTCTGCGCGAACATGGGGTAGTCGGTGATATTCGGATGCCCGTTTTCCCAGCCCGGCATGCCGCCGATGTTCAGCAAATACAGGACCATGAAGAGCCCCTCGGTCAGGATATCGGGCGCAATCGAGATTCCGGCCGCCATCATAAACCGCACGCTGTTCTTTCTCCCGAAGGAGACCCCTCCCCACAGCGCATGAGAAACGAAATCCATCTTTAGCGTGTCGGCTGAATTCAACTACATAAAAGGATACGAACAAAGCCGCGTCAGGGTTCGCCCGGCCAAAATTCTTCCCTTCGTTCTCGAATTCAAAACGAAAAAGTAACCTGCCGTGTGAATTATCTCACCGCATTCAATGAGGACGAGCGAAAGTACCCAACGTCTCGCTTTACGAACTGCCGGGGTTGGTCACCGAGGTCCTCAACGGACTCATCGGCATCGGGGCGGCGTGATCGTTGTCCCGGCGTGGCGTTGATGCCGATAGGTGTCGAGATGATCCTCGGCAAATAGCGGCAGGTATCTGAACCTGCCGCCGTTCGC
>PQAP01000071.1 GCA_003105265.1 candidate division GN15 bacterium | reverse complement strand
GACGGCATTCACCGCGGGCATCAGGAGATTTTCCGCCGGGTGCGCGAGGACAGCCGCGCCAGCGGACTGGATGCGGTGCTGATCACGTTTGATCCACATCCCAAGGTGGTGGTGTCGCCGGACCGCGCGCCTCATCTGCTGACGTCGCTTGAGGAAAAATGGAAGTTTATTCCGTCGTATTTCGACGGCACGGTGATAGTGGTCAGGTTCACGCCGGAATTGATGCGGATGTCGCCCGAGGATTTTGTGCGCTCCTTCCTGGTGGAGCGAATTCACGTGAAGAAGCTGGTGGTGGGCTACGATCACGCCATCGGTCGCGCTCGGGCCGGGGATATCAGTGAACTGCGTCGCCTGGGCGAGAAATTCGCATTCGACGTGGACGTAGTCGAACCGGTGTTGCTGAACGGATCGCCGGTCTCGTCATCACGGATACGCACGCTGATGACCGGAGGGGAATATCAGGAAGCGTTGCACATGCTCGGTCACGAGTACGCGATCTACGGCACGGTGGAACGGGGGATCGGCCTCGGTCGCAAGCTTGGTTACCCGACCGCCAATGTGAAGTACGGGGCCAACAAACTGCTGCCGCCGGAAGGCGTCTACTCCTGCTGGGTGGAACTCGGATCGGAGGATTTCGCCGGAATGATGTTTATCGGCGAGAATCATTTCAACCCGCAGCGACGAGTGACCGTGGAGGCGAATATTTTCGATTTTGATCGGGACATCTACGATCAGGAAATTGTGGTCTACCCGACGCACTACGTTCGCGGTAATCGGCGGTTTGACTCAACCGAGGCCCTCGTGCGGCAGATAGCAGCCGACAAGATTAGCATTTTGGAGATAGTGAAAAAAGGAGAAACAACATGCCCGTAACGAAGGATCAGAAGGCGAAGGTCATCGCGCAGCACAAGCTGCACGACAAAGACACCGGATCGCCCGAGGTTCAGATCGCGCTCCTCACGGAGCGGGTCAACATGCTCACTGAGCATCTGAAGACACACAAGAAGGACTTCCACAGCCGCCACGGTCTGCTCAAGCTGGTCGGACAGCGGCGCCGGCTGCTGGATTACTTGAAGGATCGGGACATCGAGAGCTACCGCGCGGTAGTCAACGAACTCGGTCTGCGGCGTTAGTAGTTGGTGTATATCGTAGTTAGTTAGGAAATATTTCTTTATGGTAAACAAAGTAGAATTCGAAATTGGCGGCCGGATGATGACAATCGAGACCGGCAAAATGGCCAAACAGGCCAACGGCGCGGTTACAGTTCGCTACGCCGATTCAATGGTAATCGCGACCGTGTGCGCGGCAACAGAGCCCAGGGAAGGGCAGGACTTTTTCCCGCTGACGGTCGAGTACCGGGAGAAGTCATACGCGGCCGGAAAGATTCCCGGCGGCTTTTTCAAGCGCGAAGGCCGGCCGTCGGAGAAGGAAATTCTCTCGGCGAGAATTATCGATCGGCCGATCCGACCGCTTTTCCCCGATGATTTCAAAGGGGACACGCAGTGTATCGCTTATGTCATTTCCCACGATCAGAAGAACGATACGGACGTTCTGGCGCTGATCGGCACCGCTGCGGCCATCGCAGTGTCCGACATACCGATAGCGAAGACGATTGCCGGCGTACGGGTCGGACGAATCGACGGTCAGCTGGTGATTAACCCGCAAATAGATACGCTGGATGAATCGGACCTGAATATCACCATGGCCGGTTCTGCCGACAGCATCGCAATGGTCGAGGGCAGCGCGCGCGAGGTTTCGGAAGATGTTATCATTGAAGCATTGATGTTCGGCCACGACCATATCAAAATGATCGTGGCGAAAATCGACGAGCTGAAAGCGGCGGCCGGCAAACCGGTGTTCGAATACACAAAGTCGGTCATTGACCCGGCGATCGTGGAAAAGGTAAAGGAATTGGCCGGCGCCAAGTATGATAAGTTCAATCGGATTGCGGACAAGGACTCGCGGCGCACGGAGAAGAAGAAGTTCCAGACGGAGGTGCTGACCGCACTGGCTGAGACGTTTCCTGAAAAGGAAGCGAACATCAAGGAAGTGCTAGAAGAAATCGACGCGGCATCGATGCGCTCGATGATCCTCCGTGAGAACATCCGAATTGACGGTCGCGGGCCGGATGACATTCGGGACATCACGTGCGAAGTCGGGCTGCTGCCGCGGGCTCACGGCTCCGCGCTGTTTACACGTGGCCAGACGCAGGCGCTGGTGGCGGTGACGCTCGGCACCAAGATTGACGAACAGCGACTGGACGAACTGGAAGGGGAGTCCACCAAGAGTTACATGCTGCACTACAACTTTCCGCCGTTCAGTACCGGTGAGACCAAGCCGATTCGCGGCACGAGTCGCCGGGAAATCGGGCACGGCAATCTCGCGGAGCGGGCGCTCCAGCCGGTGATTCCGGCGGAGACGAGCTTCCCGTACACCGTGCGGGTGGTCTCCGATGTCATGGAATCGAACGGATCATCGTCGATGGCAACCGTCTGCGGCGCGTCGCTGGCGCTCATGGACGCCGGTGTGCCGATCAAGACGGCGATTGCCGGTATTGCGATGGGTCTGATCAAGGAAAACGATAAGGTCGTAATCCTGACGGACATCCTGGGCGACGAGGATCATTTCGGCGACATGGATTTCAAAGTGGCGGGCTCGACGGTGGGGGTCACGTCAATTCAGATGGATATCAAGATCACCGGTCTGGATATCGAAACCATGCGTCAGGCGCTGGGTAAGGCCCGCAAGGCGCGACTGGCCATTCTCGACAAGATGAATGCCACTATTCACAAGCATCGGGATCAGCTCTCGGAGTTTGCACCGCGCATCCTGATTCTCAAGATCAACCCGTCGAAGATCGGCGAGGTGATTGGTCCCGGAGGCAAGATCATCCGTGCGATAGTCGAAGAGACAGGCGCCAAGATCGATATCTCCGATGACGGCACGGTGTTTATCGCGAGTGTGTCAGCTGAGGCCGGCAAGGCGGCTCTGGCGCGCGTCCAGGCGATCGTGGAAGAGCCAGAGATGGGGAAGGTGTACAACGGCGTGGTTCGCCGGGTCACCGACTTCGGCGCGTTTGTCGAGATCATCCCCGGAACCGACGGTCTGGTGCACATTTCAGAGCTGGATGTCAACCGGGTGAAGCGGGTTGAGGATATCTGCCGGGTGGGTGACCGGATCGAGGTGAAGGTCATCAATATCGACAGCGACGGCAAAGTCCGGCTGTCCCGCAAGGCGCTTCTGACGAAATGACGCGTCGAGCGGCGAACAAGAGCGGTATCTATCGGAAGACGATCCTGCGCAACGGGCTCAGGATCGTTACCGAAGAGATCCCGGGTGTGCAGTCGGTTGCGCTGGGTGTCTGGGTAGATGTCGGATCGAGGAATGAGCAGAAGGCCGAAAACGGCCTCTGCCATTTTATCGAGCACATGCTGTTTAAGGGGACAAAGCGACGAGATGCCAAGGCCCTCGCCTCGGCGCTCGAGTCGCTGGGCGGCTCGTTGAACGGGTTTACATCCCGCGAACAAACCTGCTTCTACGCAAGATTCCTTGATGAACATCTGCCGACGGCGGTCGATGTGCTGGCCGACTTGACCTGCAATTCGAACATTACAGCCGAACATGTGGAGCGGGAAAAGAAGGTGGTGCTCGAGGAGATCAAGGAGGCATTGGATAACCCGTCCGACAAGATCCACGACATCTTTGCCGAAACCTTCTGGGGAGAACATCCTCTGGGACAGACCATCATGGGACCGCCGGAGAACATCCTTGCGCTCACGCGCCAGGATGTGCTGCGGTTCATGAAAGAACACTACCGATCAGGTTCGGTAGTAGTAGCTGCGTCGGGATCGATCTCCCACGACCAATTGGTACGAATGGTTAAGCAGAAATTCCGGTTTCCGTCGGGGGTCTCCGATGCGGCTCAGCTTGCCGATGGACGCACCAACCGGACCGTCTTTATCGAGAGAAATCGCGCCAAGCAGACGCATATGTGCCTCGGGTTTTCGGCGCCGCCGTATGCGCGGCCGGAAAAGATGACCATCCTGGCACTTAGTTCCTATCTGGGGGGCGGGATGTCATCAGTACTGTTCCAGAAGGTCCGGGAGGATCGCGGACTGGCCTATGCGGTGTATTCCTTTAATGATTTTTACCGTGACGCCGGTGTTTTTGGCGTCTATCTCGGCACCGATGCGAAGAATCTGGCCAGGGCCACGGCGGTGGTGCTGCTGGAACTCCGGAAAATGAAAAAGCAGAAGCTTTCACCGTCGCAGCTAAAGACGCTGAAATCACAAATGAAGGGACATCTGATCTTGAGCCAGGAATCGCCGAACGGTCGCATGAACCGTCTGGCGCGCCAGGAATTGATGATGGATCGCTTCCAGACGATCCAGGAGATGATTCACGAAATTGAACAAGTCAGCGCATCGGGCATCTGCGAAATGGCAAACCGCATCTTCGATGAATCCAGGATAGCCGTGACCGTCTTGGGACCGGTGGACAAGGGAGCGCTGTCGGAGGTTATTTGACGGGGAGGCGTGACGGGCGCGGCATGCGGTATCTTCTCTTTCATAAATCTCTCTCCCGGTTCAGCTTCAGTTCGACCAACTTCTCGCCCAAGCGGCTGATTCGGCTGATAAGCCGGCTTCAATCTGAGGGTCTGCTGGACACGGTCGGATTCACATTCGATGACGGCTACGAACATTATCTCGATATCTTGCCACTGCTGGTGGCGCAGTTCGGCATCCGGCCGCTCGTCTTCATGCCGACCGGACTCATCGGAAAGCCGGCCACGTGGGATTACAGCTACCGCGTGTGTCGACTGAATCATCTGGAGCGGCGAAGCATCCGCTCGCTGGCCGTACAGGGAGTGGCGTTCGGTTCGCACGGACACACGCACAGTGATCTGACGGGCCTGAGCCCGCGCCGTCTCGACATGGAGTTGAAAGAATCGCGAGATATCCTGAGCGATCTCACCGGCTCGCGAGTGGACACGATCAGCTATCCGTTCGGGCGCTGGAACGACCGGGTAGTGGAGGCCGCGGAAGAATTCGGCTACAAGCGGGGATTTGTATCGCGTTATCCGGCCGCACAGGATAGGGCGATGACGATCGGCCGAGTCTCGGTTTACGGATTCGATACTCAACTGAGTATCGAGGCCAAGTTAGGTCAAGGCCGCATGTACAGATTGGAGCGATACAAGTCAGCGGTAGTCAATCAGCTCTCGGGGGGAACAGTGCTGCTCAATCGGCTTCGAGGATTGAAGTAGCCCTCCGAATCAGCTGGTTCTCAGCTAATCATCCACGGCAAATCACTAACCACGCCGGATCAATCCATTCCTGCGGCGGTGTGCGACTAATTCATTGGCAAACGGTGGGTTGAACCG
>PQAP01000070.1 GCA_003105265.1 candidate division GN15 bacterium | reverse complement strand
ATTTGAGATAATAACCCCGCAGCAGAGCTGCGGGCACCAGTGTAATCGAAAGCAGCGCCCGAAATGAAAACGTCTGTCTCTATGATCTCTCTACTGGTCTGGATTGTAATCAGTTTTGTCCCGGCCTTTGTTGGCTCGCAGTTCATGCCTGGTGAATGGTACACGCAGCTCCGAAAACCGTCATGGACGCCACCTGGCTATCTATTCGGACCTGTCTGGTCGCTCCTCTATCTGAGCATGGGAGTGGCCGCGTGGCTTGTTTGGAAACGAGGAGGGTATTCCGGAGCACCGGTTGCGCTGACATTGTTCCTCATTCAGCTCGTATTCAACGGTCTCTGGTCGTGGCTGTTTTTCGGTCTACAGCGTCCGGGTCTGGCGTTTGTCGATATTGCGATTCTGTGGATCCTCGTGCTGGCTACGACACTGGCTTTCTGGCGTCAGGGCGCTGCGGCCGGAACGTTGATGATCCCCTATATTACCTGGTTGTCGTTCGCTTCCGCACTGAATTTCTCTATCTGGCGCATGAATGCGGGCAGTTGAGATTGACTGGGTGACCCACCTCTCCAAGACGGGCTTGGCTCACAGAATAGGGCAGGTCCGCAATTCACCCTGAGCGCAGTCGACGGGCTGTGTGACTTCCGCGAAGGGGTCTGTTGAAAAGGTCCGAATCGTCATTACGAGGAGCCTTGCGACGAAGCAATCTCCATTTCTCATCCACATCTGCCGCCCACGAAAAAGGCGGGTCTGAAGCAGACCCGCCCTACAACAAATTGGAAGTCTCAGACGATCAGACTTTCAACACCTGCTTCTTCAGCCATTCGGTGCTGACTGATTTCGGACGGGTGATCGGCGTGCCGAGCGCGCGATTGATCACCAACTGCGCCAGCATGCCCATCGCACGCGACACCGAGAAGAGCACCGTGTAATACTGGAATTCCTTCAGCCCATAGTAGTACAGCAGAGCGCCGGAACCGGCGTCGACGTTTGGCCACGGATCTTTCGCCTTGCCGTGCTCTTTGAGCACCTTCGGGACGACATTGAATACGCGGTCGACCGTCAGGAAGACCGGATCATTCGGCATATATTTGTGACCGAACGCGCGGAACGCGTCGAAGCGCGGGTCGGTGATGCGGAGAACGGCGTGGCCGTAACCCGGAACCACTTTGCCCGACTTCAGCGTCTCCCAGGCATAATCTTCGAGCTGCTTTTCGGTCGGAGCGCCGTTGAACTTCTTCATCGTCTCGAGAATCCATCCAAGACATTCCTGATTGGCCAGTCCGTGCAGGGGGCCGGCCAGGCCGTTCAGACCGGCCGACACCGCGTAGTAGGCATCAGACAGCGCCGAGCCGACCGTGTGGCAGGTATTGGCCGACACGTTTCCGCCCTCGTGATCGGAGTGGAGCACGAGGTAGAGGCGCATCATCGCGTACACATCTTCCTTGTTGAACTTCTCGCCCTTCTTGAGCTTGGGATTGTCGATGCCGAGCATGCGGCAATAATCCGCGCCCCAGTCGAGCTTAGGAGACGGTTTAATCAGTGCGCCCTTTTTGTAGCGAATCCGGTAGACACCGGCCGCAATCGTGTGAATGGTACCGAGAATCCGAATGGCGTCATCGAGCATCGGATCCCAGTAATCCTGCTTCGGCATTCCCTTGTCGTAGCGTTTGCGGAACAGTGACTCGTTCTCCATCGCCAGGATGGCGGTGTCGAGCATCACCATCGGGTGCGAGGTCTTGGGCATCGCTTTGAGCACT
This sequence comes from candidate division GN15 bacterium, assembly GCA_003105265.1. Lineage (GTDB taxonomy): Bacteria > Zixibacteria > MSB-5A5 > GN15 > FEB-12 > FEB-12. The sequence continues at coordinate 4,215 of PQAP01000070.1, read as the reverse complement.
TTCCAGACGTAATCCGGAACCTTGCCTGCCTTCTTCAACTCCTTCTGAAAACCGGCCAGTTCTTCCTTGGTCGGTTTCTCACCGGTCAGCAGCAGCCAGAATATCTCTTCGGGCATCGCTTCGGTAAGGTCCTTGATCGGGATATTGCGGATAACGAGTCCGGTATCGGGTTCGACCACCGAGGTATCGCACACCATCCCTTTGACACCCCGCATGCCGCCGATCGCCTGCTCGACGGTCACCTGCGAAATCACTTTGTCACGGTGGTCGCGCATCAACGCCGCGCGCTCTTCACGGAGCGCCGGAATCTGCTCGGCCAGTCTCTGCTTCAATGTCTTGGCCATCATCAACTCCTTTTATGTTGAATGGTACGGTGACGTCTCCACATCAGTTGTGAAAGTGTTCACATTTCGGGACGAAAGTAGTATTGCTTCCTGAGAGTGTCAAGTGGTTAAGCTGCGAATCAGGATTGGAATTTCGATAATCAGAAAATCTTGTCCGGATTCAGCAAGTGCTCGGGATCAAAGACCGCTTTGAACGCTTTCATAGCAGCCAAAGTCGGATGATCGAATTCCAGCGGCAGGTACTTCCGCTTGGCCAGTCCCACGCCATGTTCCCCCGTGATGGTGCCGCCGAGCGAAATCGTTTTGGCCATGAGGGCATCGACTTCGGGTCCGATAGCCGAACGATCCTCATTTGAGCCGGTCATGGAGATGAAATTGACATGCAGGTTGCCGTCCCCGACATGGCCAAACGAGTTGACCCGCAACGAACTACGCGCATTCCGTTCGGCCACGTAGGCGACCAGATCGGGAAAACGCGACACCGGGACTGCCACGTCTTCGGAAACCCTAATCGCGGCCATTTCCTTCAAGGCGTTGGAGATATTGCGGCGGATCGACCAGAGCGGCTCGGCTTTGGCGGCATCTTTCTCGACTCTTACTGAGGAACAGCCGTTCCTCCGGCAGGCCTTGACTATCAAATCAGTCTGGTATTCATCAGATTCCGGGGCGGTTTCGAGCAGGAGCAGGGCAGCAACCGCGCCCAAACTGTCGTTGTGCTCGTACGTGGCAGAAAGCTCGGCTGCGCCGCCGTCGATGTATTCCATGACGTTCGGCACGAGACCGGCGCTGATTAGCTCAGAAACCGCCCTGGCGGCCTCCTCAGGGCGATTGAACGACACCAGCAGAGTGGTGCCGCGTCCAAGCTTGCCGACAAGCCGAAAAGCGATTTCGGTGATGACCGCCAGGGTTCCTTCCGAACCGATGATCACCTCTCCCAGGCCGAAACCACGTCCCTCGCAGTAAATACCGGTGGCAATTTCCCGGCCGTCCATCAGGACGGCCTTTATCCCGAGAACATAGTCTCGGGTTACGCCAAATCGCTTGCACCGCAGGCCGCCGGCATTCTCGGCCACATTGCCGCCGAGCGATGATTCCGTGTAGCTAGCGGGGTCGGGTGGGTAAGCGAGCCCAAGTTTTTCGGCCTCATCCTGCAATGTTTTGGTCATCAGCCCCGGACCGCAATACGCGATTCGTGTAACCATGTCAATAGAAAGGTACGCAATAAGTTCAGTAGATAACACTAAAGCGTTACTCGATGCTACGCAGCCGCCGGACAGGCCCGTCCCGGCGCCGCGGGGCACCACCGGAATTCTGTTTTCTCGACAGAAATGAACTGCCGCTCTGATGTCTTTGACGGACCGGGCAAGCAGTAATGCTGCCGGGGTGGAAGTCGTTTCGGTGGCGTCGTGAGTGTATTTCTCGTGGGCGGAGAAGTCGGTGACCAGCGAGTCCGGCTGCTCGAGTTGNCNGCGCAGGTGATCGAAGTCGGCGGAGCTCATGTTCGGGTGACCGCCAGTCGCGCGTTACGACTTACTCTCCTTGCCGGGAGATGAGGGCGGGGTTGNACTTTTGTCACCGGACGAGGAGGATTCTTTCGATGACTCCGCAGAACCTTTCCGCTTGTAGTCGGTGATATAGAAGCCGGAGCCCTTGAAGATGATGCCGGCGCCGCCCGAAATNACACGACGNGTCTCACCGCCGCATTTCGGACAGACCGTGATCGGGTCATCCGTGATCGACTGAAACTCCTCAAACTCGTGACCGCAACTACGGCAGCGGTAATGGTAGGTCGGCATATGCGAATCAGTTCACTTTCTATGTGCGGCCGTCAGGCAGAGGCGCCTGACGGCACTCTGTTCTGATACTCGGCCTGAAACTCCGCACAGTATCGACTACTGAAACGACTCGGACAAGAGGAAAGTTCATCGGTCATGCTTGAAGCCGGTGAGCGCACGGCTGATTCCCGACAGTTTGGCGAGTAGTTCCCGATATTCCGCTTCGGGCGTCGAATCCGCAACGATTCCGCCGCCGGCGTGGACGAACAGCCGGGTGTCGTCGAAATAGACGATGCGAATGGCCACCGAGGTATCGATCCAGCCGCCGCTTCCGAAGAACCCGATGGCGCCGGTATACGGTCCGCGTCGCGTCACCTCCAGTTCTTCGATGATGTCCATGGCGCGAATTTTGGGCGCGCCGGTAACCGAGCCGCAGGGGAAGAGAGCGCGAAGAATGTCGGAAATTCGAATTCCTGGTCTCAACGTGCCGGATATAATCGATTCCAGGTGATACAGATTGTTGAACCGTTTCAGACAACACAACGCCTCAACCTGAACCGAATCCTTGAGACAAACCCGCCCGATATCGTTTCTCATGAGATCGGTAATCATGATGTTTTCCGCGCGGTCCTTGTCGCTACGTTCGAGGGCGGCTCTTTGATCGACACCATCTGCGACACACTCGATTGTGCCCTTGATCGGCGCTGCGGAAATGCGTCCGGAGCGGACGGTGAAGAAGCGTTCCGGCGAGGTGGATATCACCGGCTGCGGGAAATCGAACAGGGCAAAGAAGGGATTCGGAGTGGACTGCCTCAATCGTTCATACAAATGAACTATGTTACCATGGTACCGAGCGCTGAACCGTCCAGTGATGTTCGCCTGAAAGATATCTCCGGCGCGAATATAGTCGGTTGTTTTGTGAACGGAATCGAGATAGCCATCGAGCGTGAAATCGGCATTGAGTTCACTTTGCAGGGTAAACGGGGCGGTCTCAGCGGGAGCCGGTTGATTGGCCAATTGCTCCAACTCTCGAATACGATTTTCACACCTGCCTGTAACCGCCCAGCGGGATTTCCCGGTCGTGCGATCATGTATCAGTACTGCGTCGTAACGAACCAGATAGATGTCCGGCAGGTTGATGTCGCTTTCGATATTTCGGGTCAGCCGCTCGAATTCGTATTTGGCGTCATAGCCGATATACCCAATCGCGCCGGTCTGTAGCGGACTGGCGCTGTCGATGGCGTTTGAAATCCGGCACCACGAATCGAGTACGTCGAGCCAGGAGGCAACCTTCGCACTCTTTCCGTCGTGAAGATTTGTCAGAACTATCTGATCTCCGGTCCCGGACAGGATTTCGGCAGGCAGGGCGCCGACAAAGGTGTAGCGCGAAGAGCCGGAATCTAAGTCTCCGAGACTTTCCAGAAAGCATGTGTGAGACGTGGTCACACGAAGCCGTTTGTAGAATGCAAAAGGTTCGCGAATTGAGCTGGGAATAATCGTAAATGGCATCAGCGCAACCCGCTCAAGCGTGCGAAATTGTTCAGTATTGTTCTGCCGTTATCTCCGGTAAGCACCGATTCGGGATGGAACTGCAGGCCGTAGATCGGATGCTTCCGGTGCTGCACCCCCATGATGGTGCTGTCATCGAGTCGCGCGATAATTCCAAGGTCATCATGATTGAAACCGTCGCGACTCACTTCGAGCGAATGGTAGCGTCCGGCAGTTATGCGCGGCGGAAGATTGTCAAAGAGAGGATTAGGCGAAAGCTCGACTTCGCTCGGCTTGCCGTGAGTCGGTATCGGATGCTGTGCAATTTTGCATCCGAAGACCTGCCCGACGCACTGAAATCCAAGACAAATGCCGAGTAGCGGAATACTGCGTTCGGCGGCCAAACGAACGAGATCGTTGGATATTCCCGCCTTGTCAGGGCCCATCGGGCCGGGGGAGAGGATGATCGCCTTAACGGAGTGGTCTGCCAGCAGTTGTTCGGCGGATGTCGTGTCGTTTCTGGCCACACGGATTCTGTCCTCCGGGAGATCAATCCAGTGATAGATGTTGTAGACGAACGAATCGTAGTTATCGATCAACAGCAGCAT
>PQAP01000069.1:11811-16515 GCA_003105265.1 candidate division GN15 bacterium | reverse complement strand
ATTCTCCAACTGCTTGCCACGGGGAAGAAAACCGGGATTCTGGAGTGCAAGACCTCGGCGCGCCAGAAGGAAGTGGCGTTCAAGGAGGGGAATATCATTTTTGCCTCCTCGGTCAACAGCTCCGAAGACCTGCTGGGGAATATGCTGCTGAAACGGGGAAAGATTTCCAAAACCGACCTCGAACGGGCGATTACCCTGCACAAGCAGACCGGCCGACAACTCGGCACGACCCTCATCGACATGAATCTCTTCGACAAGGAAGAGATCGCCGCCTGCCTCAAGATGCAGATCGAAGAGATCGTCTATAACCTCTTCTCGTGGAAGGAAGGGGCGTTTGCGTTCCAGGAAAACGCCGCTCCAAGAAATGCGCCGTTCCTGATCGAACTGAACACCATGAACGTGATCATGGAAGGAACGCGCCGTATCGACGAGTGGCTCGAGATCCAGAAAGTGCTGCCGCCCGACGACGTGCTGCTGCGCATGTGCAAATCGCCGAAGTCACCGCAGGAAGAGATCGTTCTGAGCATCGACGAGTTCCGCATCCTGTCGCTCATCAATGGCGAGAGGACTGTGCCGCAGTTGATCGACGTTTCCCCGATGGGTGAGTTCGTCACCTGCCGCTCAATCTACAGCTTGATTGTCAACGGGCTGATCGAGGTNGCCGGTCGACGCGAGCCGGAGCCGACCGTGCAGGAGGATGAGACCGANGTNGCGCTGTCGCTNGTCTTCTACATGTACAACAATTGCTTCTATCGCCTGCGCACATACATGGAAGAGATGCTGGGGGAGGAAAACACACAGTTCCAGGCGTTCTCGGCGCAGTACCGTAACGGCCTGCTCACCTATTTCCCGGGTGTTGATCCGACTTCCGAACTGATGCCGCAGTTCGACAAATTTCTCAGCGCGGTCAACGCGCTTCCGGAAGCCACGCGTTACTACATGATCATGAGCAGCTTGGAGCGGATGCTGTCGGAGCAACTGGTGTTTGTCTATGACATGCTCGGGATCGGCGCCTTTCGCGAGGCCGTCAACCGCGTCAAGAAAGAGATCGCCTACCCGCTGTCGCAGCGACGGGATTTGGTGCAAAGGTTCGGGATCGAAGACAATTTCTACGGTACGCTGAAACGGGCCGACAAAGTTGTGAAAATTGTAAGAGGATAAACATGAAATACCTATTTACATTTCTGCTCGCGGCGCTGCCGGGTGTCGCTGCGGCCCAGGATATCGAGACGCCGGTGGCGGTCAACAGCACCCCGCCGCTGCTGCTGACGATTGTGGTGCTCGCCAGTGCGGTCGCGTGCGTCGTGTTTTGCATCCAGGTGCTGATGCTCGTGCGCGGTGGACAGTTGAGTCGCAGCTGGCTGGTGTTTACGATCGGATTCGGCGTGCTGGCGCTGAGCCAGATTATCGTGATTCTGGTCGGGTTCGGGGTTATCCCCGCCAACCGCTACCTTATGCCGGTGCTCATGATGTTGATGTCGGCGTTCTTTGCGTACGGCCTATACGACACCAAACGAGTGCTGGGTTGACGTGATTTGAGTTGACATAACCTTTTGTGCGGATTATTATTAGCGCGAGAAAAAATATTAACCACGCTAATTGATTGCCCAGTTTATGGTTGCAAAGAGTGATTCCATAACCTCCGCGAGCGAAATCAGCGATCGGATCGTGAAGTGCGAGAAGATACTTCAGGCCGATCCCAATTCGCAGATTTTCGCGGCGCTGGCCGAAGCGTATCGCAAGCAGGGAGACCTGGAGAAGGCATTTCACGTTTGCCAGAACGGTCTCCGCGTCCATCCGTCGTACGGTTCCGCACACGTGGTGATGGCGAAAATCAACATGGATCGCGGGCTGTATGACTGGGCCGAGACCGAAATCAACAAGGCCATAGAGATTGAGGGGACCAGCCGGGCGGTCGAGCTGCTGCTGGCGGAGATTCACATCTACCGGGGCGAGTTCAACGCCGCGGTCAAGCTGCTTCGCAAGCTGCATCAAAGCGATCCGAAGAATGATCAGATAAAGAAGTTATTGGATATCGCACTGCGCATTCCGCAGGAGCAGGCCCTGGTATCGCAGGGGCGCACGCCTGCGGCACCGGTCCACCTGTCGGAGACTCCCTCGGCAAAAGCGCCGCGGCCCTCCGCGGCCGTGGTCAAAGGTTCGGCCGAGCACCTGACCGCGAGTGAAATCGTCAAGGCGGCAGTCCAACTGCCCGATGTCGACGGGGCGCTTTTCTTCAACAACGAGGGACTGGTTGCCGAAAGTGAATGGTCGGCGGCGCTCGACGCTCATGCCTGTGCGGCCGGTATGACCGAGATCAGCAAGTTCCTCGATCTGGAACTGGTCAAGCTCTCGTTCGGGAAGGTGAACGCGCTGATGATCGAAACGCAGATGCCCATTCTATATCTGCTCAGGAAGAGCGATGGCCTGTTTCTATTCGTGTGCAACGGCAAGATCAATCTGGGGACGCTGCGGACGAGAATTCCGGCCCTGGTGGAGCGATATCACGCGTGAAGTGTGAGGTAAGAGTATGACAATATCGTCTAAAGCGGGCGCCGGTGTGCTGATCGCATCGTTCCTGTTGCTGGTCATCCCGCTGCTGGTATTCCCGGAGCAACTTGGATTGCCGCTGGCCAAAGGGTCGCTGCTGACGGTGCTGCTGGAAGCGGCGTACTATGTCGTGATGACGCTGCTGATGGGACGGGAGGTGTCGTTAGGAAAGGCGGCGTCGACGGCAGGCGTCTGTCTTTTGTACCGCTATTCCATTGGCGTATTGTTCGCGTGCGGCGTGGCGCTCTTCTTTTCCGTCGGCTGGTCCTCGGCCATGCAATTCGGCGTCTTCAGTTATCTGCCGGCAGTGCTCCTGCAAACGATAGCAACTCCGTTCGTGGTCCGTCAATTCTTCGCGCCGTCGAAATCGGAGCGGAAAGCAACCCGGCCAGAAAAGCGGGAATTCACGCCGACCCGGGAAACATCGCCGTCGGGGCTGACGTCGATCTCCGTCTCGCGTGAGAAAGGCGTCTATACCGAATCTCAGGCGCCGCGCCCGCAGCCGGAAACCGAGGCGCGCCGCCATTATGTGCAGTCGCACGAGCCGGGGACGACGACGTCGCCGGCGGAACTGAACGGTTTCGAACGAGCTACCCGCTATATCGGCGAGCATGGGTCCGTCTACCTGGCGGCAGTCGTCGACAACGAAGGGCTGCTGCTGTCGAATTTCAAGCGGGGTGCGATCGAGTCGGAGGACTGGGCGCCGCTGGCGCTGCTGTTTTTCGACGCCAATCGCCGGGTGCTCAATCGCGCCACCCGCTCTCTCGGGACGCCGGAAAAACTGGACGTGATGCTCAAGGAAACGCGCATTCTGCTGGCGCGCGAACCGATGTTCAGTCTCATGGTGGTGGCCGAGCGGCACAGCGATGAATCACTGCAGATCAGATTTAACCAGGCCATGGAAATGGTCAAACGATACGTGGCCGAGCGGTTCGGCACAGGGCAGGAAAGCAACGCGGAGAGAATACATGTATCAGATACTCAATGAACTGAACAAGACGCCCGGGATTACCGGGTCGATGGTGGTCGGCAACGACGGTATNGTCATCGCGTCCGATCTCGAATCCGGTCTCGAGGGAGACACGGTGGGCGCGCTGGCNGCGTCAATNACGACCAACATCCAGAAATCGCTGGATCGTCTTCGNACCAGTCCGCTGTCCCAGGTGACGATCGAAGCCGACGAGGCCAAGTTGTTTTTCACCGACGCCGGGATCGGGATTCTGGTGGTGACGGCTGAGAAGGACGTCAACATCGGGCTCATCCGGCTGGAGATTAAGAACGCCGTGAACCGGCTGAGAACAGTGGCGTAAACGGAAAAGACGAGGAACCGAACCAGAATATGGTTTCGATCAACTACTCATCGCGAGAGGTCTGCTGCAAGATCGTCTACTACGGCCCCGGGCTGTCGGGGAAAACGACCAATTTGCAGTATGTCCACTCCAAAGTACCGCAAAACAGCCGGGGCAAGTTGATTTCGCTGGCGACGGAAGCCGACCGCACGCTGTATTTCGATTTCCTGCCGATCAATATCGGGAGTATCAACGGCTTCACCGCCAAATTCCAGTTGTACACGGTCCCCGGCCAGGTCTACTACAACGCCACGCGCAAGCTGGTACTGCGCGGCGTGGACGGGATCGTCTTCGTGGCCGACAGCCAGGTCGACAAGATGGACGAGAATATCGAGTCTCTTCTTAACCTCGAGGAGAACCTGGTCGAGTACGGCTACTCGATCGATGAAATTCCGGTTATCATTCAGTACAACAAGCGGGATCTGCCGAATGTCATGAGCGTCGAGCAGTTGAATACCCAGTTGAACAAACGCGGCTGGCCGACGTTTGAGGCCTCCGCCACTGTCGGCAACGGCGTTTTCGACACGCTCAAGTTGATTATCAAGATGGTGCTTGATAAAGCCAAGAACACCGGAACGTCGCGCATGAAACCGGTTTCGGGAACGGCGACATTTGATCGACCGGGTGACAGCCAGAAGCTGACGGTAGTCAGCAACCGGGAACCGCAACACCTGACGGTTGACGGAGGATCATCGTCGAGCGGCCGTATCGCCATCGATACGACACCGGCGGCCGTCACCGCGACCTCACCCGCCTCGCCCTATCGCCCGTATCCCGGTTCGGAACCGGCTCCCGTCGCGCGCCC
>PQAP01000069.1:2757-11736 GCA_003105265.1 candidate division GN15 bacterium | reverse complement strand
CTCACCCAACAATGAAGATATAACACGTCGTGGACACTCGCCTCAGATGGCCCCCTCGCTGAAACGGCGGGTCGAGCCGAAGAAGCGCGGGTTATTCAAGCGCTTGTTTGGCATAAAATGAAGATCAGGAGGTCTTAAATGTCGGATGATGCCCTTATCATTTACGAGGAAGAGATCACGCGAATCGATGCTCTTCTTACTCGGATGTTGAAAGGAGCGGAGGCGAAGTGCGCGTTGTTGGTGGACAAGGACGGACACCTGATTACGCGTCAGGGGTTCACGCACTCGCTGGATACCACCGCGCTCGCGGCGCTGCTGGCCGGCGCGTTCGCGTCGACCAAGGAGATCGCCCGACTGGTCGGGGAGCCCGAGTTCTCGGTGCTCTTCCACCAGGGGAAAAAGGATCATATCCATATGTCGATCGTCGGCGAACGGTCCATTCTCGTCGTGATTTTCGATGATCGCACGACCATCGGCATGGTGCGCCTGTACGCCAAGGAGACTTCGCAGGAGCTGACCCGGATTTTCGAGCAGATCCTGAGCAAACCGGAAGCGCAGAACAAGGCCGGGATATCGGGTGAGTTCGCGGCCATGGCCAACGATCGGCTGGATGACATATTCCAGGACTAACGGGGGTGGAGAGGTACGTAGCACAGCGCTCCTGCCGCTAAACATACCTTCTGCCACGTCGATTGGATAGGATGCACGATGTCCACTGAGCTCAGCGCTCTTCTGGTAAGCGCCGGCAAAATCACCCAGGAACAGGCCGACAAAGCCCTTAATCTCGCCAAGGAGAAGAAGGAGAAGTTCGGCACCATCCTCGTCCAGATGGGGGCGGTGGCGAACGAGGACGAGCTGGCCGGGTTTATCGGCAAGCATCTCAAGATTGGCGCCCTGCGACTGGCCGACATTGAGCTCAATCCCGAAATCGTCAAGTTGATTCCGCTGGATATTGCCCGCAAATTCAAAGTCATCGCCATCTCGAAACTGGGGAAGACCCTGCTGGTCGCGATCAGCGATCCGAACAACATTTACGTTCTCGACGCCATCAAGTTCATCACCGGCTGCAATGTCCAGCCGGCGATCGCGCCGGAACGGGCGATCGACAAGGCGATCGAAACCTACTACACGGACAGTTCCGGACTCTCCGAAATCGTCAAGGGACTGGAAGACTCCGATATCGAAGTCGTCTCGGTCGAGGAGTCCCCCAGTGAATCCGACCTGATGTCCGCGATTCAGGACAAACCGCTGGTCAAACTGGTCGACTCGATTATCGGCGACGCCATCCGCATGGGGGCGTCGGATATACATTTTGAAATGTACGAAAAGCGCATTCGCGTCCGCTACCGTATCGACGGCGATCTGCAGGAGATGGCGCCGCTGCCGTTCAAATATCGTGCGGCGATCGTGTCGCGTATCAAGATTATGGCGGACCTGGACATTTCCGAACGGCGACTGCCCCAGGACGGCCGCATCAAGATCAAACTGGGAGGACGGACGGTTGACCTCCGCGTTTCCGTGCTTCCGACAATTTTCGGCGAGAAGGTCGTGATGCGAATTCTGGACCCGATGGCCCTCAAGATCGACATGACCCAGCTCGGATTCCGGGAACAGGAACTCGAAAAATTCTCCGATGCCATTCACATGCCGTACGGCATCATTCTGGTGACGGGCCCGACCGGTTCCGGTAAGACCACCACGCTGTACTCGGCCCTGCAGCAGCTCAACACGATAGACGTAAACATCATGACCTCCGAAGACCCGGTCGAGTTCAACTTTGAAGGGATCAACCAGGTCGCGGTTAAATCGGAAATCGGCCTGACCTTTGCCGCCGCGCTGCGATCCTTCCTGCGGCAAGACCCGGATATCATCATGGTCGGTGAGATTCGCGACAGTGAAACGGCCGAAATCGCCATTAAAGCGGCACTCACGGGACACCTCGTGTTTTCGACCCTTCACACGAACGATGCGCCATCGTCAGTGACGCGACTCATCGACATGGGCGTGCCGTACTATCTTGTCGCGTCGGCGACTCGGCTCATCATGGCTCAGCGTATGACGCGCAAGATCTGTCAGCACTGCAAGGAAGAGATCAACCTGACGCCGGAGCAGGTCGATAGTCTGAAGGTGCCGAAGGACCTGCTTCGCAATATCCGGGCGTTCAAGGGTGTCGGTTGCAACGATTGCAACAACACCGGCAAATCCGGTCGAATCGGTATTTTCGAAGTGATGCCGATTACCCCCGGGATCGAGGCCATGATCCTGGCCAAAGCCTCGGATACGGAACTCCGGGCGAAGGCGATCGAGGAGGGGATGTTCAGCTTGCGCATGGCCGCTGTCGACAAGATGAAAAACGGCCTTATCAGTATCGAAGAGGTTTTCGCGGTAACCGGCTCCTGACGGTCTGCGCTTCCGGACCTCGCTGTCTCCCAGCAACTTATCTCCCTGCTTCCTATAGAATTATATCAAGATTCCGGCCTCTCAGCCGATATATGTAGTAACGACTTGCGGATAAATATTCTGTCCGGGCGACCAGAAGGAGATTTCTCATATGATGCTTCGTGATTTACTGGAGCAAATGGTGAAGATGGGTGCATCGGACCTTCATCTCACAGTCGGCTCTCCGCCCGTGGTGCGTGTCGACGGCAAACTGCAGCGACTACCGCAGCACGATACGCTCACCGGCGAACAGATAAAGAAGCTGGCCTACTCCATGCTTAACGACAAGCAGAAGCTCAAATTCGAGCAGAACTCCGAGCTCGACCTCTCCTTCGGCGTCGAACAGATGAGCCGCTTCCGCTGCAACATGTTCATGCAGCGCGGCAACGTCGCGGTCGCCATCCGCCAGATTCCGTACAACGTCCGCTCGTTCGAAGAGCTTGGCCTGCCGAAAGTCATCGCCGAATTCTCCAAGCTGCCGCGTGGGCTGGTGCTGGTGACGGGGCCGACCGGCTCCGGTAAATCCACCACGCTTGCGTCGATCATCGACAAAGTCAATCGCGAGCGCGCCGTGCATATCATCACGGTCGAAGACCCGATCGAGTATCTGCATCGCCACCAGATGGCGATCGTGAATCAGCGCGAAGTATACGCGGATACGCAATCCTTTGCTGCTGCGCTCAAATACGCGCTGCGCGAGGACCCCGATGTCGTGCTGGTCGGCGAGATGCGCGACCTCGAGACCATCGAGGCGGCGCTGTCGATCTCCGAAACCGGACACCTGGCCTTTGCCACCCTGCACACCAACTCCTGTGCCGAGACGATCAACCGTATCGTCGACGTCTTTCCGACCAACCAGCAGGAGCAGGTGCGGGTGAACCTTTCATTCGTTCTTCAGGCGGTCGTGTCCCAGACGCTGATCCCCAAGGTGGGCGGCGGCCGGGTCATGGCGCTGGAGATCATGATTGCGACCCCGGCTATCAGGGCAATTATTCGCGACGACAAAGTGCATCAGCTGTACTCGATGATTCAGTCAGGTCAGAAATTCGGAATGAAGACGATGAATCAGTCGCTCGCCGAGCTGTACCAGGCCGGCAAGATCTCGATTAACGACGCGATGAACTATAGTCCCAATACCCAGGAACTCGGCGAAATGCTGAATCGTCAGAAGTCGCCGGCCTACGCGTGATCGGCCGATAAGGAAGGAAAGGGCTAACCATGCCGGTATTTGAATACAAAGGAAAGACCCTCGCCGGAGCTGCCGTTCAGGGTTCCATGAAAGCCAATAGCAAGGAAGACATGGAACGCGTGCTTCGGCAGAACCGCATTCTGGTGACCTCGATCAACAAGAAGGCGGCCGAGATCCAGTTCAAGATCGGCACGGGCGTCAAGAAGGTCGAAATCTCCCGCTTCACGCGCCAGTTCGCCACCATGATCGGGGCCGGCCTGCCGATGATCCAGTGCCTGGACATTCTCGCAACCCAGACCGAGAACAAGGAATTCGGCAAGATCATCACCCAGGTCAAGGACAGCGTGCAGGGCGGCGCGACGCTCTCAGAGTCACTGGCCCGCCATCCGAAAGTATTTGACCCGCTCTACACCAACATGGTCGAGGCGGGTGAAGTTGGTGGCGCTCTCGATGCCATTCTCGTACGACTGGCGGTCTACCGTGAAAAAGCGGACAAGCTGGTGCGCAAGGTGAAAGGCGCCATGATGTACCCGGCCGTGATTGTCGTGGTTGCCACCGGCGTCACGATTGCCATGTTAACTTTCATCGTGCCGGTCTTCGCCGGCATGTTCAAGGGCGTGGGCTCAGAGCTTCCGGCGCCGACCCAGGTCGTGTTGGATATCTCGAATTTCCTGAAGTCAAACTACATCTACATGCTGCTCGGTCTGATCGGCGCGTTCGGCGCACTGTTCTGGTGGAAGAAGACGCCGGCCGGCGCGCTGGCGATCGACCGGTTCATGATTAAAACACCGGTTCTCGGGACGCTCATACGCAAATCCTCGATCGCTCGGTTTACGCGCACACTCAGCACGTTGCTGGCGTCCGGCGTGTCGATTCTTGAAGCGCTGGAGATCACGGCCAAGACATCGGGCAACCTGGTAGTCTCCAACGCCATCAACAAATCGGTGCTGGCGATTGCGGAAGGTGAGACGATCACCGGACCGCTGAAAGAGACCGGCGTGTTTCCGCCGATGGTCATTCAGATGATCGGCGTCGGTGAAAAGACCGGCGGTCTGGACGACATGCTCAACAAAATCGCCGACTTCTACGACGAAGAGGTAAACGACGCCGTGGCGGCGCTGACCTCGATTATCGAACCGGTCATTATCGTGTTCATGGGCGCCATCATCGGCGGCATCCTGATCGCGATGTACCTGCCGATGTTCGACATTATCGGAAAAATCGGATAAGCAGGCGCCGGCAGGGCCTGCCCGACGGAACCATTAGACGTGAGGAAATGCGGCGCCGGCGACGGCGCCGCTTTCACTATGGAGCAACAGGAACGACGCAGGCGGCTCGGCTGGTTTCTTCCGCTGCGCCTCATCTCGTACGTCATTATGACGGCCGTGGTGGGGTTCTGGCTCCGTTTCCCTTCGTTTCTGCACCTGCCGCTCATCGCGTATTCCGTCTGCACGCTCGGGTTTGTCCTGACTATTGCTCTGGAGCGGCGGTTCTCGCTCGCCGCTCTTTCGAGGATCTTGATCGGCTGCCAGTTTCTGGCAGAGATTGTCCTCGAGGGCGGCATTATCTACGCGACCGGCAATATCAACTCTCCGTTCTCAGCGCTCTTTCTGCTGACCATCGTCTCGGCAGCGCTGGTATACCGGCTGGTCGGGACTCTGCTCACGGCGTCGCTGGTCAGCTTGGTGTACACGTTCATCATCTGGGCGGGCTTTGCCGTGGCCAACAACTCGGCGCTGACCCTGCAGACGCTGCAGACGATCTTCATGACGCAGGACCTGGTGTTCTATTCGATCTTCGTTCACATTCTCATCTTCTTTCTGGTTGCCTTCATCTCCGGGTATCTGGCCGAGCGGCTCAGCGCCCAGGCCCGTACGCTGGCGGATACCTCGATGGCACTCCGCCAGGCGCGGCTCGAGACGGACGATATCCTGCGGCATCTCAATTCGGGGCTGCTGACGATCGATTCCGGCGGCCACATCATTTACTTCAACCGGGCCGCCGAACGAATCCTGGGGTACCGTGAACACGAAGTGCGCGGCCTTTCCTGCGAACAGGTCTTTGCGGGCCGGATGCCGGAGTTCGCCGAATGTCTTATGGACGGCGCCCGACACGGAATCGAGGCCCCACGTAAGGAAATCGTCATCGCCACCGCCGACGGCGGCACGATTCCACTTGGAGTTTCCATCTCCAAGCTTATCGACGAGGAAAACGGCCTGCGCGGCGTCATCGCCATCTTCACCGATCTGACCGATGCCAAGGCCATGGAAGAGAAGATGCGGAGCGCCGACCGGTTGGCCGCCGTCGGGGAATTGTCCGCCTCGATTGCTCACGAGATTCGGAACCCGCTGGCCGCAATCTCCGGATCGGTCGAACTGCTGAGTCGCGACAGGAGCTTGTCTGGCGAGAACGCCCGCCTGCTCGAGCTCATTATGAAGGAATCGGCGCGGCTCAACCGAATCCTCACGGACTTCCTCGCTTACGCTCGTATTGGCCGTCCGACTTACAGCAAGATTGAGCTCTGCCATCTGGTGAACGACGTGATTGAAATCGTAAGGCACCATCAGTCATATCATGATAGTATCTCCATCCGGCTGGAGACCGATGCCGCAATCGTCTATGCTGTCGGCGACGAGGACTTGATCAAACAGGTGCTGGTGAACCTTGCGATCAATGCCTGCGAGGCGCTCGAGGCAAGGCCGGGATCGGTTTGCTTCAAGATCGCCGATGATCCCGCAAGCGGGCAGATCGAGTTGCAGGTCTGCGACACCGGGCCGGGCATTCCGGAGCGAATGCGGGCCAGGGTGTTCCAACCGTTTTTCTCCACCAAGAAGCATGGCACCGGGCTCGGGCTAGCGATTGTGCACCGCATCTGCAACGCTCTGAAACTGAACCTCAGTCTCGACACGCAGGTGGGCAAGGGGACCTGCTTTCAAATCGTCTTTCAGCGATATGCCGCGGAGCGATTGGCGCCGCAGGAATCGTATCCCCCTGTGCGACATCACATAATCTCCCGGGTTTGACTTTTTCGGCTTGCTTTTGTCGCTCTTCCGTATAACTTACAGCCCTTCAAACTGTAGGTAGCGATGAGTGTTAACAAAGTTTACTTCGGAATTGTAGCGACAGCGATTGCCCTCATACTTGGCGCCTGTCAACCCCCCACCATCAACAAGGAAACCGCCCAGGCCAATTCGACGATCCTTGCCCGCGCCGACCACGGATACGTGCTGACCGTCCGGGATTATTACGACCTGGTGTACCACGGCCGCAACAAGGTGGAAGGCGGATATCTGACCGATAACGAGGCAAAATGGCTGTTGGACAGTCTGATCCTCGACACGCTTACTGCGTTTGCCGCCGATAGTTTCAACCTTGGCAAGTACTATTCGGATAACTGGGTCTACAAGACGCGCTACCAGTCGGTGCTCGTAAACGAGTACTACCAGCGGCACGTGATCTCGCCGGTCACGGTCGATTCGGCCGAGGTGATCGAATACCAGAAGACGCATCCCCAGATGTTCACGGTCCGCGAGCAGGCGCTGGCATTTCATATCATGGCGTCGCCGATTGCCTTCAAGAACGGCGCGGATTCGAATCTCTACCGGAAGATGACGCCCGATCAGCTTGAAGAGGCAGTCAAGGGGCATATCTATCACCTCAAACGTCTTATCGATTCCGGCATGTCGTTCCAGGAAGTCGCCACGCGGTATTCCCAGGACATTATGACCAAGAACCAGGGCGGGGCGATGAGCTGGGTGACCAAGGGCGTGTACCGGCCGCCGTTCGATTCCGTGCTGTTTGCCCTCAAACCGGGGCAGTATTCCGAACCGTATCGCGACCCCGATGGCTGGCATATTCTCATGATGGGGGACTATCTGGCCGCCGGGCTCACGCCGATTGATCGCCCGATGTTCTACGAGCAGGTGAAACAGGCCCTCCTCAACGAACGTCAGGCGGCGATGCTCAAGACCATCACCGACTCACTTTCCAAAGGCGTAGACGTCGTGACGAACGAAATGGTGCTGGATACCGATGTCCTGCTTATCCCTGATTCCCTCTGGGTGGCGGTCGTCAACGGTACCGACACGATCGATGTTCAGATGATCAAGACGATGGATGACGCCTATCGCAGCCGTTTCCGCGTCAACAATACCACGGCGAACATGAAGAAGGCGATTATCGGGTCATTCGTGAACCGCATGCTCCTTGTCGAGGCAGCCCGGCGGGACGGTCTGGACACGCTGCCCGATATCAAGGCGCAGCAGCATCTGCTGTATCAGTCGACTGCCAAGGCGCTGCTGATCAGGCAATGGTACGATCGCAACTGGCAGCCATCTGATTCCGCGATCGCCGACTACTATAAACGACACCCGAAGCAGTTCCTCGTGGACAAGCCGCTGACCGTGCAGCAGATCGTCACCAAGGATTCCGCGACCGCATTGTTTCTGAGAGATCAGGCCATGGCCGGGGTCGATTTCATGGAGTTGGCCCGCGAATACTATCCCGGTGAACCCGGTGTCCGGGAGGCGCTGGCGGATCTCGGTAAGATCGGACCTCACGATGTCGATTCGGCGTTCTACACGACTGCGTACGGCACGCCGGTTGGTGAAGTCTCGATGCCGATCAAGTCCAAATACGGCTACCATATTATCAAGGTTCTGGACCATACTGATTCAAAGTCACTCGCCAATGCCCGCATCGATATCGTGCAGATATTCACCGAGCAGTATCGCAAGGATGAGATGAAGAAGCATCTGGCGGATTTGGGCAAACGCTTTCATCTCAAGTACTCCGGCAGCATCGGTAAGATCTTTCTGGAGCCGGTGTCGTATCGCACCAAGTGATTATGAACGGCGCGCCTTCCCGGGACAGCGACGGCCAGATCAGTTTCAGCCAGGAGTTGGCGCGAAAGGCCACTCACATGGGGGCGCTGGTCATTCCCGGTGGGTATTTTCTTCTCGGTTTGAGCAAGGGGGAGGCGCTGGCGATCATGATCCCCATTACGCTGGCCATGGTCCTGATCGACATTTCCCGCCTGCGCCACTGGTCATTGTGGGAAAAAATTGGCCGACCGGTCATTGGCCGCATGATCCGTCAGCATGAGCAGAACGGCGATTTCACCGGCGCTACCTATATTTTGGCTTCATCCTGCTTTACAATTGGCCTCTACGCCAAGCCGATTGCGATTGCCGCGCTCGCCTTTATCATTGTGGGAGATAGCTTTGCGGCTATCATAGGTCGCCGTTACGGCCGTCACCGCTTTGGCCGGAAGTCGGTTGAAGGATCAACCGCCTGTCTGGTTGGCACGCTACTTGTGGCAGCCCTTGGCCCCCTCTTCGGGCTTGAGTTCG
>PQAP01000069.1:0-2338 GCA_003105265.1 candidate division GN15 bacterium | reverse complement strand
TGACCTGAGGAAGGGCAACTTGCTTTGTGAAAGGGCCGTGCTGCAGCGCGGCCCTTTTCGTTTTGCCGGGCAGAGATTGGGAGCAAGCCGCTTACCTAACTTTCACGTGGACAAATTTGCCCGGTTTACCTATACTGTAAATAGATCATCAGGTGCTTCAGGGACCGCCACCCAGGATGAGCGCCAAAGACCGGGGCAGGCGGAGAGCACACTTTCTCAAGAGCACGGGAACGACATCTTCGATCTCACATAGCAATACCAATCCGGTCACAGGACCATTCCTTTCGTGGCAAATCGACTTGGAGGAGAACGTATGAATCGAATGATTGTCGGCGTAATTGCAGTCGCGGTTCTTGCAATGTCGCACGAAATTGTGGCTGACGAAGCATCTGACGATATGGGGATACAGCGACTTGATTGGTCGCTTTCAGCAAATACTCCAGTATTGAGCGCGGCACAGTTGGATTCTGCAATCCAGGCCAGGATTGCAGCATTCCACATTTCCGGGCTTTCCGCTGCTATTGTACTTGGGGACAGTGTCGTCTGGAAAGGGGCTTATGGATTTGCAAATGCTGCCCAGACAGTGCCGGTAGCCGACACGACGCTTTTCAAGCTGGCCTCGATATCAAAGACGATCCTGACTACAGGTATACTCCAACTCTGGGAGCACGGCCAAATTAATCTGGATGGGGACGTAAACGACTATCTTCCGTTTCAGGTCAGGAATCCGTATTACGCCGACGTTCCGATCACTGTACGCATGATTCTGTCGCATGTCTCGAGCATTGATGACGCCTCGACTGGATGCGGAGTTTCATATGGGATGGACAGTCCGATTCCATTGGAGGAGTGCCTCTACAATCGACTCTGCATGTCCGGAACGAACTATTCACCAAGCGTCTTTCTGAACGCTCGACCAGGTGCGGTCGGAAAGTACAGTAATATCGCTTTCGCATTACTGGGCGTTGTGATGGAGCACGTGACCGGAATAACGCTCGAGCAGTACTTCCAGGATTCCGTTTGGTCTCCGCTAAGTATGAATGAGACATCTTGGTTCCTGCGGTATCTTGATACCAACAATATTGCCCAACCGCTCAGCTATTCGGGCAGCACATTCTTTACTTATGGACATATGGGTAGTCCTATCTATCCTGTCGGCCAGGTCAGGACAAGTGCTGTCCAGCTGGCACACCATCTGTCTGTGTTTCTTGGACATGGGAAGTTCAGAGGGGCGCGCGTTCTGGATAGCGCGACCGTAGATAGCGTAATGACTATACAGTACCCTGGAACGGAAGCGTTTCCGGGCACAGGCGTTAATTTGGGTCTCGGGTGGTGGCAATATAATTGGACGGCAGGTCCGCCGATGTTCTGGGGGCACGAGGGCACATCCATTCCCGGCACGAAGAACTTCATGTACTGCAGTCCGTCTGAGAATACTGGAGTGATTGTGCTCACAAACTCATCCGACAACATTCTTGAAATATGGAACATTTTCCTTCTCATATGGGGATTTTCGCGTGACAGTGATCGTGACGGCATTATCGCCGGATTCGACATTTGCCCAAACGTTTACAACCCGGATCAAACTTTTGTGGATGCAGACGGCGATGGATATCCCGATATCTGCGAGCCGGACGTTGACCACGATGGTGTGTTGACGGAAGTCGACAATTGCCCGAACATCGCTAATGCCGATCAGGCGGACGCTGATGTGGACGGAATCGGTGATGTCTGTGATAACTGCACAGACACTGATCACGACGGGTTTGGTAATCCGGGATTCGCTACGAACACCTGTGCTGTCGACAACTGCCCGACTGTCATAAATCCGACGCAAGCCGACGCTAACAGCGATGGCATTGGCGATGCTTGCTGCTGCGCGGGCACGACGGGGAATGTGAACTATACAGGCATTGTTGACCTATCCGATTTGAGTTCGTTGGTCAGCTATCTCACGGGTGGCGGATATGTACTCCCATGCCCGAACGAATCAAATGTCAATGCGACCGGCATAGTTGACCTGAGCGACCTCAGCGCGCTGGTGAGCTACTTGACCGGCGGCGGGTACGTGCTGCCGAACTGCCCATAACCATCTCACGAGAATCTATAGCGATAACGGCCGTGCTGCAGCGCGGCCTTTTCGTTATCCTTTGATAGACAAAGAGATATCCGTTTCGTCCGACAGGATATGGGTATAAAGCGAAACCGGACTCCGCGTACCTTAATTCGGCGCGATTTTTGGGGGCACCATTTGTTGCGGCAAATGTATACATGATAACCGTCGCGGGTCATGAAATGGATGAAAGGAGTCCATGTATGAAACTGCGTTTCCTGGTCC
>PQAP01000068.1:6321-12617 GCA_003105265.1 candidate division GN15 bacterium | reverse complement strand
AGGATATCCAGCATCACCGTGATCCCCTCGCGGCACGGCACGCATTTGCCGCAGCTTTCGTCCTGCAGGAACTGCAGGAAGTAGCGGGCCACGTCGACCATGCACGAATCCTCGTCCATGACGATCATGCCGCCCGAGCCCATCATTGAACCGGCCTTAGTCAGCTCGTCGAAATCCACCGGCAAATCAAGCAAGCTGATCGCGTGTTCGTCTTCCTGCACATCACCGTGGGCTACCAAGCTCTCATGAATGTCGAAATCCCTGGTTTCCACAATAAGCGTGCCGCCGGACGGACCGCCGGTTTGCACCGCCTTGAAACGCTTGCCGCCGGGAACACCGCCGCCGATATCGTACAGGATTTCGCGCAGCGTGATGCCCATCGGTACTTCCACCAGACCGGTGTTGTTGATCTTCCCGGTCAGCGCGAATACTTTTGTTCCCTTGGAGTTCTCGGTGCCGATCGACGCATACCAGGCCGCGCCCTTCTCGATAATAAGCGGGACATTGGCCCAGGTCTCGACATTGTTCAGGTTGGTCGGTTTGTCCCAGAGTCCCTGGTCGACCGTATGGATGTACTTGGCGCGCGGTTCACCCATCTTCCCTTCAAGTGAAGCCATAAGCGCAGTCGATTCGCCGCATACAAACGCGCCGCCGCCGCGTGAGATTTCGATATCGAAATTGAAGCCGGTGCCAAGAATATTCTCTCCCAACAAACCCATCTGACGCGCCGCGTCGATGGCGATTGTCAGATTCTTGACCGCCAGCGGATACTCGTTTCGGACATAGACGAAACCGTCGTTACTGCCGATTGCGTACGCGCCGATGACCATCCCTTCGATCACCGAGTGCGGGTTCCCTTCGAGCAGCGAGCGATCCATGAACGCGCCGGGATCCCCTTCGTCGGCATTGCAGATAACGTACTTCGGAGTACCCTTCGCCTTGCGGCAGGAGGCCCACTTCTTACCGGCCGGGAAGCCGCCGCCCCCACGACCACGGAGACCTGACTTCCTGATTTCATCGATAATCTGCTCCGGCTGCATCGCCGTCAGCGCCTTGACCATCGAGACGTAGCCGCCGAGCCGGATATAGTCGTCGATCGCAGTCGGGTCCATAAACCCGTTCTTGCCGAATATCAATCGCATCTGTTTCTGGTAGAACGGAATGTCCTTGGCGTGCTGAACATGCTCGCCTGTCTGCGGGTCGCGGTATAATAGCTTGTTAACGATCCGGCCGCCCTTGATGGTCTGGTCAAGGATCAGCCGCACGTCGGCCGGTTTCACGCGCTGGTAAAAGATTCCCTGCGGTTCGATCACCACCAGCGGCCCGCGTTCGCAGAAGCCGTGGCAGCCGGTCGTCTTGATCGACACAGTTTCCTCGAGCCGCTCTTCCTTGACCAGCTTCCTGATCGTGTCGGTCACCGCTTTGCAGCCGCATGCCAGACAGCCGGTTCCGGCGCAGATCGTGATGACTGTCCGGTTCGGGTCGAACTCGTGATCCAGCTTGTCGCGATACTCGCGAAGCTTATGGGGAGAGGTGATTCTGGTCGCGCTCATACCGGTTCTCCCACCGGCTCTTCAGCCGGCTTCTTGTTCTTAATCTCCTGAAGCATCCGCTCAATCTTGGCCACCGTCATGTTGCCGTAGTACACTTCATTGGCAGTCACCAACGGTCCGAGCGCACAGGCGCCGAGGCAATTTACCCGCTCCAAACTGAACTCCTGGTCGGCGCTCGTTTCCCCGGCCTTGATTTTCAGATCGCGCTCAAGCTGCTCCAGAATCACCGTCGACTGACGCACATGACAGGCGGTGCCGGTGCAGACGCAAATGTGGTTGCGCCCTTTCGGCTCCAGGGAGAATGACCGGTAGAAAGTGGCCACTCCGTATATCTGGGCCAGCGGCAAACGCATCTTCTTCGCCACCATCTCCATGGCCTCGCGCGGTAAATAGCGGTAGTGCTTCTGCACGTCCTGCAGGATCATGATCAGGGCCGATGGCTTGGCGCCGTAGCTTTTAACAATCTCGGTGATGCGTTCCTCAAGATGGTAATCTTTGTCCGGGCATGTATTCATACCTGAATTCCTTCCTCTTCGGGCGTCAGCACGTTCTCGGGCATCGGCTGGGCGCCGGTCAGGACCGTCAGGTCGTGTTTCGGTCCGAGAATGTACTTGTCGCGAACATCCAGTAGTCGTCCCTCGCGATACACGCGACCACCGAGTTTCATGCGGCGATACTTGGGCAGCGGTCTGCTGATACAGACTTCCATGCAGGTTCCGCAGCTGTTGCAGACGGCCACGTCCACATAGCGTGGTTTCTTGCGAATCTTCACCTTGAAATTCCCGACATACCCCTTGACCTCCTCCACCTCCGCCCAGGTAATGAGATGGATATTCTGGTGCTTGCCGACCGATACCATCTTGGGCGTCAGAATGCATGCGGCGCAGTCGAGTGTCGGGAAGGTCTTATCGAATTGCGACATGTGGCCGCCCACCGAGGCCTCTCGCTCCACCAGATACACTTCGAATCCGGCATCGGCCATTTGCAATGCCGCCTCGATTCCGGCGATACCGCCTCCGACCACCAGCGCCCGGCGGGTTATCGGAACCCGGCGCATTTCCAGCGGCTCATGCAAGCTGACCCGCGCCACCGCGCCTTTGAGGATCGCGTGCGCCTTGCGGGTGGCCTCTTTTGGCTCTACTGTTACCCAACTCACCTGCTCGCGGATGTTGGCCATCTCGAAGAAATACCGGTTCATCCCGGCGGCCTCGACCGCTTTGCGGAAGGTCGGCTCGTGCATCAACGGACTGCATGCCGCCACGACGACCCGGTTGAGTTTGTGCTCCTGAATATCTTTGCGAATCAGTTCCTGTCCGGGATCGGAGCACATGAACTTGTAGTCGCGGGCAACCACCACGCCGGGCAGTTTCATGCATTGCTGCGCGATATGCGCTACATCAACGGTCTTGGCGATATTTGATCCGCAGTGACAGACATAGACGCCAATGCGGATTTCGCCGTTCGGGGAGTTTGCTTTCATCTCTTCACTCATATGCGTACCCCCTCAGCTTTGGCGGTAAGCTTGGTTGGAGGAATGATCAGGGAATCAATTCCCATGGCCTTGGGTGAAATGCCGAGTGCCACACCGACCAGATGGCTGAAGTATACGATTGGAATATTGAATTTCGTTCCAAACCGCTGGTTGATCTTCCCCTGATACGCTTCCAGGTTCATTTCGCACAGCGGACAGGCGGTGGCAATCATGTCGGCCCCGTTGTCGGCCGCCGCCTGCAGCAGGCAGTTGTTGAGCTTGAGCGCGATGTCCTCCTGTGTCGTCATCAGCATGCCGCCGCAGCATCGCACCTTGCTGGGATAGTATACCGGCTCGGCGCCGAGAGTACTGAGCAGTTTATCCATCGTCACGGGATCGTCGACGTCATCAAATTGTCCGTGGGGGCGGACAATCTGGCAGCCGTAGTAGGGCGCGACCTTGATGCCGTCGAGCGGTCTGACCACTTTGGCCTTGATCGCATCGAGTCCGACCTCGTTGACGAGAATATCGAGCGGGTGCTTGATCGCGATTGTCGTATCGTACGACAGATTGGCGGCAGCCAGTGCTTCGTTGATCTTTTCCCGCTCTTTTGGCTCCCACTCAATATGCCGATTGGCTTTCCGCAGAATGGTGTAGCAACTGCTGCACGGAGCGCAGATGTCCATTCCCATCTTCTGAGCCAGCGCGAGATTCCGGGCCGAGATTGCATAGCCGACGATCTTCTTCACCGACATATACATGGTCGCGCCGCAGCAATTCCAGTCCTCGATCTCTTTCAGGCCGACTCCGAGCGCCTTGAATACCTCGCGGATCGACTTGTCGTACGACGCCGCGGTGCATTCAAGACTGCAACCGGGATAGTAAGCGTATTCCAACATCAGATCTCCTCAAACTGGTTTGCGCGGTTGATGATGGCACGTACTTCGTTGACGCGCCGGATCTTTTTGGGCAGCAGGCCGAGCCGCCCGCGCCGCATCATCGTCAGCCCGAAGCCCGACAACGTGAACAATTTCACAATGTTGGACTTTAAAAAATACCGGATGCCGAGTCCGAGTTCATAATTGCGGCCATATTTGTACACGTTTTTCACAAACGCTTTGGACAGCGTGTGCACCGGGAAGTGCGGGGCGTGAATCTGCTTCTCCATCGCCACCCGTTTGAGCGCGTACATGGTGTCGGTGATCTTGATCCCTGACGGACAACGCACCGTACACGAATAGCATGAGGCGCACAGCCAGATGGTGCGGCTTCTCAGAATCTCTTCCAGAAGACCGGCGCGAAACAGCGCAATCGTCTGGCGCGGCGTGATATCCATCGCATACGACACGGGACAGGTGCCGGTGCAGGTCCCGCATTGAATGCAATTCGTGACTTTATGGCCATCGGGAAAGCTGCTTACCTGCTCCCAAAACGCCGCGCGAAGCTCCGCTTCGGCTTTGGGAAACGGTGCAATGCGTTCAGCCATGCTTCCTCCAGGATTGAAAAATGCCGAAATCTCCAGTTCCGTAAGTACCGGTGCCCGGTCGCAATGACCGAGGTGTCGATATCCAATGCCGAGTTTTCATAAGCACAAGGTTAGATATATATGGAACGCAGTCTGCAGACCGCCTGTCAAGACCATTCTCGTGGAAATCCACCTTTTTTCGGCAAAATTGTCCACGATACAAACCAAACATGACCGTCTTACTCCGCTACATCTCTTTCGCAAACAGCCGTTTAGCACTATGCCATAATCTTAGCAAATCACCAAACAAAGACGATTTCGTCCTTTTTTTGATCACTCGGACCCAGGAATGGCATAAACATACTTCTATTCCGCTGTATCGGCTTGTCTGACTGAATAATAAGCCATTCTGCCCAATCATGCAAAGCAATTTCGCACCCGGTTGAGAACATTCGGGCCCATAACCAGCGACCGCCTTGTCCTTGCAATGAACATGAAGGCACCTCAAAATCGACCAATACAGCGGCTCGTGACCACATAATAGTATGCACCGCAATTGGTTATCAAGCACGGTCAGGCATTGTCCGACGTGCAGTCAACAGTCCGACGTATGCTACAGTCCGATTACACGCCAATTCTCACGATTTGAGTCTTATTTACTTTCACCCTTGACAATTGTGAAACTATTCACGATTGTACTCGTCCATTTGAGAGTTTTGCTGAGGATTCGAAAGTAGTAACAATACCCGGCGAGTTGGTTCAGATTCGGCTGCAAAAGGTTCCAGCAGCAATCACAACCCTGACCACGCCGGCTCATTAGGAGGTTCTTAGAGATGCAGAGTGGCTCATTCAACCCGTTTGAGATGGCCCAGGCACAGTTTGACAAGTGCGCCGACATCCTGAAACTGGATGAGGCGGCTCGTCAGCTGCTGCGCAATCCGATGCGCGAGTATCATTTCAACATTCCGGTCCGTATGGACGACGGCAAGATGAAAGTTTTCCGCGGTTTCCGCTGCCAGCACAACGATTCCCGCGGCCCGGGCAAAGGCGGCATCCGCTTTCACCCCGCTGAGACTATCGACACCGTGCGTGCTCTCTCCATGTGGATGACCTGGAAGACGGCCGTGGTCGACATTCCGCTGGGCGGCTCCAAGGGCGGCGTCATTTGCGATCCGCACAACCTCAGCCCGCGCGAGCAGGAACAGATCTGCCGCGGCTGGGTGCGCCAGATATCGCACGATATCGGCCCGCTCATCGATGTCCCTGCCCCGGACGTCATGACCAATGCCCAGCATATGTTGTGGATGCTCGACGAGTTCGAGACGATTCATCGCCAGCGTATGCCCGGCCTCATCACCGGCAAACCGGTCGGCATGGGCGGTTCGCTCGGACGCACCGAAGCAACCGGCTACGGTCTCATCTACACCGTGCGTGAGGCGTTGAAGGAACTGGGGATGAAGCCGGAGAACTGCGTGGCCGCGGCCCAGGGGTTCGGCAACGTGTCGCAGTACGCCATTCGCCTTTTCATTCAGATGGGCGGAAAGGTCATTTGCGTCTCCTGCTGGAATCAGGCAGAGAAGAAGTCGTACACTTACCGCAAGATGAGCGGTGTCAATCCGGACGAACTGATGAGCATCACCGATCACTTCGGCGAAATAAGCAAGGATAAGGCCAAAGGGCTTGGCTACGAGATATTGCCCGGCGACGCCTGGATCGAACAGGATGTCGACATCCTGCTGCCGGCGGCGATCGAGAATCAGATCACGGCTGAGACCGTGAACAAGATCAAGCCGCGCGTGAAGATCAT
>PQAP01000068.1:2212-5676 GCA_003105265.1 candidate division GN15 bacterium | reverse complement strand
GCCCTTATCCCCATCAAAATGACCGATCGGAGCGGCGTTTTCTGGACCGCCAAATCGGAAGAGACGCTTGTCGATCCCGCGTATCGCGGTCAGCAGATATTCGAGAAGATGTATGATCTGCTCAAGCAGTATGCATGGGACAACGGCATCCGGTCCATCTGGGGATTCACTCCCGCCACCAAGGCGTTCACCCGGATCGGATTCGAAACGCCGGGTAAAACCACACAAATCTTTTTTCCGCTCGACAGCACGGCCATTCCGGCGCTGCTCGACAAGAAATCAGCCGCCGAAACTCAACGGGGCTCCGGATGGCTGAGCCGGACCGCTTATCGGACCGCCGGCGCTATGGCCGGACTGGTCTCTGCAACGCGACTCTCATTCCAATCCAGTGGCCATGCCGACCTGACATTGAGATTGCTTTCAAGCGCACCGGACGATGCCGGTAATGTCTGCCGCAATTTTGTCAGTCAATGGGGCGGTTGCACTATCTTCCGCGACCGCGCCTACTTGCAGTGGCGGCTGTTCGATAATCCGCACGTCAAAGCGCTATTCACAGCGGCGTACGTCGGTGACCGACTCTGCGGATGGGTCGCCTATGCGCTTGGCGACGATCGCATGGGCTATCTGGTCGATGTGATTGCTGTCGAATCGAGGAATTCCGACGTGACGCCTGAAGTCATTGTCAGAGGACTTCTGAGCACGGCTATCATTGATCTTCGCCGGATGGGGGCGCTGGGGGTCAGGGGCTGGCATGTCACTGACCATCCGTTCGATTTATTGGTCCTGCGAGTCGCCCGGCAATTGGGCTTCTGGCATTTTAGGCGGGGACACGATGTCGTCATCCTGCCACTTCCCGGAAAACAATCACAAACCCATTCCTTCAGTGATTGGTATATCACCAGAGTCTTCACCGAAGGACTCCTGGGATGAGCGCGGAAAAACGGACAGAGTATCTCTGGTCGCAGATACTTCTTCACCTCAATCTCTTCTTCGACCGGCAGACCATAGCAACCGTCGACCGCTCCCGCATTCTTTTCGGACCTTACGCCGCCGTTACTTTGGAGCGCCGACCGGTGATCGCCATTCCGAATGACATTCCTTACAATATGGCGGCGAAGGACGCGTATGCTGCCCCGTTCGGTGAAACCCACCTCACACTCTGGAATCGGCTGGAAATCCCTCCCGGCGATGGCTGGCGCGCTCTTCCGGACAACGCCGCCCCGGTGTGGTACGTTCACGCGAGCGGCACTCACCTTCCGGCGTGGAACCTTTTCGGCAATCTGTTCGCTTTGCTGACGTCGCAGGAAGAGCGGGAGTTCGCCACTCGCGACAAGCATGGCCGCTTCGCCGGCGGCCGGAGCCCAAGGGCTGAACGTGGTCTGATGGAGGTCCCGGCTTTCAATGAGGCGGTCGCGGCGCTCGCCGCGGCTTGTGTCGGGCTTAGTCACGAAGGACAGGCCGAATTATCAGTCCGTGGTTTGGTGAAGCCGCCCGTGGTTGTCCTCTCGCACGATTGCGATATCCTTCGCGGCAACGATCGCTGGACGCAGGCAATACGCTTTGCCCGCATATTTCTCCCGCTGGCGCATCTGCGCCCGCCGCGGATCGCCAATCTCTGGTGGATCGCGCGCAATTACATTCGCCCGGACGACTTCTATTTCGACAACGTCCTCGGAATGGTTAATCTTGAGCGGCAGTTCGGATTTACGTCCACTTTCTACCTGCTGAATGGTACACCCGGCCGGTACGGCGCCCGCAGCGGTTCATGGCTTCTCCCCAAATTGATTGCCGCAATTCCTCCCGGGTGGTCGCGAGGGATTCACTACAATTACGACACCTTTCTCGACACGATTCGTTTCGTCCAACAGATGCAGGAATTGACCGATTTGCTGGGCGGCCGGCCGAGGTTCGGCCGCGCCCACTATTTGCGCTTTGATATGGAAAGATCGCCGGAGTTTCTTGCCGCTCAGGGAATAAAGTGCGATGAATCCGCCGGGTTCAGTGATCGCATTGCCTATCGCTGCGGCATTGCCGGTTGTTTTCAACCGTATGACCCGGCAACCGAATCGGCGGTCAATATCCTCGAGTTGCCAATGATGATTATGGAAGATGCGCTCAAGTTGCAGTATGGCGACGGCGCCGCGGCTGTTTTCGAGCAAATGCTTCGGCATCTGGGGCAGATCGGCGGGGCGCTCACCTTGAACGTTCACCCCGGCGTGTTCCACAATCCCGAGATCCCGCGGATGCTCGGTTTCTACCACCGGTTGCTGTGCCTCTGTCGCGACCTTGGCGTGCGCGGTATGGCCGCCGACGATCTCATCGGTACTATTCCGCCCGAGCATCGGGTTCGTGAGCTGATTCCCGTTGACTGACCGGTCATGAAAAAGGCCCGGCGATGAGCCGGGCCGTAAGTCGTGCAGGTCGTGAGATACTGATCACACCGGGACTTTGAACCGCTCCACCATCTTCTGGAGCGACTCGGTGCGTGACTGCAATTCGGCGGCTGCCGACGTCGATTGCTCGGCCCCCTGCGCGGTCTCGCGCGTGACGGCCGAGATATGTTCCACGTTCTTGGTGATCTTGTCGGCTGCCGCGGACTGCTCCTCCGAGGCCATCGCCATCTGCTGAATCATCTCCATGACCCGCCGGGTCATCTCCTCGATCATGTGCAAGCTGTCACCGGCCTGGTCCGCCAGCGTTCTGCCCTGATCGACCTCCTGAATGCCGGTCTTCATCGAGCTGACCGCGTCCCCGGTTTCCTTCTGAATACCGCGCACCATCACCACGATTTCATCGGTGGCTTTGCCGGTCCGTTCGGCCAGCTTGCGGATTTCATCGGCCACGACTGCAAATCCACGGCCGCTATCTCCGGCACGCGCCGCCTCGATAGCCGCATTGAGCGCCAGCAGGTTCGTCTGGTCGGCAATATCATTAATCACATTCACGATCTGGCCGATCTGCTCCGATGACTGTGCCAGCCGGCTTATGGTTGTGGACGATTCCCGTACGACATTGGCGATACGCTGCATGCCGGCAATTGTATTCCGCACCAGTTGGCCGCCGTCAGAAGCGATCTGCGAGGCATTTCTCGAGGCCTCATTGGCCTCCGCCGCATGCTTGGCCGACTCGACGATAGTTGCGCTGATTTCCTCCATCGCAGCCGAGACGTCGGTGACTTCCGACGCCTGATTCCGCGCCCCCTTGGACATCTGTTCGTTGGACGAGGTAATCTCGACGGCCGCGCAGGCCATGTCGTTAATGTGCCCCTTCAACTGCTGGATGATGGCCGAGATATTCAAAGCCATTTTTCTGAACGAACTGGTGAGCACATCCCGCTCGGACTTCGGCACGACCGTCACCGTCAGGTCATTGTCGGCGATTCTCTCTGATACCACCGCCAGGTCTTTCATGTAGACAATCAGGTTGCGAAACGATGCATACAGCCGCCCGATTTCGTCTTTCGA
>PQAP01000068.1:0-2079 GCA_003105265.1 candidate division GN15 bacterium | reverse complement strand
GTGATGATGATGCTGACGCCCGCGAACCACTGCAGGCGGGCATCCATCAGGCCGAGATCGCTGCGGACGACCAGGGTACCGAGCGTCCTGCCGCTCGACCTGATCTCTCGGATAACGTCGAGATGATTCCCCTCGAAGACTGCGCCGGCGCTCAGGATGCTGCCCGCCGGAATGGAGGCCGATTCTCCCTGCCGGACGTAGGATGCGAACGGTTTGCCGTCGGGTTTAAGAATGGTCGCAAACACGATATGAGAGTTGACCGAAAGCGCCGCCAGAACATCGCCGGCGGCCTTGTCATCGTCGAACGCCAGTGCGCTGGCGCTGTTGGTGGCGGTGACCTGACTCAGGATGCTCAGGTCATCGGCCAGACGGCTGCGGAAATTGGAGCGGTCATTCAGAACGAAGACCACGCACGCCACGGCCAGCGCCGCGATACTCGTGAGCATTATCATGGCCGTGAGCTTGGCTTTGATGGAGTAGTCCCGAAACGCCTTCATGATCAGGCCTCTTCAGAGCAAAAGGGTTGTGTCACTTTCTGTCTCCCCATCCCGCATTACCCGTCCGCAATCAGATTATTCTTGCAAGCTTCAACAACTGCGAGCTGATCTTGAGCTTCGCATCGCCCGCAGCCAGATTGTTGATCTCGAATCTCGTTTTGCCGGTCTCGTCTTCCTTGTAGAAGTTGACCATTACGCCGAAGCCGGCAAATCCGGAGCAGTCGCTGACCGTGACGATCGGCGCCGTGCCGAGCTTTTTGAGCACTTTGGCCAGCTCCGTCTTGTCGGTCGTGGGCAGATACAAAATGGCGCAATCGGTCAGGGGATCGGTCGGCGACACAACCTTCACCGCGATCTTCCTGCTACCGGCATTCTTGGCCGCGGTGGTCAGGGCCGCGACCATCGGGCTCTCGCCCACCACGCCAATTGTCGCCGAGCCATTGCTGTCAGGACCAAAACCGGCCGGCCACTGAACGTAGTCGAACAGTTTGACGATAAAGTCGGCTTTGTAGGTATCATCCTCTGCCAGTGCTGCGCCGAACAAGGTCACGAGAAAAGTCACTAAACCAACAGCCAGGATGCGCGCTCTACCGTGCATAAGCTCTCTTCCTCACAATACGTTATGGCCCGGTTACACCCCGACCCTGGGCCGGATTGTTGTGCGGCTGCCGGGTCTGACAGGTTACCTAAAATATCGACCGTTTCGGCCAGATATAAATACGTACTGCCAATTATCCGCAGCCACTGGGTGCACTATTCTTGAACACTGAGCCGTCTATCCAGTTCTCCACGACTCGAACGGCCCGAACCTGAGAAATGTCTACCGACGCGCCGACTTACCCCGGAAAACTGCTTTCGCAGCAGGCGCGATTTGCTTACTCATTATAACAGCTTGAGCATTATTCAGCAAGCCCTTACACGGCGCGAAGAAGGAGCAGACACCATGACGGACAGACGGTCCATTGATTTCCCCGCCATAATACTCATTATCGTCGCCCTCGGCTTCCCAGGCGTTCTCGCTCTCGCCGGCGTAAGCCCCGGCACGGACTCGGCCCAAGGTGAGTCCGAGCCCAGGTGGGATGTCGCCAATCCGGGGCTCCCCAGCGATACGCTCGAATTCGACTGTTCCGAAGGCACCTGGATCAGCGTAGATGTTGCGCCGGACGGCAAGACTGTAGTCTTCGACCTCCTGGGCGATATCTACACGATGCCCGTCATGGGCGGTACCGCCACCCTGCTCTCCGGTGGCCTGCCTTACGAGGTCCAGCCGCGATTCAGCCCCGACGGTAAACGGATTCTGTTCACCAGCGACCGCGGCGGCGGTGACAATATCTGGATGATGAATGCCGATGGCTCCGACCGGGCGCCGGTAACGAAGGAGGATTTCCGCCTCCTCAACAACGGTGTCTGGACCCCCGACGGGAAATACATCGTGGCCCGCAAACATTTCACCAGCCACCGGAGTATGGGGGCGGGTGAGATGTGGATGTATGAGGTGCCCGAAGGGGGCGCGGGGGTTCGGTTGACCAAGCGGAAAAACGATCAACAGGATGCCAACGAGCCGATCTTCTCACCGGACGGT
>PQAP01000067.1 GCA_003105265.1 candidate division GN15 bacterium | reverse complement strand
AATCCGGATGATGAAACGTACAACGTTGCGGAGCAGGCCGCACTGGGACTCGAATTCGCGATGGCTTCCACTTCCGATCCGGTCGAACAGGAAGCGCTCAAGAAACGGTATACGCACGAATTCCTTCGTTGGCTGATTGCCCATGAAGTGGGGCATACGCTTGGCTTCCGCCATAACTTCAAGTCCTCTGCGACGTACTCACTCGAACAGTTGGCCGATTCGAATTTCACGCGTCTCCACTCCGTGTCCGGGTCAATCATGGATTACGCCGCGCCGAATATCGCCGGGCGGGGCAAACCGCAGGGACATTTCTGCGCCCCCATTCCCGGCCCGGCCGACGACTGGACGGTCGAGTATGCTTACTCAGTGTGGGGCGCCCAATCGCCTGAAGAAGAGCGCTCCCGGTTGGAGAAGATCGCCTCGCGGTGCGGTGAACCGCAGCTCATTTTTGGCTCGGATGAAGACGCCTACGGCGGCAGCATCCGCTCGATCGACCCCGACTGCAATCTCTGGGACCTTAGCAGCGATGTGATCGGCTTCAGCGCTCATAAGATCGAATTGACGAAGGATCTGTGGACGCGCGCACTGGTCGAAATGGAGCAGCCGGGAGTCCGATACCCGCGCATCCGAACGGCGTTTCAGACCGGCTGGCGCTCGTACACCGATGCTGCCACCTGGGTCCCGAAATTCATCGGCGGCATTTACGGCAGCAGGGATCATATCGGTGATCCCAACGCCCATCTCCCCTATCGGAATGTCTCGGCTGCCGACCAGCGCCGGGCCATGAAACTCATGCAGGACTACTTGTTCGCGCCAAACGCGTTTGATCTGCCCGCGTCAGTTCTAAATCGGCTGGCGCTCGATCACATGCCGGATTTCGAAGGCACTGTCTACACCGCTCCGCAACTCGATTACCCGATTCACCAGACGGTGATGCGGATTCAGGCGCTGGCTCTCGACCGGCTCTACAGTCCGTATGTACTGGGCCGCCTGCTGAACAACGCTGTGAGATACAATCCGGGCGAAACGCCCTATCTGATGACCGATATGTTCACCGACATGCGGAAGGGGATCTGGTCCGAGGCGCTCACCCCCAGGTCGGTCAATAGCTTCCGGCGCCAGCTTCAATTGGCTCATCTGGAAGAATTGATATCAATATATCTCAGCTCGCAGAGTACATTTCCCACAGACGCGCGCACGCTGGCATCCAACGATCTGAATGTCCTGGAGTCCTCGTGCAGCCGCGCCGCCGAATCGCCCACTATCGACGCCATGACAAAGGCCCATTTCAGGGAAGTGGTCAGACAGATTACGGCAGCGAAGAAAGCACAACGCGACTACGGTTCACTAATAATTCTGGGGCAATGACCGAGTCCTGAAGACTTCTAGGAGTGCCGACAACGTAAGGGGCTGGATCACCTTGATCCAGCCCCAAGCTTTTTCGGGAATCGCCGCAAAGGATTGAACGCCGGATAGCGGGCAGGCAGGTCGCGCGGCTATCGCTTGCGACGGGCCAGATGCGGCACCGCCGTTTCAAGGACGCGGTGAATGCCCCGGTGGTTCCGGCCATTTCCGTTGTTGCCGGATTTGAAAAAGTACTTGATGTAGTTCCACGCTTCGGCGGCTTTCTCCGCGAAGACGAACAATTCGAGATCACCCCGGTCGATCGTCCCTTCCTCGACTAACGCGTCGAAATCGATCACCCGTCGCCAGTAGTCCTCGCCAAACAGCACAATCGGCAGCGGCGGTACTTTTTTCGTCTGAACCAGCGTGAGCGCTTCGAACAGCTCGTCGAGTGTGCCGAATCCGCCCGGGAATGCCACCAGCGCTTTCGCCCGAAGCAGGAAGTGCATCTTGCGCAGCGCAAAATAGTGGAATTGCAAACACAGCTCCGGCGTGATATACGGGTTCGGCTCCTGTTCGGTGGCCAGCGTGATATTGAGGCCGACGGAAATCGCTCCCGCCTCAAATGCACCGCGGTTGGCGGCTTCCATGATGCCCGGTCCGCCGCCGGTGACGATGACAAACTCGTGGCGCTCGGTCCCCTGATTTTCGATCGCGACCAGTCGCCCGAAATCCCGCGCGACTTCGTAGTACTTGGATTTCGCCAGAATCGACTCAGCCACCTTCAGATCGGCCGCCAGCTGCTTGTTCTCCGGCGTCCGCTTCAACTGCAACTGAAGGTGTCGAACGTTTTCTTTGGCTACGGTGGGCTCGACAATGCGGGTGCCGCCGAACACGACAATGGTCGAGTTGACGCTGTGCTTCTGGAAGATCAACTCCGGTTTGAGAAGCTCCAGTTGGAGCCGCACCGGTCGAAGTTCCTCCCATTGCAGGAAATCAAGATCTTCGTACGCGATGCGGTACGCAGTGGAACCCTTGATTCGTTTCCGCATCAGATCGATGTCAATGGTGCGTGCCTTCATGAAACAATTCCTATATGTCTATCCGCTAACCGCGGCGTCGGGAGCGTCACTGGTGAACCATCTCCGTCAGATACTTTTCGATCGAAATGCCGGCCGGCACTCCGAGACAGACGCCTATCGACTCAGCTGTTTTGACCCAGGGATGCTTGGGCGTCACCAGGCGCAACTTGCCGGCAACATCATCAATCGGCACCGACTCCGCCTCATTATGCCGCCACGACACCATGCGTCCGATTTCCCCCTGCATAGCCAGGTGCACCGCCTTGACACCCAATTGGGTGGCCAGCAGCCGATCAAATGCGCTCGGCGTCCCGCCGCGCAACAAATGACCGAGAATGGTCACGCGGCACTCCACATTGAGCAGTCCCTCAATCTGGCTGGCCAGACGATTGGAAATCCCGCCAAGCCGGATGGCATCCGGCGAATTCTTGACACGGCGCTGCACGACCATCTCCCCGCCCAGCGCTTTCGCGCCTTCGCCGACCACGACGATGGAGAAGTTCTTTCCCTGTGATTTGCGGAGCTTGACCTGATCACAGACCGCCTCGATGTCGTATGGAAACTCCGGAATCAGCACGATGTCACCGCCGCCGGCCAGGCCGGACCCGAGAGCCAGCCACCCGGCATATCGGCCCATCACTTCAACAATCATCACCCGGTGATGAGACTGCGCGGTCGTGTGAATCTTGTCGATCGCATCGGTGGCAGTTACCAGCGCGGAATCAAAACCGAACGTGACATCGGTACCGGCCAGGTCGTTATCGATGGTCTTGGGCACGCCCACTACCCGGAGGCCCTTTGCGGCCAGACCGGCGGAGGCCGCCATCGTGCCGTCGCCGCCGATCGCAATCAGCACATCCAGGCCGAGCGATTCG
This sequence comes from candidate division GN15 bacterium, assembly GCA_003105265.1. Lineage (GTDB taxonomy): Bacteria > Zixibacteria > MSB-5A5 > GN15 > FEB-12 > FEB-12. The sequence continues at coordinate 4,588 of PQAP01000067.1, read as the reverse complement.
AAGTTGAATATGGCCTGGTTGGAGCGATCCAGATGAACATAGTCATCCCCCTCCAGAACGGGGTAATGAAACGGATCAGCCCGGTTGGAGGTCCCGAGGATGGTCCCGCCCCGGGTGAGAAGTCCCGGTGCATCCTTCATGTCAATGGGCCGGAACCGGTTTTCGACGAGTCCCTCGTAGCCGTCGAAAAAGCCGATCACTTCGGCGTTGTACTCGTTCTCTGCGGTCTTCACAACCGCTCTGATGACAGCGTTGAGGCCGGGGCAATCGCCGCCACCGGTCAGGACGCCCAATCGTTTTTTAGCTTTTACCATAATCCTATATTACAACAGTTAGTTATCGGAGAAAATACTATTTGGCATGTAATAATTCATGATGTAGGTTAATATCGGCAGGTAATGACGCGGCTTAACTTAAGAGCCCGCTTATTGTTACCCCTCACGCAGGGTCGCAGGCGCGAGAGGTAAACTTATCTGCTAAAAGCACGATACTAATGGGTAAATGGAGCTTTTGCCCATCAGCGACCTAACAGAGGATGTTTCATGCGCGTCAAGCAATTCCTTGTTCTCCCCAAAGTTCCCGATCGCCTGAAACCGCTTCAGGAGATGGCCAACAACCTCTGGTATTCCTGGAATTGGGATATCGTCCGGCTGTTCATCCGTCTCGATGCCGACATGTGGGAAGCATGCTACCAGAACCCGGTCGAAATGCTGTCGCGGCTGCCTCAGGAAGCGCTGGAGAAAGCCGCCCAGGATGAGGCCTTCCTCGTCAGCTTGGACAAGATTTATCAGAAGTATCGGGACTACCTGGCGCGCAAGAAATGGTTCCACTACAAGTACGGCAATCTGGAGAGCAGGACGGTCGCCTACTTCTCCCTCGAATATGGCCTCGACACCGGTCTTCCGACCTATTCGGGCGGTCTGGGTGTGCTCTCCGGCGATACGCTGAAATCCGCCTCCGATGTCGGTATTCCGCTGGTGGCGGTTGGTTTGTTGTACCGGTACGGCTATTTCAAGCAGACGCTGTCGACCGACGGCTGGCAGCAGGAGCGATACGACGAGAACGACTGGTATCACATGCCGGTCGAGCTCGTGAAAAACGAAGATGATCAGCCATTGCGGGTCTCCGCCGATCTTGACGGCACCCCTGTCCAGATGCAGGTCTGGAAAGTCCAGGTGGGGCTGATCCCGCTCTATCTGCTGGACACCAATATCCCCGAGAATTCCTCCAAGGCCCGCGAGATCACCGGCATGCTGTACGGCGGCGACAAGGATATGCGCATCCGCCAGGAAATCGTGCTGGGAATCGGCGGCGTGCGGGCGCTCAAAGCGCTTAAAATCAACGCCGACATTTTCCACTGTAACGAGGGTCATAGCTGGTTTCTGACCTTGGAGCGGCTCCGCGTGCTGATGCAGGAACACGGGATGTCCTTCAGCGAAGCGTCGAACTACGTCTGGACAACCAGCGTTTTCACCACCCACACTCCGGTGCCGGCCGGCAACGAGCGCTTCGATCCGGTGCTGGTGCATCGCTATCTGGGCGATTTCGTCAAGCAGCTCGGTATCAGTTGGAAGGACTTTCTGTCGCTGGGCCGGGTGAATCCATCGGATGAGTCCGAATCGTTCTGCATGACGGTTGCCGCCCTGAAATACGCCGCCTCGTGCAACGGCGTCTCCAAATTGCACCAGCGCGTATCACAGGAGATGTGGCATAACATTTGGCCAAATCTGCCTCGAGCGGAGGTTCCGATCAAGGGCATTACCAACGGTGTGCATATCTCGTCATGGGTCTCGCACGACATGTCCGATTTGTATGAGTCCTATTTTGGTCCCCGCTATACCGAGCGACCGGGCGCTCCCGAAGTCTGGGATCGCGTCGAACGGATTCCGGATATCGAACTGTGGCGCGTCCACACCCGTCGCCGCGAGCGGTTGATCTTCTTCGCCCGTAAGCGGCTCGTGCAGCAGATGGCCCGTCGCAGCTCCACCCAGTTGGAAATGCATGAAGTGGAGTCGGCGCTTGATCCGCAGGCGTTGACAATCGGCTTTGCCCGCCGGTTCTCGACCTACAAGCGCGGATACCTGCTGTTCTCGGATCCGGCCCGACTGGAAAAGATCGTCAACAACGACAAATTTCCGGTTCAGGTAATACTTGCGGGAAAAGCTCACCCGCTGGACACTCCGGGCAAAGAGATCATCAAGAAGATAGTGACGCTCGCAGCCGAGCCGCGTTTCCGTCAGCGGATCATATTCGTCGAAGATTACGATATTAACGTGGCGCGCTATCTGGTGCAGGGAGTCGACGTCTGGCTAAACACGCCGCGTCGCCCCGAAGAGGCATCCGGTACCTCCGGCATGAAAGCAGCACTCAACGGCGCCATCAATTTCTCGATACTTGACGGCTGGTGGGACGAAGCATACACGGATGAAGTCGGATTCAGAATTGGCAGTCGGGACGATCTTCCCAACGCCGACCTTCAGGATAAACTCGAGGCGGAGGCGCTGTACAACACACTTGAACGCCAGGTCGTACCGCTCTTCTACCAGCGCAACGGGCGGGATTACCCGGAAGACTGGACAGCCATGATGAAGGCCTCGATTCTGATGGCCGGCAAGAAGTTTTCGGCTCAGCGCATGGTGATGGACTACACCGACGTCTTCTATGTTCCCTCAATCCGGGCCGCCGCCGAGCTGTCGACCAATGATTTCGCGCTTAATCGCGAAGTGACCGGCTGGCTTGACAAGATCAGTTCAAGTTGGGACCGGATATCCATTCGTGACATCCGGGTTCCCGATGTCGGTCCGACTGTCAAACTTGGTCAGAAGATCCCGGTGACTCTCAAAGTGTATCTTGATTCCATAACGCCCGATGACGTGCGGGTCGAGATCATTTCCGGACGCCTCAGTTCGCAGGAGAATCTCGACACTATGTCCTCGGTGGTAGCCCGCCTGACCGATAAATCGTCGGTGCCTTCGGACGGCGTATATGAGTTTACCGGCGAAGTCACGTGTCAGGAGTCGGGACGGTTCGGCGTTACTGCACGGATAGTGCCGCAGAACGAGCACCTTCTGCACACCAAGAAGCCGAAGCTGATTAGTTGGTGGTAGAACCGGCCGACCGGGAAAGCAAGAGGGCAGGACACTATGTCCTGCCCTTCGTCTTTGATCGCCTCGACAATACCTTAATCATCGTCATCACTTTCATAGTTGCTGTCATTGCGCCGGTAATCACCGAAATAGCCGGATAGATTATCGGCCCTCTCGATCACAGCCACCAGTTCGCGGGTCTGTTCAGTGTGGAGCTGTCGGTCAACCGCCTGCGCCATTGACGCCAGTTCGTGAAAATTGAGCGATTCGGAATAGTTGGTCTGCTTGAGCAGTTCAGCGAATTTGGCCGCGACAATGGCCAGCCGCAATTCCGGGCGCGCTCCTGCGAAGCGCACTGAACTCTGCTCCCGGCTCACAAGCCGCGATACTTCCGTCACGCGCGTTTCGTTCGGATTCTTCCAGCGCACGAATACGGTGGCCAGATTGTCGGAATTGGCGGAACGCGGCAGAGTCAGTTCGTAGAGCGCCGTCACTTCGTGCCCCGAACCGACTTCTCCCCCGTCCTGCCGGTTATCGCGAAACTTCTGATCCGGCACGGCGCGGTTCTCGTATCCCAGTAAGCGATACGATGACACGGTCGCCGGATTGAACTCGACCTGGACCTTGACATCGCGGGCCACTACCTGAAGCACTCCGACGATATTCTCGAGAAACGTCTCTTTTGCCTGGTCCAGGTCATTGATGTAGGCATATCGGCCGTTGCCCTGCTGAGCCAGGCGCTCGAGCAGCACGTCATTGTAGTTGCCCATGCCGAAGCCAAAGGTGGACAGCGTGATTCCCTGCCCGGCAAACCGCTTTATCTCGCGCATGATGGCGTCAGGGCTGGTCTTACCGACATTGGCCACGCCATCGGAGCACAGGATCACTACATTAGAGCAGCCGGGGTCAAGCATCCGGTTCGCCATTTGGAATCCCAGTTTGAGGCCTGCCTCGGCGAACGTAGAGCCGTCCGGCGAGAGCCGGTCAATCGCCCGCTCGATCCGGCGCATCTGGTCGCCGCTGGTCGGTTCCAGAACCACGAACGCGTTCGAGCCGTAGGCGACAATCGCGACGCGGTCACCACCGTCCAGTTGCTTCAGAAGCAGGTCGAGCGACTGCTTGACGAGTACCATGCGATTGTCATAGCCCATGGAACCGGACACATCGAGCACCAGCGTCAGGTTGAGCGGTTTGCGCCGCTCTTCCGTGATTTCCTTGGCTTTCACGCCAATCTTCATGAAGTAAGTGCGACGGTCAAACGGCGATGAGGTAACCTCGGTAAATATCCGGAATCGGCCGTCGCTCGGCGTCGCATAGCCGTAGTCGAAGTGATTCACGAATTCTTCAACCCGGATCGCCTCTTCAGGGGGCATGTGACCGTCGAGCAGATACTGCCGGGCCAGATTGTACGAGGCGTCGTCGACATCGAGCGCGAACGTCGAGAACCGGTCGCGACTCGTCTGCACGAACTGATTCGTGCCGTAATCGCGGAAGAACATATC
>PQAP01000066.1 GCA_003105265.1 candidate division GN15 bacterium | reverse complement strand
TGCCTGCCTATTGGTCTGCTCTCTCGACCCTGACGTACTGCGTTCCGAACGGAGCTATCGCGAACGGCACAGCCGCCGGATTGCCGGTCTTTCCGAATGCATCACAGAGCGACAGCTGTACCGCCCCCGGTCTGTTCCAAACAACCTGCACTTCAGCGGGGCTTGCCGACGGATTGTACAGATACATCAGACAAGACTTTCCGTTGTCGATCGGCCTGATTGACTCCACCATGACCGATGCCGGCAATATGCTGCAGAGCGGCGCTACAATTGGCTGCTTCTTCTCTGAACGCACTGCGACAAACGGCTGACGTGATTCGCGTCCCCATCGGCTCGCCTGTACCGGATCGTAACCGTTATGTGGGAACAACGAGTACCTGAACTGAATCGGCCCGCTCTGGTCGGCCTTGTAGTTCGTGTGCCAGTAGTTGTTCAAAACGTAAGAATATAAGTGTGTAGATGGCGCATTGGCCTTCATCCATGGCGCCTCGGCGGTGATAGTGCCAATCTCGATAAGCGGGGCGTCTGGTGTCGTCCACGTGATGCCGGACGTATCATTTGAGACATCGGCCCAGCTCACAACCGAGTAGAAATTCCTGCACGATCCGGCAAGCTGGTCTTTCCCGGGCTCGACAATGCCGGAAGCGACATCGTAGTGCACGGTGCCGCCCGGCAGGTGAAGTGGAAACGCAAAGTGCAGTCCCTCCTTGGTGCGAATCGCCCGCTTTTGTAAGCGGTTGATCATTTCCACTCGATCGAGGCCATGGATGACTCGGATCTCACTCGCAAAGCTGTCGCAACCCGGGGCGTTCCCTTCCACCAGCAGCGATGCGACCAGCGGCCCTCTCTCTTTGACGGAGACGCGGACATTCGACAGGTCTTGAGCGCTGTCGGGACTCTTGCCGGCCACGTAGATGAACTGATTCAGGCCGCGTCCGGATTTCTGATCCACAAATTCCACTCCTGTCTGCTTGTCGTGAAGCCCGGTGATGGCGCCGGTGATTGGGTCAACCGAAACCGACAGCATTCCGTTGGCAAGAGTGTTCCCGATCGCTTGTGCGGTGCCATCGGGCGTGCCACTTCCCTTCTTTACCAGAATGTGCCTGGAGGAGAAAGGAGCGATCCTTTCGACCAGCACCGCCAGCTCTCCGGTGCCGAGCCGCTGCGATGGCAAGACCTTCCCGTTCCCATCCACTACCTTGTCTCCAACAGCGCTCAAGTTCGCACTGAGAATGACCAGGTCACTCCTCTCCCAGGAGCTCGTGTTGTACACGTCAAGCGGGATCTCTTTACCGGTTCTGGTGGCGGCCTCTCCGAACGCCTTCGACAGAAGCATCCCGGACAACGTGTCCGCCCTCAGAGCAAACTCCTGCTTTATCTTCCATTGCCCGACCGTCATCGGATCATCCGGATCGGTTACGCTCTTGTCTGCTCCCCACGTGTGTTCGTCCCATAATACTGTTTCACGCCACGCCTGATCAGCCAATTGTTTCGGATAGTTTTCCGGAGAACGCATCGACCATATTGCCTCGGCCTGAAGCAGCCGATCAACCGCCCGACGACTGAGGGCCGTTTCGTATGCTGTCGAGACCGCCCCATCCTCCCAGTACGGCGTGAAATCGCCCCGGTAGGTCGGGAGCGCGGCCCCGTACTTTTCTTCAAACGCCTTGAACATCTGGTCATGGGTCGCGATAATCAGCGTCGGCGTCACATACTTCTCGTTCCATTCTTTTACGAAGGACGAGAGGGTTGTATCCGGACCGCCGTTATCGCCGAGCGTGTACGGCAGGTAATAGATATCGTACGGATACCGGCTGTCGATCAACTTTCTGCCGAGCTTCATAATTCTGTCTGGTCCGAATCCGGCCAGCGTCCCCTGGTGGAAACTCGAGTAGCTGGATCCGGCCACCCAGAAGAGTACTTTCTCCTGTCCCGACTGCGATTGCCAGTAGAACGGCCTGTCACCCCACTGGTCGATGACATAGCCGATGCGGTCACCCGAATTGGGCGCGCTGCCGAAATACCTGACCCCGCTCTGGGCCAGTGCCGGGACGATTCCCCATGTGAAGCCCGGTATATCGGAAATGGTGGCGGCGGGAATCGGTATACCATACTTCTCCGAGAACTGTCCGGCATAATCAAGCAAATGCGCCATTTCGCTGCTCGTAGCCAGGCCGGTCAGCGGATTTACATACAGGGCGTTCAGTCCGAGACTGCCGCTCTTGATGGCGTCGATGACCTCCTGTTGCCGATCGGGCGTGGCCTGTTGAAGGTAACTGTCCAGCGGCCACAGAATTTCCATATTCCATTTGAATCGGGACTCGGCCGGGAAATCTCTGGTCCGGCGAATCAACGCCAGTGCCTGGTCCAAGCTGGCCCAGTGCTTTCGTTCGACATTGGTCTGAAGGTCCGTGTAGCCGATATCATTGTGCGAATACGGAAGGAGGTAGATATCACGCTTCGGCACCGGCGAGATAGTGACTGTCGTACGGTTGACCACGCGTTTGCCGCGAACGAAGGTGATATCCATCGGCGTATCAGCCAAAACCGATTCCGTGGGCACACGGAAGATGTTGCCGCCGATTGCCAGCTGCCGGGTCAGAGCTTTCTTCCCGCCCACCGATATGATCACACTGCGATCACGCTCAAGATTGTCCATGCTGATGCGGAGTTGCTGGGTGGTTTTGCCATCCCCTCGCATGAGAACCGGTTCCGGCCGACATTGCGGGACGAAATTGAAGCGATACATGAATGTCATGTACCAGTCCGGGCTGTCGGCTTCTTCCCCGTCGACTCGCATTAGCAGCGCCGATCCGGGAGTAAAACTCTTTTTGGGGAGCTTCAGGTACATGTACCCGAACAGATCACCATACTTATCAGTCAACTGTGATTCGAACGTAAGCGAGGCCCCATCTTTTCCGGACACTGTCCAAAGTGACGCTGACTGGTCCTTTCGATTCTCAAATACGAACCAGAGTTCATCGTTAATGAACATTCTAAACTTGTGGGGAGGTGTGGCTTCGCCCCATCCTTTGCACTCGATTCCCGCCAGCCAGATAAAGTCGTAAAAGTCTCCGGGATACGATTTGGGGAGAGTATCGGTCTGCCATGATATCGAATGCACATCACGTCGAGCCCGCACCAGCAGGGCGTCTTCGGCGTCCGGGTGCGAAGAATGATACGCGATCGTCTGTCCCGACAATGACGTGTTAAATCCGTTGATATATGTCGTTCGTCGATCCCTTGATATCTCTTCGGAAGAAAAGACCTCAATTTTCACATTCATCCGACTGGGCTGGCTCAAACACGCTCCTCCGGTCAAAAAGGCGACAAATATCAGGTCGATTAGGCCGCTGCGACAATTCATAGCTCTCCTCGTTCCGTCGAACAATAGAAGACCAATACTGTTCGATCGAGCCGCACATTACCTCGACTCGATCCCGGTTGCTGGTGACAATAATAAGCAATACTGACTCGGAGTACAGACTTAACTGTTACTCGGAAATCCTTTTGCGCTGTTGCACCGCGATAATTCGGCACAATATATTGAGACGGCAGAGGATAAGTAGTCAGGCAGGGTAGCGATAGGAGTAAGGATGTTCAGACGCACATTTTCGATAGTCGGTCTGTGGCTCGCTCTAAGCGGCATGACCGCCGGTGCCGAAACAGGTGCTGCGCCGGAAAGCGAGACCGACACTCTGGTGCTCAAGAAGCTGGAGTGGTTTCAGGATATGAAGTTCGGCCTGCTCATGCACTGGGGCACCTACAGCCAGTGGCAGATTGTCGAGAGCTGGACGCTCTGCCCCGAGGACGAAAACTGGTGTGAACGGCGCGGCGAGAAATCCAGGGACTACTTCGAATACAAGCAGGCGTACGAGAATCTCCAGACCACCTTCAATCCGATCAGGTTCGACCCCGACTCCTGGGCCGCGGCCGCGAAGGAGGCCGGAATGAAATACGTGATCTTCACCACCAAGCATCACGACGGTTTCTGCATGTTCGATACAAAAGAGACCGATTACAAGGTGACTTCCAAAGCGTGTCCGTTCAGCGCAAATCCTCGTGCCAATATCGCCAGGGAGATTCTTGCATCGTTTCGGAAACAGGGATTTGGTACCGGCGCATATTTTTCGAAGCCGGACTGGCACAATCAGGATTACTGGTGGCCGTATTTTCCCCCGTTTGACCGCAACGTAAACTACGACATCAAGAAATATCCGCAAAAATGGGACGCATTCAAGACCTTCACTTTCAATCAAATCAGGGAGCTGATGTCTGAATACGGCACGATGGATATCCTCTGGCTCGACGGCGGCTGGGTGCAGCCGATGACGGCGACCTCGCCGCGCTGGGGCAAAGCCCCGTGCGATCAGGATATCGACATGCCGAAGATCGCCGCGATGGCTCGCTCGCTGCAGCCGGGGCTGATTATCGTCGACCGGGCGGTCGAGGGCCGCCATCAGAACTATCGCACACCGGAGCAGGAGGTTCCCGATACGGCATTGAGCTATGTGTGGGAGACCTGCATGCCGATGGCGACCTCATGGAGCTATGTCTCGACTGACACGTATAAGCCGACCTCCATGCTCATTCACTTGCTGGTGGACATCGTCGCTAAGGGCGGTAACCTGCTGCTCAATATCGGTCCGAGTCCGGAAGGGGAACTGCCGCCGACCTCGCTCGAGCGGCTTAAAGAGATCGGCGCCTGGATGACTGTCAACGGCAACGCGCTCTACTATACTCGTGCCATTGCACCCTATAAGGAAGGAAAAATCTGTTTCACGCGGCTCCCGAACGGCCGTGTCAACGCCATATACCTTGCCGACGAAAACGAATCCGCTCCACCGGAAACGATTACCATCAATTCCTTCACGCCCAAGACCCGCAGCAAAATGATCATGCTGGGTGTCAACGCCGACGTCAAGTGGGAGAAGGCAGGCAAAGGATTCGTGATTCGCATTCCGGAGTCGGCCCGGCAGAATCCCCCGTGCAACTATGCCTGGACGTTTCAATTCGAGGTGGAGTCGTTGTGATTCGACCGATATTGCTTGCCCTGCTCACGTACATAGCGTGGGAAACCGCCGCGGCTGCTCCTGATTCACTCCGCCTTTCCGAGAACGGCAGGAGCGAATTCACGGTCTACCTGCCGAACTCGCTGTCCGGGCAGGCGCTGGCGAACGTTGACACGCTCCGGGAGTATTTCCGGGCGGTCACCGGAGCGGAACTGCCGATTGCGGTCAATCCGAAAAAGGGCGGCCGGAAGATTGTCGTCGAAATCGGGGCGAGTCACAGCTCAAGAGTTGTCGTGCCCGAGCTCGGATCCGATGGTTTCATGATCTGGGGCGATAACGGCAACCTGTACCTGACGGCCAACACCGAATATGGCTTCCAGAACGCCGTCTACACGTTTCTGGAGTCGTACCTCGGTTGCCGCCTGTACAGCCCTTCGGTGCGGGTTGTGCCCGCACGCGCGACCATCGTGCTTCCCGCAATGAGCGATCGACAGGTCCCGGCAATTACCTTCCGCATGCAGAATATCCATGACTCGACATACACCAACTGGCACAAGCTGAACACCAACGATGATTTCGGGCTGTTTGTCCACACCTTTCAAACGCTGGTTAGCGCGGAAAAGTATTTCGAGAGTCATCCGGAGTATTTCTCCCTGATCAACGGCAATCGGATGCCGACCGGTCAGTTGTGTCTGAGCAATCCCGATGTATTCAGAATTGTCGTAGAAGAACTGCGCACCCGGATGAAGGCCAACCCGAGAGCGACATTCTGGTCGGTGTCGCAGAATGACACATATGTTCCGTGTGAGTGCGACGCCTGCCGCGCCATCGACAGCGTCGAGGGGTCACCGTCGGGATCCCTTCTGACCTTCGTCAATCGCGTCGCCGACGAATTCCCGGACATGACCATTTCGACACTCGCCTACCAGTACTCCCGCACGGCTCCCAAACACATCAAGCCGCGCCCAAACGTGAACATTATGCTTTGCAGTATCGAGTGCAATCGGAGTAAACCTCTGGCGCAGGATTCGTCCAGTGCCTCGTTCGTCGAGGACGTCCGTGACTGGAGCAGACTCACGCACAACATTTTCCTGTGGGATTACGTGATCAATTTTCGGAATCTGGTCAGCCCGTTTCCGAATTTACGCGTGTTGCAGCCGAATATCCGGTTCTTTGCCGCGAGTGGCATCACCTCCGTATTCGAGCAGGGACTTGCGGGCTTCGGCGGCGAATTCGCTGAGTTGCGCATCTACCTGCTCGCCAAGCTGCTTTGGAACCCCGACATCAACGTTGATTCCGTCGAAAATGACTTCCTGCAGGGATTCTACGGCAATGCAGCGCCGTTCATCCGCCAGTACATTGACACCATGCACGCTGTAATGCAGATGTCGGGCGAAGGGCTCGATATCTATGGTTACCCGACACGCTCGGCGAGCGGCTATCTCTCGAGCGCGATGCTAGATATCTACAACCGGATATTTGACGAAGCGGAAGCCGCAGTAGCAATGGATGAAGAAGTGCTGGGCCGCGTTCGCACGGCGAGGTTGCCGGTGCAGTTTGCCATTCTGGAGCAGGCGAAGGTCGCGGCTTCCGGCGAAGGTGGCTGTTTCGTCCGGAATTCCGCCGGAGGACTCATTATCCGCCCGGAGATCGATACGCTTTTAAGTACGTTTGTGCGGAGGTGTAAGGAAGCGGCTATCCCCCGTCTCTGGGAGCACGGTACGACTCCCGATGAGTATTTTGCGTCAACACGCAGCTTTCTGGACAGCGGCACCAAAAAACATCTGGCGCTCGGTAAGTTGGCCGTACTGGCCCGGCCGGCGAGTCCCAAATATCTTAACGGTGACCTATCGGCGCTCACCGACGGTTTGAAAGGGTGGAACGATTATCACATGCATTGGCTGGGATTTGAAGGTGAAGATTTGGATGCGACCATTGATCTCGGTTCGGTGCAGAAGGTATCCGGCATCGGTGCGGATTTTCTGCAGGACATCAATTCCTGGATCTTTATGCCGCTGTCGGTCCGATATTCCGTGTCCGAGAACGGCAGGAGTTTCAGGCAGATCGGCGACGTAGCGGACACCATTCCCGCGGACCGCAACGGGTCCATGATCGCGCCTTTCAATCTGTCCTTTGCACCGATTCGCGCACGATACGTACGGGTGCAGGCAACGAGCGTCAAGACCTGTCCGACCTGGCACAAGGGCTCGGGAGGATTGGCCTGGATATTCGTCGATGAGATAACCATCCACTGAAAGAGTGTCCTCAATGCAACGTAGAATAGCTGCCTCGCTCGTTATGGCCGCGGTCATCCTCGCGGGGGCCACCTTTGCTCAGCCGTACAAAGACTCGACACTGCCTGTTGACACGCGCGTGCGGGACCTGCTGTCGCGCATGACGCCGGAGGAGAAGTTCTGGCAGCTGTTCATGTTGGCGGGAGGTCTGGACGATGGTCCGGATAAGTACACGCATGGTGCGTTTGGCTTTCAGATGGGCAGCTCTGACGACGAGCGCGGCACGGCTACCCTCGTCAACCGTATTCAAAGACACTTTGTCGAGCAAACCCGGCTCGGTATTCCTATCATTCCCTTCGCGGAAGCGCTTCACGGACTCGTACAAAAAGGAGCGACCTCGTATCCACAGGCCATTGCGCTCGCCGCAACATTTGATACTTCGCTTATGCACGAGGTCGCAGCGACAATTGCCGAAGAATGCCGCAGGAGGGGTATCCGGCAGGTGTTATCACCGGTGGTCAATATCGCCGGCGATGTCCGCTGGGGCCGAGTCGAGGAGACCTACGGAGAGGATCCGTTTCTTGCCTCGGCCGTGGGCGTGGCGTTCGTCTCAGCGCTCGAGCGAAGGGGTGTTATTACGACGCCGAAGCATTTCATTGCAAACATCGGGGACGGCGGACGGGATTCGTACCCGGTCGACATGAACGAACGATTGCTCAGAGAAATCTATTTACCGCCGTTTGAGGCGTGTGTTCGCCGCGGCGGATCACGATCGGTGATGACCTCGTACAATTCCTACGACGGTTCCCCGTGTTCCGCCAATGACCGGCTGATCAACCAGTTGCTGAAGAACGAACTCGGTTTCAGCGGTTACGTCATATCCGATGCCGGCGCGGTCGGCGGCGCCAATGTTCTGCACTTCACTTCGCACAATTATGCCGAGTCGGGTGAACTCGCGATCAGGGGCGGACTCGACGTCATCTTTCAGACCTCATACGACCACTACACTCTCTATATTCAGCCGTTTCTTGACGGGCGCATACCGACCAACATTATAGACAGTGCTGTCGGGCGCGTGCTGCGGGCCAAGCTGGAACTGGGATTGTTTGAACAGCCGTATGTGGATACGGTGATTGCTGAATCATCCACCAGATCGGCGCAGGATCGGGAGCTTGCGCGTCGTGCCGCGCAGGAATCGATTGTGCTGCTCAAGAACGAGCATCGGACTCTTCCGTTGGGTCCGAATCTCAAGTCCATTGCCGTCATCGGAGCGGATGCCGCCGAAGCACGGCTCGGCGGGTATAGCGGGCCGGGGATCAAGCCCACCTCGATTCTTGACGGTGTGAGGAAGCGTGCAGGAGCGCAAATGCAGGTTCAATATGCGATTGGCTGCAACCGGCTGGACACAGCATATGTAATTGTCCCTTCCTCGTTTCTGACTTGCCGCTATTATGACACCGTCAGGAATGGACTGCGCGGCGACTACTTTGATAACATCACGCTGAGCGGCACACCGGCGTTTACGCGGGTCGATCCTCAGATTCAATTTCAATGGACGCTCTTCTCCCCCGACCCGCAGAAGCTGCCATACGATTTCTATTCCGTGCGGTGGACCGGAAAACTTACGGCGCCCGCGAGCGGTCTATTCAAGATCGGGATTGACGGCAACGACGGGTATCGCCTGTACCTCGATGATTCTCTTGTCATTGACAACTGGAAAAAGGCAAGTCGCCGCACTGTGCTCACGGAACACTTGTTCGAGAAAGACAAGGCGTATGACATCAGGATTGAATACCGTGAGCCGACCGGTAATGCGTGGTTTCGCCTGGTTTGGAACTACGGAGTTCCGAGTGATGCCGGTGCCGACATGAAGGTGGCAGAGATGACAGCCCGCGCCTGTGACGTAGCGGTTGTTGTCGCCGGCATCGAGGAAGGGGAGTTTCGTGATCGTGCGTCGCTGGCGCTTCCGGGCCGACAGGAAGAACTAATCAACCGGATTGCGGCGACCGGCAAACCGACTGTCGTTGTGCTCGTTGGTGGGAGTGCGATCACCATGAGCCGATGGCTCGACAATGTCGGGTCGGTGGTGGTCGCTTGGTATCCGGGTGAGGCCGGTGGCGAAGCACTGGCGGACGTGCTGTTCGGGGAGTACAATCCGGCCGGGCGGCTGCCGATTACGTTCCCTATCGCCGAAGGTCAACTCCCGCTGGTGTACAATCACAAGCCGACCGGGCGTGGCGACGATTACCTTGATCTGACGGGTCAGCCGCTGTTTCCCTTCGGCTATGGGTTGAGCTACACGCAATTCGAATACGGCAATCTGGTGTTCGATAAACCGGAGATTGCGGCCGGCGATTCAACCGCCGTGCATTTCACGGTGAAAAATGTCGGGAAGGTAGCGGGAGATGAGGTCGTTCAGCTTTATATTCGCGACGAGATTGCTTCGGTCGTTCGGCCGGTGACTGAGCTCAAGGGGTTCCTTCGTTTGCGCCTCCAACCCGGAGAAATCCGGGACACCAGTTTCATGATTGGACCGGAAGCGCTGTCGATGTTGAACAAGGAACTCGAATACGTGGAAGAGCCGGGTGATTTCCGGATCACGATCGGGGCCTCATCCAAAGACATTCGCCTTCGAGGAATCTTGAAAGTGGTAGAGTGACTAAATTGTAACGCTACCTTTTCGTCCCGTCGAATCGCGTTAGGTGCAAGATCTTATTGATCCTGCTTCAGCACCCTTACTCCCTTAGCTAAACCTGCACGGTGCTACCACCAGGACTGAGTGATCTCAGCCGTGGCTCGGCAATGGCCTTTCCATGTCCAAAGTCGGCCGAGCCGACACAACAGAGCTGTCTTCGGACCACGAAAATGACTGGTCCTTTCCCTAATTGCCGCTCAATACACCGGCTACCGTCAGCGCAGCAATAACGATGCCCATGATGGATTCACCGGCAATCGCGCCGCTGCACACCGGGTAGGTATATTTATCCGCCAGCTCGGATTTCCACTTGGCAAAGAGGACGCCGAGCACGGCTCCAATGAACACGCCCAGTGAGTTGGAAAACGGCACGATCATGCCCAGACTCAACCCGAATGCTGACGGCACAAACTTCCTGGCCTTTGCCGGCAGTACTTTGGGAAGAAGATAGATGATAATACCGATAGCACTACCGATCAGCAATCCCCACTTGGCCGTGTAATGCAACTGTCCAAACCCCTTGGACAACAGCAGTGCCACGGCGGACCACGTCTGTGCCGCGGGCGCTGCCCATTTCGTACCGAGCACCGAAGCGTCAGGCACCAACAAATAATATACGGGCACTGAAGCGAGTACACCAAAGAAGACGCCGAAATACTGCGCCAGGAACTGTTGGCGCGGATTGGCGCCCAAAAGATATCCCGACTTTAAGTCGCCGAGGAGGTCAGCCGAATTGCTGGCCGTGCCGGCCGTAACACCGGCCGTCATCAGGTTTGTCGTGGCGTCCCCGGGGGAGATGACGCCGAACAGCAGTTGCGTGATTTTCCCCATGGCGCCGATAGGGTTGATGTCGGTCTCGCCGGAGGCGCGACAGGCCACCAGACACAGGAAGAACGAGAGCACCACGGCGATGATCCCCATCCACCATGCCGTGCCGAATGCCACGCTCATAACGACAATGCAGCCAATGCCGGTCAGCCCGACGCCCCACGCAAACCAGGATACCGGCACCTCTATTGCCGCCAACGGATCCTCGCCGGCCGATGCGCCTCGCGAAGACTTGAAACCGGTGATCGCTCGCACGATGGTTTTCCACTGAAGGAAAAATGCCAGCAGTGTCGGCACAACCATGATCGGGACGCCGGTCCATACACTCCATCGGGCGATAGGTCCAAATCCGATTCTTGAAATGTCAATCGCCCCATGGCTCACAGCATACGGCGCCATGTAGCAGTAATTGATCAAAGCCCCCAAAAGCATAGACCAGCCGACCTGAAGGCCGATGAAAGCTCCGGCCGCTATCATGAGGAGACTGACGTCGAATCCGATAGTCCAATTGGCCAGCGGCAGTCCCATCTGCGTACCGGGAATCGCGATTGACTCCGGCACAGCAAACGGCAGTTTGCCGCCGGTAAACCACTTCAACACCGCGGCAAACAGCCCGGCGGTCCCCAGCGACTTCGCCTGGCTCACCGCTTCCGATCCTTTCGCGTAGAGACTCCGTAGGGTGGAAGCCGCGACAATGCCACTTGGGAACTTCAACTGTTCGACATTGATCATCTGCCGCTTCATCGGGATGGCCATGAAGACACCAAGACTGGCGGTGAAGAAGATGAAGAACACCAGGGCCAACGGCGGGACATTATGGCCGGTGATTATCAGAAAGGCAGGGATGGTGGCAACCATGGGCGACACTATGGCTGCACCGGCGGACGACGCCGTTGATTGCATGCAATTGTTTTCCAAAATGCTCATGTCACTGGTGAAAAAGCGGGGCACTAACGCACGGAAGAATTTCCAGATGGAGAACGACAGTATACAGGAGGTAATGGCCACGCCAAACCCCCAGCCGATCTTCAGCCCGACATACAGGTTGGAGACCGACATGATCATGCCGAGCACCGCCCCCATTGCCACAGCACGGAAGGTAAGCTGACGCATCTGGTCACCACGGTAGTACTTGTTGTACCAATGGGTGTCTCGCTGATGGGCGGGGACAGCCAACATCTCTTCCTGTGACGGAATACCCGGATCCGCCTGGGGGGCCGTATTTTCAGACATGGTTCCTCCGGTACTGTTACATCGTGTCTTCCTTTTGTCCCAAAGATGCTAAAGAAATGCAGAACAAGAGAGCAAAAAATCGATGGTGATTGGAGACTGAAGATTGCCGGTTCCACGATCGGCAGCGCACGACCGGCGTGCTATCGTTATCTTCCTGTTGGCATGCGTGAGAGCAACCGAAGCAGGGCATCGAGTGTGGTGACAGGATGTGGTGGACAACCGGGAATGAACAAGTCGACTTTGAGTTGGCTTGCTGCACCGTTATGCACTTGTGGGTGATTCACATACGGTCCTCCGGAAATCGCACAGGCTCCAACGGCAATGACCAACTTCGGTTCGGGGACGGCTTCATAGGTCTTGAGCAATGCCGATCTCATATTTTCAGTAACCGGGCCGGTGATAAGCAGTCCGTCAGCATGCCGCGGAGACGCAACGAACTGAATTCCGAACCGTCCAAGGTCGAAAACTATGGTGTTCAGCACATTCACCTCTACCTCACACCCATTGCACCCGCCCGCACTGACCTGACGCAATCGCAACGATCGCCTGAACAATCGTAACATTTCGGCACTCAGACTTTGAATCAACTTCCTTTCCGTGTCAGGGCCTATCACCAGATCTGAGCGCTCGCTGGCGCCCATACTATAGTCCCGTGAGAATCGGATTACTCCGTTATGACAGGCGGTTTCGCACTCGCCGCAGAAAAGACAGCGACCGAGATCGCACTCAGGGTGACCGCCCGCAATTCGCAGCGCTTCTGTTGGACACGTCTGTACGCATTCAAGGCAACCGTGCCGGCAAAGCTCAGAACTGAACTCCGGCCGTCCCCTGAACCGTGTGGGCAGCGTTGGTTGGCATTGGGGGAAGCCGATCGTGCGGTTTCCGAATCGAGTCCTTGCAACCAGGGCTTTCAACATGTCATTCTTCCTATAGGTCGTGGCCGCAGTACGAGAGGTTGAAGCTCTTATTACACAGCGGAAAATCTGAGATCTGTTGATTCCTCATCGCCCACGCAAGCCCGCTCCAGTTGTGAAACGACGGATCGACAACTTTGTACCACCGGAATCTACCCTCACCATCGGTGCAGGCAACATGACAAATTTCTCCCCGCCATCCCTCCACCAGTGCAACCGCCAGCGAATTCGCTTTCATGGCCCCGGGCTGGACGCGTGCGGTTTCCTTCTGAATACCAGTCAGAAGCGACTGAACGAAGTCCGCCGACCGGCAGATTTCCAACCATCGAACATAAGCGCGGGCAAACACGTCCCCGGTGTGCCAACAAGAGACCGGGATTTGAGCGAATCGATAGACATCCGAAGGATACTCAAGCCGAACGTCCCGTTCCATGCCTGCAGCTCGGGCTGCCGGCCCTACTACTCCCAACTCGCGGCACAGATTCCTGTCAAGGACGCCCGTTCCTTCGAAACGATCGACAACCGATGTCGAATTCCACAACAGCTGTATAGCTACCGCAACGTCTTCGCGCGCACGTTGCAGCTTCTCGGCCATAAGCGAAACGTCGTCATCGCAGAGGTCATATCCGACGCCGCCGGGTCGGGCGATTCCACGACCCAGGCGGTTGCCGCAGATCATCGCAGTGAGATTCAGAAAATCACCTCGAATGCGACCACAGTGTGAGGCAACCGGCGAATAGCCGACATCGCCGGCCAGGGCACCAAGATCACCGGTGTGATTTGCCAACCGTTCCAGCTCAAGTGCAATGCTGCGCAAGGTCATGGCCCGCAGTGATATTTGGACCTCCGCCAACGATTCTACGATTTGAGAATAGGCCGTGGCGTGGCCAACCGATGTATCTCCCGCCAGTGTTTCCATGTAGTGTATTGTCCGTGGGTTGGGACCACCTGCCAGCGCCTGCTCAACTCCCCGGAACTGATATCCAAGAGCAATCTCCAGATGCAGGACCTCTTCGCCGACGCAGTTGAATCTGAAATGTCCCGGTTCAATGATACCTGCATGAACAGGTCCCACCGCGACTTCGTGCACATCGCTGCCTTCTACTTGAAAGAACTCTGCGATGCCGATCGGCGAGTCACTAAACCGCACTGGCTTGAGCCAGGGATGTCCCACCGGTGTGACCTTCCAGAGTTCTGCAATCTCACGTTCAAACAGGTGCGCCTGCGGGCAGACCCGGGTGAGAGAAGGATACGATTCCTCTACGATACACGAAGTCAGCATGACGCCGCCTTCTTCACCAACCAACGCGACAGCATACAACCGGTTTTTTCCCTCGAATGGCTGCACAAATAACGCCGCGAGTCGGCCGCCGCGCTGCACTATTCGCGAAACCTCTTCCAGGAATGAGTCCGTCGGCAGTGTCGGCACATCTATGAGCGGGATACGCTCGTTGTTACTGCACGTATAAGTATTCCCGTGGCTCATCACTGCCCTCCAAGTAATCTGCCCGCCTCAGTCAGTACACGATCCAGCGCCGGAGGAACAAAGATGCCAAGAACCAGGACCGCGAGACAAAGAATTGCAGGAGGCAAAATGGAGAACAGGGATTCACTGAGGGGAGACCGAACCGATTGTTCTTCGGGAGATGATCCGTACAGCATTCGCAGGAAGATGGCCGCCATTGCCACGAAGATGATTCCCAGCGCCGCTAACAGAGTTATCGCCATCCAGGTATGACCCGCCGCAAAGGCAGCGCGAATAATTGTCAACTCACTGATGAATGATCCAAACGGCGGCGTACCCGTTATCGCCAGGAGACCGGCCATCCAGAGAATGCTCGTTCGCGGTAGCGTGACGAACATACCCGATACGGCGCTATTTGCCTTGGATCGAAACTGCGCCAGGATATTCCCGGCCACCAGGAACAACATTCCTTTAGTCAGGGAGTGATTGACCGCATGTAACAAACCGCCGAACGTTCCCAAGCCCCCGATACCTACCCCGATAGCCAGTATCCCCATGTGCTCAATGCTCGAATAAGCAAGCAGTCTCTTGTAGTCAAGCTGGCCGACTATGAAGATCATAGCGGTCACGACAGATGTGATTCCAAAGCCCAGAAGCAGCGTCCGGGCAAATTCACCCGAACCCGCCGCCGTCAGAACTTGAGTCACTCTCAGTATCCCGAGAAAGGCGCAGTTGAGAAGCGCCCCCGAAAGCAAAGCTGAGACCACAGAAGGCGCTTCACTGTGCGCGTCGGGCAGCCAGCTGTGCAGAGGAGCGAGTCCCATCTTGGTGCCGTACCCAACCAGCATGAAGATAAACGCGGTCTTGAGCCAGGGAGTCTTGAGCAGGGTTGCCTTGGCAACCAGATCCTCCACCACCAGTCGCACGCTGCCCGATGGCGTGCCGGTCGCTGCGTACACAAGAAAGAAGGTGCCCAAAAGCGCCAGAGCAATGCCCACCGAACATATGACCAGGTACTTCCAGGTCGCTTCCAATGACCGATGATGGCGATGGAAGTAGATTAGCGGAGCCGAAGACAAGGTTGTGGCCTCCACCGCCACCCATAGGACTCCAAAGTTGTGACTCAGGGTGACTAACGTCATCGTCGATTGGAACAGGAGCAGGCAACCGATGAACACCGCTTCCGGCTCATTGGCAAAGAAGACCGGTTCTTCCAAATCTGGCCTCTTACCCGACGGTTCTTTAGCCAAGTAGTTGATGACGTAGACGGACGTAATTAAACAGAGGCCGCTCACGACTGACATGAAAACGAGCCCAAGCGCGTCCATCGCTAACCAACCGTCCAATACGGGCTCCGGACGTCTCAGCCAGGCCGCCACGGTAAGTGCACTCTGTGTGACAGTGGTCACCATCAGAAGCGCACGCCGTAGCGTGACACTTTTGAGTACGAATGATAGTAGACCGGCCACTGCCGGAATCAGGACGAGCGCCACAATCATCATGATGGCGATTCCGTTTCCGTAGATTTGCGGCGTTCGCGAAACCAATCCTTCAGCGTGCTGAGCTGACCGGCTTCGATACTATCGAACTCTCGGCTAATGTGAAATACCATCACACCCATTATGAACACGCCGACAAATACGTCGAGAAGTATTCCGATTTCAATGAGCATTGACTCCGATTGGGCAAAGAAGACGCCAAACGCGTAGATTCCGTTCTCCAGAACCAGATAGCCGATTATCTGCATCAACGCCTGCCTTCTGGTCACAATCAGAAACAGTCCGCTAATAATCGTGAAGAATACCATCGGAATTGCCAGTCGATAACCCGGTTGATCGGGAAGCGGCAACAGATACCCCCACCACAAGGAACTACCCATTACCAGAATGCCGATCAAGAGCGACGCGACCGGGCCAACATAATATGTGATGCCTCGACCCGTATTCAGTTCTCGCAATCCTTTCATAAGGACACGGGGAATTATGATTCCTTTGAGGAGGATTACCAGAACGGCAATAATCGCTAACCGAAGTGTAAGGCCTTTCTCATGCACCAGGAGAGGAAGAAGCCCTAAAGCCAGACCCTGTATAGCTACTATCCGGATTGCCGCCCGCAACGAACCGGTGCCCAGGAGCAGAAAATTGGCGAGTATCATTAAAGCGACAATAGCGTTTACGGCTTCCTGCATCGTTTACTCCAGCACCAGAATGACGGCCAGCACGGAAAGTGCACCCGCTCCTATGAGCAGCTGCGGGACTTTGAGTAACCGCACCCGGGCCATCAAAGACTCTACAACGCCAACCCCAACGGACAGAACGAACATCCCCAGCAGAGCGTACCCCTCGCGAAACCAGAGAGGCGCCTCCGCGAGGTTAGGAGAGAACACCCCAACCAGAAGCATACCGAGCAACCATAGTTTCAACGCCGCTCCGTATGACACGAGCGCGAAATCCGGCCCTCCGTGATCGAGCACCATGACCTCATGTATCATGGTCAGTTCGAGATGCGTGGCCGGGTCGTCGACCGGGATACGGGCATTCTCCGACAGATAGATCATAAAGAACGCCCCTGACACCAGGACGGGAGCCCCTACGCTCCAGCCGGTCACACCGGTAGAATAGAGAATTCCACTCAGCGACATGCTGCCACTCAGGCGCGACAAGGCAAACAGCCCGATGAACAGTGTCGGCTCCGCCAGCATTGAGAAGGTGACCTCACGACTGGCGCCCATACCCTCGAAACTGGACCCGGTATCGAGCGCTGCCGCAACGACAAAGAACCGTCCCAGACCCAGCAGATACGCGAACAGAATCAAATCCCCGTCAAATCCAAATAGGGCTTTGCTCCCCCCAAACGGCACCAGTAATAAGCCCATGGCTATGGTAACCAGATTGACGATTGGACCCGCTCGAAATAGCCACGTCGTCGTGCGACTATACACCGCACCTTTGCGAACCAGTTTCAGCAGATCAAAGTACCCCTGCAATACTGGTTGCCCGCGTCGCCCCGCCAGAATCGCTTTGGTGCGGTTGATAATCCCCGGAAGAAGCGGCGCTGCCAGCAAGGGCAGCACGATATGGAGAGATGACAGTACGATCGTACTCATCGCATCTTCCAGAACATCAATACCAGCAGGGTAATGAGAATGTACAGGACATAGATGTGAACATTGCCGTGCTGCAGCCAGCGAAATACACCGAGCAGCCGCTCGGTGCCCGCGAGAATGGGACGGAAAAGCCGCTCCTGAAAGATATCGGGCGTATGTGTTTCTATTGCTGCGGCAGTCGGAAACAGACCATCGGGCCTTTCACGATGTCGTCGCGTCTTAAGGACGCGATTGAATAATCCGGTTATCGGCAGCACAAACGAAGGCGCCGTGTATTGCATACGTGCCGAGGGAGCAGCGTATCCGCAGTCCCATGTGCCCGCAGTTCTCACGATCCTTCCGCGCAACAGCATGGATCGCAGGAGCACTGCCGCCAGAATCACTCCAACGAGGATGAGAGACACCGATGTTACTGTATACAAAGGTGCTGTCGCCCGGGTGACTGCCTCACGGGCTATCCCCAGTGGTGTGTGCGCTATGATAGCAATCACCGGAATGAGCGCTTTCACCGCGAACGGCGCCAGAAGACCGACAGCCAGACATGCTGCTCCGAGTATCATCATGGAAACTGTCATCGTCGGAGAGGCATCATGAACATCGCCGGCATTCACGGACCGAGGTTCGCCGAGAAACACGACGCCGAATACCTTGGTGAAACACGCAATCGCCAGCCCGCCGATCAAGGCCAGACTGCTCATGCCCACCAGACCCGCGACCGCCGTGCCGCCGATCGTTCCTGTACTTCCATACAAGCCCGCCATGTAGACGAGGAACTCACTGGCAAATCCGTTGAGAGGCGGAAGTCCGCAAATCGCCACCGAACCCACCAGAAAAAGGGAGGCCGTCCAGGGCATCCGTTTCAGCAGTCCACCGAGCTTGTCCATCTCGCGAGTCCCTGTCGTGTGTGCCATCGCGCCCGCGCTGAGAAACAGCAGTCCCTTGAACAGAGCGTGGTTGACGACATGGAAAATCGCACCGCCAAAGCCGAGAACAGCGATCGGCAGTGAGCCGTAACTCAATCCCAGAAGCCCGAGTCCGAGCCCCATCGCTATTATGCCGATATTCTCGACACTATGATACGCCAGCAGTCTCTTCACATCATGCTGGGCTAGTGCGAACAACACACCGAGGGTACCGGAGGTTACGCCGATGCCAAGCAACAACCAACCCCACCACGGCTGGGGATTGCCAAGAAATGTTATCGTACGAAAAATGCCGTATATCCCCATCTTGATCATGACACCTGACATAAGTGCGGAAATGTGACTCGGGGCCGCGGGATGCGCTTCCGGAAGCCACACGTGCATCGGCACAAACCCGGCCTTCGATCCGAAACCGAGCAAACAGAGGATGAACAACAGGCCGGCGTTGCCTGCAACCGAGAACTGATCGAAATCGAGAGATCCGTCTCGTCCAAGCAGTAAGAACAGTACTAACAAAAGTGCTGCGCCGATATGTGCAGCGACCAGATAGATCAGACTAGCGGATCTCGCTTCTGGTTTCCCCTTCTCGAATGTCACCAGGAAGAAGGAACTCACCGACATCAGTTCCCACGATACCAGGAACAAAACCGCGTTGCGCGCCAGGACAACCATGGCCATCGAGGCAATGAGAAGACAGGTGAAGAACCAGGCCGCTCCGAGATTCTGTCTGGACCCGTAGGTACGGAGATACGGCACTCCAAACAGGCAAACCGGGATCGAAACAAAAAACAGAATGATCAGAAAGACTGCCGACAAAGCATCCACACCCAGTGCAAAACTGCCACCGGGAATACTCCAGGCCCACTCGAGGTAATCATATCCACCCCCTGAAAGAACGATCACGGCCGCAACCAATCCCATCAGGCACGCCAGTAGTGCCCCGGAGACGGCGACAAATGTGGCTGCGCCCGGTGATCGGCGTACGATCAGCGAAGCAACACCGGAGAGCAGAAGGACGGCGATAGCCGCCAAAAGTATTTCTAGTGACACTGCAGATCCGCTACGGTTTGACTGCGGTTGAACTCAGCTTTTCTTCGACATTCTTGGCCGCGGCATTGATTTCTTCCCGAAGCCCCTGCCTCCGGATGACTTCACGGAACTGCGGATCTCGTAGTGCGTACGCCAGGCGAGAGATCAGATGGAGGTGAGCTCGCACCGTCGGGCTTATCAGCAAAAAAAGCGCATAAACCGGCTGGTTATCTATCGCTCCAAAATCAACCGGTTTCTCAAGGTAGAACAAGCTGACCATTGGTTTGGCAACGTGCAGGACTACCGGATTACGCACGTGCGGAATCGCTATTCCCTCGCCGATGCCCGTCGAGGACAACTCCTCGCGTGCGACAAGCACTTTGTACAGAAACTCGCGGTCAACCTCTTCGGGCAGATTTACCAGCTTGACCACATTTTTCAGCACCCCCCATTTGTCCTCACCAACTACTCGATAGTATACACCGCCGTTCACTAGTGCATCGCTCAGTGATGGCAGCGGCTGGCCGCTCGATTCCGGCTCGGCGAATATGTGTGGATCGATGGCGATTCTCCTCGACGTTGCCCACTCGAGAAGTTCAGCACGATTAAACCTGTACTGATCTTGTATCTGATAGGCCGGAAGACTTCCCTGGCCTATCCACCGATAAATTGTCTTTTCTGATACACTAAGCAGCTTCGCAACATCTCGGACCGTAAGTGTCACTCAGTCTCATCCTTCTCATGACTATCCATATACTGACACAAATTGATAATTTCAGGATATCATTCCTCTTCTTATCCCTTAAGTCAAGAAGAATGTATGTGTCGGTGGGATTCTTGACGCCGACCATTGGATCAGCTTGCTGTGTCATACTGGCCCAAATATCGTTTGTGAGCGATTCCAGCTGAGCAAGTGAGGATTTGCTGAGGTTGTTCTTCGTATAGAGGATTTGCCAAGGTTGTTCTTGGTATAAAGGTCGGTCGTGTTCCGTAATATAATGTACGCGAATAGGATATAGGACCGAGACGGGGGCACAAATCCCCCGAACCTCTGCGATCTATTGAATTACAATTGGTTATCTTGGTGGAGGTGGGGGGAATCGAACCCCCGACTCGCGTTGTGGCACAAGGACTTACGTGCCATTGTGACCAAATTGTGACGCTTATTCCAGGCCATGAATTGGTAATGTCCACTTTTTGAGCCTGCGGCAGCCCCTAATTCACTCTCCCCGAATTCTTATGACTTTTCGATTCCTGATCCGGCTACAGTGTGCCAGATTTGGTGGAGAGGTTCTGAGGATGATGGAAAGCGATCAGATCGCGACACCGACCGATCAAACGTAGTCGGTGGGACTGCAATGGTGCGACGAGTAACAAGACACCCTGTTTTTCGTATTCAAGGGGTAACATGCAACACTTGTATGGTTCATTGAAGGACAGAGTGATTAAGGCATTGATGGCCATAGTGATAGTCCGTCTATGTCCAATATTCACGACGGTGGCAATTCACGAGGTGGCGATGGCGCAGGGACAATTTGATCAGGAGTTCGCCAGGCTTGATGCGTCTCCGAAAGTACTGGAGCCGCAAATCGATTTTCTCGAACAAGCTCCGGTAATCGACGGCCTGCTCGACGACTCACTTCGTTTCCTGCCTGAACGCCGGTTCGCATTCGCCTATGTGCCTAAGGGGGAGAGCGTCATTCCCGCAAATTACCGGCTTGCCTACGGTACCGGCTTCCTCTATCTGTACCTTGAAGCATCGTCTCGCCAACTAGTATTTCGAGATCGCGCCTATCAGAACGGCGACGGCTTCCAAATGGTGATCGCCAACCCAAGACCTGATCAGGCTCCATCTGAGGAGTTCTATGTATTGGCCTGTTCAGCCGTGAAGGAACCTTCCTTGGAATGGACGCGCCGCATTTTCTGGTACTATAATGTACAGAGAATATTCGTACCAACCAGTGAGCACTGTAAATTGGAGAGTCGTCAAAGCGAAGGTAAGATCAGCTTCGAGTTACTTCTTCCGTGGGCTGATGTTCATCCGTATCACCCTTGGATTTCCAGGCAAATCGGTTTCAATCTGAGGTTCATAAAGGCTATCGGGTCGGACGACGCGATGTTTCTTGGCCTCGTTGACGATCCGCTCATGGGTGCGGAGGAAAGCAAGCGGCAGTATGCACTCCTTTCATTCCAACCGCCGAACATTCACGGTGTATCCCAGATGTTCGCCCAGCCCGCTCGAAGCCATATCGTCGCTGGCGACACTCTTGAGGTGAGTTCAGTTACGGTCGCTCCCGATGCTCGCGCTTCAGAGCTAACAATTGGTGTCTATACTGGTGAGGGAGAGAGAATTCTGTACCAGCGAGTCCCCCAGGACTGCAGTTCTGGAATAGTGCACTCTCATACTCAAGTCAATACATCGGAGCTCCCCTCCGGGGGATACATTGTTCGTTGGAGCGCAGGAAGCACTAGCTGTGGTGAACGCGGACTGACGATTTTACCCTCTGAGGATATGCACTTGCTCGACAAGCGCCTCCGTGCTGTTGCCGACAAGATATCCACGTCAAGTGCCAATACCTTGGAGTTGATGCTAGAGGAATCTCAGCTACAACTTCGGTTGACCTATCCGTACGAAACATGCGGGCAATTGAGATTGAAATTGGAGAGCCTACTTGAACTGGTCTCACACGCAGAACGAGGAGACGACGATCTTGCCAGCATGAGCGGGTTCGCGAGAAAAGCATACCGCTCACGGATTGACGGAACTTTGCAGCCATATATGGTTTATCTTCCTTCAGATTACGATTCTGGAAAGAGCTATCCTCTGTTGGTATACCTCCACGGAAGTGCGTCCGATGAGACGAGTCTCTCCAAGCGGGGCGCGCGCGACATCATTCCCCAGGGTTTCGTCGCCGTGGCACCAAATGGCCGTGGCCGATCAAATGCTTTTTGTGCTGACCATTCGCAAGATGATATCTCAGAGGTCATTACTACTGTGACCCAAGACTATTCCATCGACACGGACATCATCTTGCTCGCCGGTTTTTCAATGGGTGGCTACGGCGTACTCCGAACCGCCGCCGAAACACCGGATAGGTTCAGGGCGCTGGCTATCATGAGCGGTGATCCGAATCTCGCACAAAAGTACACGGGTGACAGCACACAACTGAATTTTCTCGATGAACGAAATCTTCGCACTTTCGCCAACATGCAGATGTTTGTCTTTCACGGTGAGAATGACAAGAATGCTCCGTACGAAAGTACGCGAGAATTGGTTGACAAGCTTCGTAAGGTAGGCGCTCGAGTCTTGTTCATAACCGAGGCAGAGAAGGGACACGACTTCCTCAACTCAACGACTTTGAAGAAATACCGGGAGTGGATTGGAGACATCATCGCTGAGCCGCGATAACGGAGCGAGCGAGAGAGCACACAACTGCCATGGATGACTTAGTGTCATTTTGACGGGCCGGACAAGCCCCCTACCAGACTCATCCGTCGCACATAAGCCTGTTCAGTTGACGTCTAGACCAAATGTCCACAACGTGTAGTTGAGAATCTGTAGGTATACCATACCTCCTGAGACACTTCTGACGTAGATTAGGAGTAGTTCAAGGAGGTTTGGCCAATGAGCAAGGAAGCAAGAGACTACCTCGAGTTGCAGCGGAGGATAGCGACTTTCAAGTACGCTAAGGCATGGGGTAACGTCGCCAGGGCCTGCCGGACGTTCGCCGTTCCAAGAGCATCCTATTACAAGTGGAAAAAGCGCTACGATATCGAGGGGGAAGCGGGACTTTCGCGGAATCGACCGATAGCCAGGAAGCATCCACGATCGATCCCCCAGGAGACCATAGACAAAGTGCTAGAACTCCGGACAAAGTACCACCTCGGTCCGCAGCGGATCGTTTGGTACATGGATCGCTACCACGGCACAAAGATCGCCTTCTCAAGCGTGTATCGAATCCTGGTTCGTCATGGAGTGAGGCGATTTCCCACCAGAGTCGGATGCCGAGCGTTACACACCTGCCGTTATGCGAAAGAAGTTCCGGGTCATCACGTCCAGGTAGACGTCAAGGTGCTCTCGCTCAAAGGGCCTGGCGGCAAAGGCGTTCGTCGCTTCCAGTATACGGCTATAGACGACGCCACGCGGATACGAGCACTCCAGATCTACCCGCGCCACAATCAAGCCAACGCGATCACCTTCATCGATTACGTGCTGGAGAAGTTTCCGTTTCGTCTTCACACCATCAGGACAGACCGAGGACACGAGTTTCAGGCATTGTTTCATTGGCACGTGGAAGACAAAGGGATTCGGCACGTCTATATCAAGCCACGATCACCGGAATTGAACGGCAAGGTCGAACGGTCCCATCGCTCTGACGGCGAGGAGTTCTATCAGCTACTCAGCTACACTGATGATGTCGATCTGAACCGGAAACTTGCAGAGTGGGAACGATTCTACAACTTCGACCGGCCGCACGGGGCTCACGGTGGAAAGACGCCCTACGAGGCCCTCCGGGAGATGCTTGACTCGAAAAAAGGCGTCTCCGTTGCTTGACAATATTACAAGCGCTAACCCCTCTTTCGACTTTCTCACCGCCAAACTAACCGACAATCGGTGATGTGTGGAACCGTTAACACGCCGAATAGCAATGACTTACCAAATACTGCGTATATTGTTTGAACTCTAATGATTTATGTACGTATCATTAGTAAACGAAATACTCGAAAGCTCACCCAGGAATAGATGGAAAGGCCTGTCGAATGAAGGTAACCAGCAAGACAGCTCTGCCTGATTTGACCAGCGTGCAGTCACAAGTCACCGATCGCGGCCTAAACTCGCCTGCCGATTCGTCAACCGATGCGTCGACATACGACCGTCGGGTCCTTCGTGCGCTACGCCGGATAGTGCGAGCGATTGACCTGTATTCGAGTGAACTCAAAGCCAGATGCGGATTGACAGTACCGCAGTTGATCTGCCTGTCGGCAATTGTTCGTGAAAAAGAGATCACCTCAGTTGGCTTGGCGGTTCAGGTCCATTTGAGCCCGAGTACCTTGGTAGGAATTATAGATCGCCTCGAAAAGGCCGGCCTCGTCCACCGCGAGCGGAGCACCGTGGATAGACGTCAGGTGATGATCAAAGCCACAGATAGCGGAGTCGAAGCTATCCGGAAGGCGCCATCTCCTTTGCAGGATAACCTGGCCAACGGGCTGGCCGGGCTCCCGCCGAAGGAACTCTCAACCATTGCCCTGTCTTTGGAGAAGATCGTCGAATTGATGGAAGCCGATGAGATCAAGGTTGCTCCCTTGTTAACATTGGAACGGAAGAGCTACGCCGCGACCACTTCGGCCAAGCCAAAGAGAACAGGCTCAGGAAAGACTACTCGAAAGAGCATATGAACCAAAGTGCCGCAGGTGTGCGACTCCTAAGGCAGCGATGTCGACCGAAAGGAGCTAACAATGCAGTATTCTGCTCGAAACATTATCGGATGCGCCATTCTGGCCCGGGACGGCCTGTGTGGCGAGGTCCGTGACGTGCTTTTTGGAGACGACTCCTGGAAAATCCGATATGTAGTCAGCCGTGCTATTGTCGCCGGCGTAAATCGCGATTTCCAACTCGCCATCGAGGCAATACACAGTCTGAACCTCCATAATCGCAGCATCCGGTTCTCAGGTACGGTCGGAGAGGCTCAATCCAAGACACACATCGATCAGGATCCACCGGTTAGCCGCCAACAACAACTCAAGCGCAACGCGATCTGGCTGCTATCACCGATATATGAAATCGACTTCACCTGGGGCTCGAATTCAATCCAAACAGTGTGGCCGGCATTCTTTGCCAAGCCTGCCGCAGATGAAGCGTCCAAAGATGGTGAAATCTCAAAGAAGTATGATCCCCACCTTCGTTCCAGTCGGGAGGTGATGGGGTACAGGGTCTACGCGCCGAACGGAAAGGTCGGTCGAGTCGTCGACATCCTGTTCGATGACGTCAGTCAATCAGTTACAGACATGGTTGTTCAGAAGCGCCGTTTTTGGTGGCGCATGTGCTACCTCCTGTCGGCTGCTGATATACACGGGATCAGCTGGCCGCTCATGCGCGTCTCAACCCTTCTCGATACGAACAAACTTCGCCCAATGTCACCAGGCGCTGCTTTCGTTGAAGTTGAACCCGGCGCCTGGATAGATTCGGCTGGTCGAAGTGTCCAACACAGACCATAGCCCGTTGGTTCTGATTACATGGCGGCCAAGGAGGAGTCATTATGAATCGCATACTGTTTTACATTGTGCTGGTGTCGTTGCTCGTAAGTGCACCTGTTGCGATAAAGTACGCAGTCGACGCAAAGCGCACCGAGCAGGACCTCATGACACAGATAGAAGCTGCATCAGTTGTTCGCGCCGAACTGACCCAGGTATCTGACAGCCTTAAGAGCAAGAATGGCCAAATTGTCGTTCTGT
>PQAP01000065.1:4221-16454 GCA_003105265.1 candidate division GN15 bacterium | reverse complement strand
CTTCTACCTATGCGGCGGAGTGAGAGAGTAGATGCAAATCAGCAGCGAAATTGTAGAGGGCTCTATTGTCGTCACTTGGTCTAAACGAGAAGGTGGTTTTTAACGATGGATCAATTAGTAAATCTGCTCCGCGAGAAGGATATACTCCTTGGGTTGTTCACCATAGTGTTCAGCGTGGTGTACGCTTACGCAGCTACCCGATTCTTCAAGTGGCTTCGGAGGAAACGAGATGAGGAGAAGAGTGCATTCCTTGAGGCTGTTTCTCAGGGCCTGATGGACGATACTCTTCACACGCTCCAAGATTTCGCGAATATTTATAAGGGCGTTCACGGACTCTCATCTGAAGACTTTTCTTATCGATATGGACTTGTTCGTCAATTACGGATGTTCTTGGTTGATCTCGTAATGAAGAAGACCGAAATCAAAGCTAAGGATCGCATTGTCGCAGTGAAAGATGTTCTGACTCGGTTTATAAGTGAAATTGAGGAGAGCGAACCGTTTGCCGGCTTGCCGAATGCGGAGCGTACACTCATTACGGATATCTCCAGAATGATTGAATCTGGTGACACACATGGCGCCAACCAAAAGGTCAAGGATATTGCAGGGCTTATCGAAGCCAGGCAAGAAGAACTTGCTCTCGTCTCAAAAGCGAACAAATGGGCGATCCCACTTGCTATCATCGGCACAGTTTTTACGCTCGTCTTTGGTTTTGTATCGGTCTTTAAGTGAGTGCACAGAAATTGGTACCCCACAGCTTGCTGTGGGTTCGCTCGATATAGAAGCCCCCCCGCATTTTCGCTGCTAATTCACCATCAATTTCCCCGTCTCCGCTATTAGTGAAAGGAGTACTCCAAATATTCTATTCAACTTAATATAGGCAGCCAGGGAGAAGATTTCGGAGAGTGGGACGAAAAAAGTGGGGACCCCCTTATTCGACGAAACGAACCCAAATATCTTATGTCCCCCAACAACATGCGGTGCAAAACGAACCCAACCGAACCCAAATTCGGCACAGCATGTGGATTCCCGCCTGCGCGGGAATCACAAGAGGGCGCGGGTATGACAAATGAGAGTGGGGATCGCGGTTGTATTTCCGCTGGTTCGAGCGCAGTCGAGAACCAAACAAACAACTTCAGGCGCTCAACGCGGAAAGTTCTTCTCACAAGCAATCTCCGTTCCCTTCAACCCGCTCCCGCGCAGCTTGTTGGCGTGTGACTATCGAGAGAAATCTGTGCGGCAACAGTTCTTCAACGAAAATGGAACAAATCAGACAAAATGGCTGTTGACATGGATACAGGATGTCGATATTTTGTGAGTACATGACAGTATGTCCCTAATTAATCATTTCCCAAGCTTTGATTCTGTAACCAACCCTTGACGAAACTTTAATCTGGTGACAGCGGCGCAATTCTGCGCGAAAACCGCTTGACCTCAGGCGCATCCCTCACACAAAAGGCGGCGCCCGGGCCAGGCAACAATGGAGAGTAGAATGAATATCTACGTAGGAAATCTGTCCAGCCAGACAGCAGAAGCAGACCTTCGCAAAGCGTTTGAAGGGTTCGGTGAGGTGGCGCAAGTCAGCATCATCAAGGACAAATTCAGCGGCGAGCCGAAGGGATTTGGCTTTGTCGAGATGCCCACCAAGGAGCACGCTCAGGCAGCGATCACCGGTCTCAACGGCAAAGAGCTGAACGGCCGGTCGATGAATGTCAACGAGGCGCGTCCTCGCACCGACAATCGTTCGGGCGGCGGTGGCGGCGGCTACAATCGTGGCGGCGGCGGCGGTAACAGACGCTCCTGGTAACACGATGCATAACCTTCCTGCGCGGAGCGGTGCAGGCATCACTCAATCTGACAGGGGTTCGGTCACGTACCGTCCCCCTGCCCAACGTTTCCATCCGTCCCAACGGGAATACCAAAACCAGTGGAGTAGCAGTGAAGTTATTCGTCGGCAACCTCTCGTTCGACGTCCGTGACGAGGACCTGAGGTCAGCATTCGAGCCGTTCGGTCAGGTCGATTCGGCGGCGGTAGTCAAGGAGCGCGGCAGCAGCGAATCGCGCGGATTCGGCTTTGTCGAAATGCCGTCGCGCACGGAGGCGCAGGCCGCGATCGACGGCATGAACGGCAAGGAATTCATGGGCCGGGCGCTCAGCGTGAACGAAGCGCGCCCGATGCCGGAACGGCCCGGCGGCGGCAGTCGCAGCGGCGGGTTTTCGAGACACCGCCTGGACACGCGACGTCGCGACGGCAGTCGGCGGAAATCCGGTGGCGGCAGCCGCAAGGGCGGCCAGGGCCGCTTCAATAAGCGATCATTCTAAACGGAGGCCATTATGAAGATATTCGTTGGCAATCTGGCGGGAAAAACCGGCGAGCAGGATCTCCGGACGGCGTTTCAGGTGTTCGGCAAGGTCGATCACGTGAACATCGCCAAGACCAATTTGGACGGACAGTCACGCGGTTTCGGCTTTGTCGATGTCGCGGTCGACTCCGACGCCCGCGATGCCATTGCGCGGCTCAACGGCTCCACCATGCACGGCAACATACTGCGCGTCAGCGAAGCCCATCGCAAACCGCACACCGATTGAACTCCTCGCGTCCACCAGTCGGGCTGCGCCATCAGTCCATCACCTGTCCAGCGACACGAACTGCCGCAAGGTACGCATTCCTGTGCCGGCATTAGGACATCGGCCGCTTACGATCGGCAACAGCACCGCGCGGTTTCCCATCATCCAGGGCGGGATGGGCGTGGCGATTTCATTATCCGGTCTGGCCTCTGCGGTGGCCAACGCCGGGGGAATCGGCGTGATTGCCGCCGCCGGTATCGGCATGAACGAACCGGATTTCAAATCTAATTTCCTCCAAGCTAACAAACGGGCCCTGCGCCACGAAATACGGATGGCCCGATCGCTGAGCGACGGCGTCATTGGCCTGAACGTCATGATGGCGCACACCAATCATGCCGATTTCTTCAGCACCGGTATCGAAGAAGAGATCGATATCATTTTCTCCGGCGCCGGCCTGCCTCTGACACTACCCTCATACCTGAACGGGAACTCGCGCACCAAACTGGTACCCATCGTTTCTTCGGCACGAGCGACCCAGGTCATCTGCAAACGCTGGCTAAACAAGTACGACTACCTGCCCGATGCCGTGGTGGTGGAAGGTCCTCTGGCCGGCGGACATCTGGGCTTTTCTCAGGATCAGATATTCGATCCGGCTTTTGCGCTCGAGAAGCTGATTCCGGAAGTACTCGAGGTGGTGGACTCGTTCGGTTCACGCTACGGCAAGAAAATACCGGTCATCGCCGCCGGAGGTATCTACACCGGCCATGACATCCGCACCAAGATCGCTTTGGGCGTCGACGGCGTGCAGATGGGAACGCGATTCGTGGCCACGCATGAATGCGACGCCGATCTGAAGTTCAAACAGGCCTACATAAACGCACAGCCACAGGATATCGTCATCATCAACAGCCCGGTCGGGATGCCGGGACGAGCGGTGCGGAACGAGTACATCGATGATGTCCGCTCTGGCGTCAAGAAACCGTTCAATTGTCCTTATCATTGTATTTCCACCTGCGACTACGCCAGTGCCCCGTATTGCATTGCCCAGGCCCTGATGGCCGCCCAGCGCGGAAGACTGAACAGCGGCTTTGCCTTTGCCGGCGCCAATGCCTATCGCATCACCGAAATCATCTCGGTCGCGGAGCTCTTTGCTCAACTGGTCGCCGAGTACGCCGATGTGCCGCTCGAGACGAGCCCGGCGCTGGACAGCGCGTGCCGGCAGACCGATAACCCGACCCTCAGCGCTTAGTCGGTTCGAACCCCGGTGCCCACGGCGCTGCCGCGGGTTTCTTCCTTCCATCCTCTCCTTGGACAATTCTGTTGTGCATTCAACATCAATTCCCCATCTCCCGGTCTCCCGAAAGGACTAACGAGAAGTAGTACGGTTCAGTCAGACCCACGCTGTCATCGCTCACACATTGATCATCTGCTTCCCGCTGCACTCGTCGATCGTCATCTTCCAGATCGCGACCTTGTACAGCTCTGCCTCCGACGGCATCGTCTGTTTCTTGATGTCCGGGTTGTCCTCGAGATGATCGAGCATCACTTCGAGACCATGTATCTTGGCGTCATCGGTCTGAACTATCTCGATCTTTCCGCGCATCACCACCGAGCGGTATTTGTGCTCGCACAACCCGAGCTGGTAACCGTTGTCCTCGATAATCGATGCGCAGGCGGTGTTGTTGCGGCGAATGAACTCGCTCTTCAAGCCGTCAGGAGCGCAGTGGAAATACAGCGCCCGCTCGTCTCTGGCGTAACCGTAGTTGAGCGCCACGCCGTACGGCTCGTTGTCGCGGGCCAGCGAGAGCGTGAGGTATTTCCCTTTGCGGATGATCTCTTCGATCGCAGTCCACTCGGTAATCTCTTTTTCCGACCGGCGCATGTGATACGGCATGATGAAAACCTCAATGTGTCGCGGTTGCCATGTTCAATTCTCAATAGTACGCTGTTTGGCGGTCGCGTGCAAGAGCGGGAGATGGAAAGTGACGCGGATGCCGTGTCCCGGCCTCTGTACCGGAATTGTGCCGGTGGCCGCGTCGCGTCCGCGACTCCGGCGTATAATGATGCATAGTACGTTACTCAACCGCCAGGT
This sequence comes from candidate division GN15 bacterium, assembly GCA_003105265.1. GTDB lineage: Bacteria > Zixibacteria > MSB-5A5 > GN15 > FEB-12 > FEB-12. The sequence continues at coordinate 11,797 of PQAP01000065.1, read as the reverse complement.
CGCTCCGGGCCGTCCGTAATCTCTGTCGCGATTGGAGAAGAGTTTTGATCAATTCATTGATTGTCGCGCACCGGGGCGACTCCGGCTCCGCGCCCGAAAGCACGCTCCCCGCCTTCGAGGCCGCTATCGCCAAAGGTGCTGATGCTATCGAGTTCGATGTGCATATCACCAGGTGCGGTAAGCCGGTCATACATCATGATGCCTATCTCGGCCGGACCGAACCCGCCAGGGGGTTTATCGGCGACTACACGCTCACGGAGCTTCAGGCGCTCGATGTCGGCAGCTGGTTTGACCATCGCTTTCAGGGCGCACGGATGCCGACTTTGCCCGAAGTGCTGGCGCTCGGCAAGGACGATGTCCGTTTCGAAATCGAGATTCACTCGCCGTCGCTGAAGCTGCTTAATGCCGTCATCGATCTGGTGGCAGCAAGGAATGCGGAACTGAATGTCGAGCTGACCTCCTCGCACATCCCGCTGTTATGTCACGTGCCGAGGATTAACCCGATGATCCGCACCGGGATGTTCTTCGACCCGCTTCCGGACTGGATGCCTGCTCCGCAGCGCCGCGAACAGATCATCAGCTGGCTGCGGTTGAGCGGCGCGCACGTGGCGCACCTTCCCATGTCGATGATCGATCCCGGGCTGATAAATGTAGCTCACGAGGCCGGATTCCTTATTCACGCCTTCAATCTCGACACCCAAGCGGAGATTCTGACTGCGCTGGAGCTGGGAGTCGATCAGTTTTCGACCGACGATCTCGACCTGGCACTCCGCACCTGCGGCCGCTACACTTAAGCCAAAGCGCATCTCTTCTCCCCCTTACGCTAAGGGGATCAATCCATAGTCTGCCGTGATCCCCGTCCGGCCGCACCGCCGGAATCATTTTCCCGGCTGTGCAATCGCTGCGCAATCTTCAGGGCAACCGACTGTGCCACAACAAGATAATCCCACCGCTTGGCGCTAGGTTGACTGGCGGCATTGCCGTTGCATGAGAATGGTTCAGAAACAGATGCAACCAACGGCAGAGGTAAGATGAAAGTCAAGTTTGTCCTCACCATGGATGATGTCGTGGTCGAAGACCGCAAGATCGACCAGATCATTATGGACTGGGAAAGCGAGGTCGACCAGCAGGATATCCTGGAAGTCTCGCACCAGTGGATCACCACGCAGAACTTCCTTACCCAGCGGATGGTGGGTCTCATGCGGGTTGGGGAATCTTCGCTGACTATTGAGCCGCTCGAGGAATAGCCCATGCAGATAAACAGCATTCTCGAGTTTCTCAAAGAGGCACTGACGGCAATTCCGGCGATGCTCTCCGGAGCGCTGGCCGCCCTGTCTCCGCTCAAACAGATGATTCTGGATCAGTTCGGCTGGCCCGGCCTGATGGCGGCCTATATCGCCGGCGGCGTGATTCTGCTGCTGGTGGTCTGGCGCCTGACCAAGCTGACGTTCGCCGCGATCAAGTACCTGGTGGTCCCTTCGCTGGGGCTCGCGCTGATCGTCTCGCTCGTGTCGCCGTACTCGTTCGCCGCCGCCCTGCCGGTGACGGTGACACTCTGCTCATTGCTGCTTCTGGCCAAGGGATAATCGCGGAGGGAACATGTCCGACGAACACACGTGTGTCAATTGCCGGCGCGAGCTGGTGAAAATCAACGGTGTCTGGCTGTGCCGCAACTGCAACTCTCCGGAGACGGAACAACTGCAGGCGATCATCGGCGATACTGTCGACAACGACGAATGGATATTCATTGAATGCCCCGGCGCCACACTTTATGATCCTGAGACTAACGCCATCATTCAGGGTGTGAAGTTCAATGATGACAACGATCCCTTTCAGGGCTACAGGATTATCGGTGAGCCGGTTTACGCTCCGACTCACACTAAACGGCGTCGCATAAAACGCGATTCCCTCGGCCACATACGCCGCTGCCAGGGCTGCCAGGACTACACTATACGGATGCGCCGACGCGAAGGGCCGGACTTCTTCATCCCCTCCCACAAACACCCCGGGCGCACCAAACTCAAGTCGGTGATCCACCGGGCAATAGAATAGTTTCCGGCGTCTGACATAAGCTTTGCGCTCCGAACGGCTCATTCCCCCGTCATTTCATCGAAACAACGGTCTGAAGAAGCCGTAGTATCTACTACAACAGATCAGTTTTGACGAGGTGACAGAATGAGAAGCAGAGTGCGTTGGTTTTGGGCGATTGCGGCGTTGTGCGCAATGGCCGGTGCCTCGGCGCAGGCACACGACTTGTTCGACGGGCTGTTCGTGGGGCATCGGACCATTCACGGCTCCGGTACCATGGCGACCCAAATCCGCGATGTCGGATCGTTCACGAAGATCGAAGTGACGATGGGTATCGATGTCTACGTGACAGTGGGATCGCCGCAACAGGTGAAGTTGACATTCGACGACAATATCATCGACAGGATCAGGACGCGGGTGCGCGGCAATACGCTGGAGATCGATACCCGCAGTTCCCTCGACTGTGATTCCGACTGCAAAATCGAAATTACCGTCCCCGCGATCGAGGCGTTCAGCTTGGCCGGTTCGGGGAATATCGAAATCCACGGAGTGAACGGTGACGAGTTCAGCATCGACTTGGCTGGTTCCGGTGACATTCGGGTCTCCGGCAAGACCAGGTCGGTGAGTATCGACGTGGCTGGTTCGGGCGATATCGATACGCGGGAACTCATCGCTGAGGACGCGGAAGTCGACATCGCCGGTTCCGGTAATGTGCGCGTGTATGCGGAGAAATCATTGGAGGCCGACGTCTCCGGCAGCGGCGATATCCGGTACTACGGCGATCCGGAAAATGTCGAGTCCGACGTTTCCGGTTCCGGAAGCATCAGACGCGGTCGCGGATAGCAGATAAATAATCACTCGACGCGACTATTTTCTTGGTAGATGATCTGTGCGGGCAACTGCCTGCACAGATCATTTGATATCTGACTATGGATTGATTCTCGCCGGTCTGTTCTGACTGAAAACTGCCTCCAAAACGTGCCCAAAGCCGGCCCAAAAAGCGGGCGAAGAATCCGTCAAGTGACCCGCCTCACATGCGGGTAACCGCCTGTCGTTAAATGGCTTATCTGGCTCTTTTTTGTTGCAATATGGTTTGTTTTAGGTTATCTTTTCGCGACTGGAATAGCGGTTGAAGGAGACGGTCACTGGCCGAAAAAAAGGGAAAATCACCGCGGCCGATTTCCGGTGCGGTTGAGTCGGTGATCGGCTCGCTCGGCCTGAGTAAGAGCTACAACGGGTGGCTGGTGGTTACGCGCTGGCCCGAAATTGTGGGCGAACAAATCGCGAAACGCGCGAAGGCCACTCGCTTCGATAATGGCGTCTTGTTTGTCGTGGTAGAGGATGCCGCATGGCGGCAGAACCTGTCGATGGAAATCGATAATATCATGGCCGCCATCCGAAAGTACCCGTTTGGCAAAGTGATCAAGCAGGTTCGCTTGGTCGGCACCGAGAGAGGACACACGTAGTTCATGGCAGCAAAAGTGGAAGAAGTCACCAAAGAAAAAAACGGCAACGGCAAGAACGGTAACGGCAACGGTCAGGCATACGATGCCGCCAGCATCACGGTCCTCAAAGGACTCGAGGCCGTGCGCCGTCGACCGGCGATGTATATCGGCGATGTCGGCCAGCGCGGTCTGCACCACATGGTTTACGAAGTGGTCGACAACTCGATCGACGAGGCAATGGCCGGCTTCTGCGACACGATCACGGTGGAGATCAACAAGGACGGTTCGGTCACGGTCACCGATAACGGCCGCGGCATTCCGGTCGAGATTCACCCTGAGCAGAAAGTGTCGGCGCTTGAGGTCGTCATGTGCACGCTCCATGCCGGCGGCAAGTTCACCCACGACAGCTACAAAGTCTCGGGCGGCTTGCACGGCGTCGGCGTGTCGGTGGTCAACGCGCTCTCCCAGAACTGCTGGGTCGAGGTCTCCCGCGACGGCGGCCTGTACCGCCAGGAGTATGAGCGCGGCGTGCCGAAACATCCGACGAAGAAAGTCGGCAGTTCGCGCAAGCCCGGAACCAAAACCTGCTTTCTGCCGGATGAGGAGATCTTCTCGCGAATCGAATTCAAATTCGATATTGTCGCGTCGCGCCTGCGCGAACTGGCGTTTCTCAATCAGGGGATCGAAATCAATCTGATCGATCACCGCACCGGCAAGGAACTGACATTCAAGTACAAGGGCGGGCTTTCCGCCTTCGTTGAATATCTCAACGAAAACAAGACGGTCCTGTTCAACAGGCCGATTCACTTCCAGAAGGCCAAGGATGATGTCGAGGTCGAAATCGCGCTGCAGTACAACGACGGGTACTCCGATTCGATCTTCTCGTACGTGAATAACATCAACACCATCGAGGGCGGCACGCACCTCACCGGTTTCCGGACCGCCCTGACCCGTTCGATCAACAACTACGCGCAGAAAAATAACCTGCTCAAGAAAGAGAGCATCCAGCTCGCCGGCGATGACGCCAAAGAGGGCTTAACCGCCGTCGTCTCAGTCCGCGTGCGCGACCCTCAATTCGAGGGTCAGACCAAAACGCGCCTCGGTAACTCCGATGTGCGCGGCGTGGTGGAATCGGTCACCAACGAATTTCTCGGCGCGTTCTTCGAGGAAAATCCGTCGACCGGCCGCAAGATAGTCGAGAAGATGGTACTGGCTGCGGCCGCACGCGAGGCCGCACGCAAGGCGAAAGAGCTGACCCGCCGCAAAACGGCGCTCGACTCGGCCTCCCTTCCCGGCAAACTGGCTGACTGTTCATCGCGCGATCCCGAGTCGTGCGAGATCTACATTGTCGAGGGTGATTCGGCCGGTGGCTCCGCCAAACAGGGGCGCGACCGCCGATTCCAGGCGATCTTGCCGCTTAAAGGCAAGATTCTCAATGTCGAGAAGGCGCGCATGGACAAGATTCTGTCCAACGACGAAGTCCGCACCCTGATCACCGCGCTCGGCTGCGGGATCGGCGAGGATTTCGACCCCGACAAAGTGCGCTATCACAAAGTCATTATCATGACCGATGCTGATGTCGATGGGTCACATATCCGCACGCTGCTCTTGACCTTCTTCTTCCGCCACATGCACCAGTTGATCGACCTGGGCCGCATCTATATCGCGCAGCCGCCTCTGTACCGGCTCCGGCACGGGAAGACCGAGGTCCATGCCTACTCGGATGCCGAGAAGGAGAAGCTTCTCAANCAGATGCCGTCGACCGGTGTTTCCATTCAACGCTACAAAGGTCTGGGTGAGATGAACCCGGAGCANCTCTGGAAAACCACCATGGACCCGGAGGTGCGGACNCTGATGCAGGTAACGCTCGAAGAGGGCGCNGCGGCGGAGAGCTTGTTTACCGTGTTGATGGGCAACGAGATCGAGCCGCGACGGGTGTTCATCCAGGAGAACGCACAATACGTCAGGAACCTGGATATCTGATCCGGACGTCTTGGTGAACTCTCAGGCCCGCTCTCCGGCGGGCCTCTTCTTTATTCTCCACATCCGAAACTGGACTCGCACAATCTTTGTTATACCTTTCAGTGTCGTAAGAAGGAGAGAAACACATGCCGATTCGACTCAACCGGGCAATCACCATGGCGGTAGCGATTAGCTTGTCGCCGGTCAGTGTGTCCAACCTGATGGCCTTTGGATCCAAGGAGAAGTCGCCCGAAGAACAGGCGTCCGATTCCAGGAAGCACGCAGTCGTCGTTTACAACAGCGGAGTGAAGCACATGGAAGCGGCCAGAGCGATCGGCCGGCAAACCGACTCGCTCTTCGCTTATAACTATCGCGCGACCACCGATGTCCGAGCCAAGAAGGAATTCGAAAAGGCGGTCAGCGATTTCAAGAAAGCGACAGCGCTCGATCCCGATCTTGCCGAAGCGTACAACAACCTCGGGTACTCGTATCGTAAGCTCGGACAATTGAATGAGTCACTCGACGCCTACGCTAAAGCGATAACGCTCAACAATAATTTTGCGCAGGCGCACGAATATCGGGGTGAAACCTATCTTGCGATGGGGGACTTGGCCAAAGCGCAGGAGGATCTGAGTTTTCTCAATCAGATCAAGTCGCCGTACGCCGACACGCTGGCCAGGTCGATCGAGGCGTTCCAGCTTCAGAAATTCGTCAAGCCGGAAAAGTAATTACGAGGTTGAGCCGTGGGTATGAAGAACGCACTCACGGCGCCTTTTTGGAGGATTCCTCCGGACCGTTGAGGACTTCGTCCGGAATCTTTGTCTTCGGCAGAAACAGCCCCAGATACCGCTGATACCATTTCCACTTCTTCTTCTCTTCCTTGAAGAACGCCTTGATGCGCTTCTCGCGGGCGACCTGGATGGCGTCAAGCGCTTCGATCCGTTGAATCAGGATCTCCAGCGTCGTGCGCTTCTCAAGCGCCTGACGGAAAGTCGTGTAGTCTTTGAAATCAAACAGTCCCTGCACAATCGGCTCGAAGAAAACCATGGCCTGCGAGCCGATGAAGTTCATCGGCTTGACCGATTCGAAGAAGATGATCGCCGGCACCGTCATGCCGCGCTTCACCACCTGATTGGCCACCTTCTCGATAACCGCCGCCTCTTCTTCGGGCAGCGCCGGACGCTCCGGTTCCGGTGGCTCGACATGTCCTCGCCACAAGCTCATGTCGCCTCCTTCGACGGTTGCGTCGGCGCGGTTGCCGGGCGTCCGATGCGGGACTTTACGAATTCGGTCACGTCCTGGGCGTTATCATTGAAGAGCAGGTAAATCCCCCTGAAATTCTCGAGGCGGGACGGCTGAATGAACGGCGACAGCAGGATACCGTTCTTGTCCGGGTAGCAACTTCGAAAGACCGACCAGTCTCTATACTGCGTTTGCGTCATGGTCTTGATCATGATTCGGCGGTCGGTCANACGGTACCGAATCGGCAGAAAGTATCGGGAGAGCGAGAGAAACAGGATTACCAGGGTCAACCCGGCAAATGNCGATGAGCGCTCGGTGGCATAGAAGACGATAATACCAAACGCNAGAATCAGCAGCGACACGCCGACCGTCAACAGCGGCTTGCGCCGCGCCTTGTGACAGGACCATTCCAGGANTTCTCCCTCATCCTTNTCCGCGCTCGATACCGCGTCCGCCTTGCTTTCGGGCCGATCGACCATCGCCAATACTCTACTTCTCCGGGACGCGGTACCGCTCTTTGCGGACGGTCTCCATGGTATGCATTAACTCGTTCGGCTCAAACATCTTCTTCTCGACCAGCAGTCGTACCAGTGCCTCCAGCGCGAGATTGTTCGAAAGTGCAAGTTCCTCGAACGTCACATCCCGCTCTTTGCCGTCGACCACCATCTTGATGGCAATCCGTTTTTCATCCATGCTGTACTGTCTCCAATCTGAGAACTCGTGGACTCAATATAGGTAATCCCCGATAGGTGGAAAAGCTCTTCGGGCTAGCGGGCGGTCTTGATGCTTTCGAGGATGGCGGGCGCAATTTCGACCGGAACCGGGCGTCCGGCGACGATACGGTACAGCGGAAGTTCGATATTCTCGCGGTTGGCGCCGAAGGTCACCCGCCCGGCTGC
>PQAP01000065.1:0-3929 GCA_003105265.1 candidate division GN15 bacterium | reverse complement strand
TTGTAGAACCGCAATTGGGTGAGCAACTGCCGCACGCGATCCGGGGAGCCGGGAAGATAGAGGCAATCCACATGCGCGGGTACGGCTTCGGCCTCGAGCGTGTCGCCGCGGTCGTCGAGAAACACCGCTGAATCCGGTATACGACCGAGAATGACATTCTTGATATCCCTGATGTAAGCCGCGAAATCCCGGTCACGATCCCGGTACTGCTCGGTGGCGATCACCACTCCTCCAAGTGCCTTGAACCGCTCGACAAACGCGCGCGTCATGGCGGCGGCTTCCGTCGAACTTGGCGCGATGACCGCGGCCGTGTCGGCCACCAGAGTCCGCACCGCATACTCCGCCATGATCGCGCCCTGCAGTTCGAGATTGGGTGAGAGCTGGAAACTGGCGGGACTGAGCAGCGTCAGGCCGGGGTCGGTGGCCGCCGGAATGACCGTCGGAAATTCGCCGCAGCCGAGCGCGGCCGAGGTCACGGCGGCCTCGTCGCTCGTCAGCGGTCCGACAATGGCATCGAATGACTGCGGTGAAATATCCCGCGCCATGCGCGCCGCCGCGATCGGGTCTCCCTTGGTGTCGTAAGGTGTGAGCTGAACCGTGACACTGTTTTCCTCTCGCGCGATATCTGAACCGACAACCGCACCGTTGTACAGATCCTCACCGAAGGCCTGCAATTCGCCGGAGAGCGGCACGAGTACCGCGAGGCGCAGAAGTCTTGCCGGAGCAACCCCGCGTCGGGCCGGCCGGACCGGCTCCGCCGACAAGCTGTCGCGCCATGACCGATACATGCCCGCACGCGGCGCTTCGTGACGATGATCGAGAGTGGCAGCCATGGCCTCCGCCAGCGCTCCCTGCTGCAATGTCGTCAATTTTGGTTTGTCGACTGTTGCGACGACTGCTTCCACAAGGGCGGGGTCAAACGCCGACAGGGAGGCCGTTGCCAGTCCCTGCAGTGCCGTATCACCGGTACCGAAATACGCGGTGACATATCGGCGTATCGCTTCGCGGAGCGCGCCGAGCTTGAACTGGCAGTTGCCGGAGAAGTACCAGGCGTAAGCGGAATAGGAAGACGACGGAAATCGGGTCAGCAGATCATCGAAACTGTGCAGCGCCTCACGCGGATGTCCCCCATGATATTGCGCCTTGCCTTTCCCGAACAAAAACAGCGGCAGATCGATGGATTGAGGATTCTCCCGCGCCAAGCTGTCGAACAGTTGCGCCGCGACCAACCACTGCTCCTGCTGGAGCAGTCGCTCGGCCTGCGCGGTGGCTGCGGCGACATCGCCCGCATTGCGCGACGACTGCGCCGCGGCTGTACCCCACAGGGTCAGACCGAGAACTACTAATCGTGATAGCCGAAATAGCAACGACTGCATCTACAACGAATACTTCCCGAAATCCTCGGGATTGATCCGCCGGAGTCGCTCGCGGAGGGTTTCCGGATCGTTCGGGATATTGATATCGTGAGCCGAATCCTCGCGCTTCAGATTGAACAGTTCTTCGTTGACGAAAATGGCGGCTCCGGTCTTGAGCGCGAGAGCGATCGAATCGGACGGCCGGGCATCGACCTGGATCTTCTGCCCGTTGACCGCAATATGAATCACGGCAAAGAAGGTCTGCTCCTTGAGCTCCGTGATCTCGATCCGTTCCACTTTGCCGTTCAGGGTCTCGATAACCCGGCGCAACAGGTCATGCGTCAGAGGCCGCTTGGAGCCGACACCGGAAAGCTCCATGGCGATCGCCCATGCCTCGGCATGGCCGATCCAGATCGGGAGCACTTTGTCCAGTCCGCTCGGCGATAGAATCACCACCGGCGTGTTGGTGGTCATATCCAGCGCCAGCCCCTCAAGCTTCACCTCGAGCATGTTCATACGATCACGTCTTCTTGATAACCCACAACTTCAGGCCGGCCGTCACTTCCTTCTCGATCTTCACCGGGATCGTGTAGACNCCCAGCGCCTTGATCGGCTCTTCCAANTCCACCGACCGCTTGTCGACCGTGACGCCTTCCTTTTCGAGCAGATGCATAATGTCGTTGTTGGTGACGGATCCGAACATCTTGTCCTCTTCACCAACTTGNACCTCGATCTGCAGCGAGAGTTTCTCGATTCGGTCTTTCACCANCTCCGCCGCTTTGCGGCGTTTGCGAATCCGGAACTGCTTCTGCTTGTCGATCTCGCCGATCGCCTTCAGATTCGCCGCGGTTGCCGGGATCGCCAGGTTGCGCGCGATGAGGAAATTCCGGCCGTAGCCGTCTTTGACGTCCACCGTCTGACCGGCCGTCCCGACATCCTCTACATCTTCACGAAGAATAACCTTCATATGTGCCTCACATCAAAATATGTTGTCTCGCATTAATTATCCACAGTATTCTTGGCCGCCGCCCGCGCCCGCCAGTCGACAAAACTGTCGATAAAACCCAGCAACGCAGTCAGGAAAAAGCCCGCAATCTGCAGCAGGAAAAGCAGCAAGTATGCGGCGAACCTCATTCCTTTCGGCAGGCCCATCCGTCTGAAACCGTGCTCCATCAGCGCCAGGCCGGTCACACAGTAAAACAACGCCAGGATCATCAAGCAGTTGTCGGCAATCAACTTGGCCGCTTCGCCGCCGGTCAGCCGGGCCAACAGCGCCGCCACCAGCGGTATCGCCAGCCCAAACGGCGAACGCCACTCCGCGAACGGCCGAACGCCTGAATCACCGTTCACCCCGCGAACCGTCACCCCGGAAAACCAGAGGAAGCCCACGGTGAACTGCATAATCGGATTCAGGATAGTCGAGGCGGGCAACAGCCGTACGACGATATTCACGATCTCCTGCCACGCCTCCGTATAGCGCGCCACCGTGGCGGCGCTGCTGCCGCCCATCGTCATCGTCGTCTCGATATCCTTGACATGGTCACTTCCGATCTGTGCGATCGCCTGCATCATATCATGCCATTTCGGACCGAACTCGATTATGGTCAGTACCAGAATGAATAACAGTCCAATCACGTATGTCCGAATCGCCCGCTTGCCCGAGTATGTCATCCAACCGCAGAAGATCCCGGTGAGCGAGATCATGCCCCAGCGCACGATCATGTCCATGCGGTTGGCCTGATCGGCCAGCGACAGGCCGAGCAACAGGGCGCCGATACATCCCACTCGAACCAAAAGCCACCGATCGAAGAACACCAGCGTCGGTATTCCGAAAAACAGGATTATCGCCAGTCCGTATGCCGCTATGCTGGAACCGTAAAGCGCCAGCGTCGACTCGCCAAACACGTCGAACGCGGCAAGCGGGTACAGCGCCATGGCCGCCAGGATCATCAGCGTGATCCAGGTCGCCGGCTGCGGTCCGGATAATCCTCCGATTACCTCCTGATCAGCGGTACGATTCAATGGTAAACGCCAGAATCGCCATGTGACGGCTGCGCTTGATCGCCTGCGTCAATCGACGCTGGTGAATGGCGCAGTTGCCGGAAATCCGGCGGGGCACCATTTTGCCGCGGTCGGTGACGAAACGGCGAAGCAGTCGTTCATCTTTGAAATCGATATGTTCGATCTTGTTTTCGCAGAACCGGCAGACTTTCCGGCGCCGCCGTTCGGTCATATCCCGCTCGCCGCCGTCTCTATCTCTATCACGATCTCTGGTCTGGTGTGGTCTCATCATTCACCTCCGGCTTACAATTGGTCATCGCTTGATCCGGATGATTCCGGACGCTGGTTATCTCTCGCCGGCTCGGCCGGTGCGGCCGGTGCGGCCGGAGCGGCTGGGCGGTCATAGTGGCGGCGCGGCGGGCGCGAATAACCGCGCTCCTCGTCAGCGGCCGCCCGTGCGGCCATGCGCTCGGCACGTGCGCGTTCTTCTTTTTCGAAGAAAGACATAGTAGCGGCGCGGCTCGATTCCGTCAGTGCCACCGGATCTCCCTCGAATACGATCGTGAGATGCCG
>PQAP01000064.1 GCA_003105265.1 candidate division GN15 bacterium | reverse complement strand
CCGGAGGCAATGATCTTCCCGCCATCATCGCCCCCTTCCGGCCCGATATCGATTATCCAATCCGCCGTCTTGATAACATCAAGATTATGCTCGATCACCAGTACCGTGTTGCCGCGATTGACCAACTCGTTCAACACACTCAGAAGCATCCGGATATCCTCGAAATGCAGTCCGGTGGTCGGCTCATCGAGTATATACAGTGTTCTACCCGTAGCAAACTTCGACAGTTCTGCCGCAAGCTTCACCCGCTGCGCCTCGCCGCCGGAGAGCTGGGTCGCCTGCTGGCCGAGATGAATGTAGCCGAGCCCGACATTTGCGAGCGTCAGGAGTTTCTTTTTCAGTCGCGGGATATGCTCGAAAAACGTGAGCGCTTCGTCCACCGTCATATCGAGCACGTCGGAGATCGACTTCCCTTTGTACGTCACCTCCAGCGTCTCGCGGTTGTACCGTTTCCCCTTGCAGACCTCGCACGGCACATAGACATCGGGGAGGAAATGCATTTCGATCTTGATAATCCCGTCCCCCTCACATGCTTCGCATCGTCCGCCGCGCACATTGAACGAGAATCGTCCCGGCTGATAGCCGCGCGCCTTGGCTTCCGGCAACGTCGCAAACAGATCCCGCACGAACGTGAACAAGCCTGTGTAGGTCGCCGGATTCGAACGCGGCGTTCGGCCGATTGGCGACTGGTCGATATCAATCACCTTGTCGACATGCTCCAGCCCCTCGATACGGTCATACGCGAGCGAAGGCGTCCGGCTGTTGTAGAAATGCCGCGCCAGGATGCGGAAAAGGGTTTCGTTGACCAGCGTCGATTTCCCCGATCCGGATACGCCCGTGATGACGACAAACATCCCGAGCGGGAACTCGACATCCACCTGCTTGAGGTTGTTTCCCTTGGCTCCAAAGAGCTTGATCCAATTACCATTAGGGGATCGGCGATCCTTCGGCGTCTCGATCTGCCGCGCACCGCCGAGGTATTGTCCGGTGAGTGATTTCTTCGTCCGCTTGACTTCATCCGGCGTCCCCATGGCGACCACTTCGCCGCCGTGCACCCCCGCGCCCGGGCCGAGATCGATCACGAAATCAGCCGATTCGATCGTCTCGCGATCATGCTCGACCACCAGTACGGTATTGCCGATATCGCGGAGTTCCACCAGCGTGTTAAGCAGTTTACCGTTGTCGCGTTGATGCAGACCGATTGATGGTTCATCCAGAATGTACAGCACCCCCACCAGCCGCGAGCCGATCTGTGTCGCCAGACGAATTCGCTGAGCTTCGCCGCCCGAAAGCGTCGCCGCCGCGCGGCTGAGCGTGAGATAGTCCAGCCCGACATTCGACAGGAAGCCGAGCCGCTCTCTGATCTCTTTCAGAATCTGTCGCGCGATTGTCTGCTGCCGTTTGCTCAGGTTGATATTGATGAAGAATTTGTACGACTGCTTCACCGACATATTGCAGACCGAGTCGATTGTCTCGCGGTCCAGTATCACCGCGAGCGCTTCCGGTTTGAGCCGCGCGCCGCGGCAGGCCGGGCAGTCGCTGACTGTCATGTAATGTTCGATCCAGTTGCGGACATCGGCAGACTGTGTCTGTCTATACCTTCGTTCCAGATGCGGTATGACCCCCTCAAACTTCGCGCGATACGTTCCCGATCCCCGTCCCTGACCGGAAAGGTGTTCGTACTCAAACTTGATCTCATCCTTACCGGAACCGTAGAGAATCACCTGCTGTATCTTCTGAGAAAGCTGACTGAACGGCGTGGAGAATTTGAAATCGTAGTGATTGGCCACGCCGCGAAGCATATACCGGTACCAGTTGGACATTTCCGCGCCGCCCCACGGATGGATCGCGCCGGAGCTGATCGACAGCGACTTGTCCGGTATTACCAGCGATGGATCGATTTCCATCTTCTGCCCGAGACCATCGCATACCTTGCATGCGCCGTACGGCGAGTTGAACGAGAACAACCGCGGGGTCGGTTCTTCGTAACTGATATTGCAGTTGAGACAGGCGAACTGCTCCGAATACAGCAAATCCTGATTTTTGATATTAACCAGCACGGTCCCCTGCCCCATTTTGAGCGCGGTCTCCACCGAATCCGCCAATCGCCGCTTCGATGTCTGCTTCACGACCAGCCGGTCAACCACCGCTTCAATCGAATGCTTCTTATTCTTTTCGAGCTCGATATCGGAATCGGCGTCATGCACTTCGCCGTCGACCCGGATTCGCACAAACCCCTCGCGCCGGGCCTCGTCGATTATCTCTTTGTGCTCCCCCTTTTTGCCGCGCACCAATGGCGCCAGCACCATGAGCCGCGTCCCTTCCTCGAAACTGAGGACCGAATCGACAATCTGCTCGACCGTCTGCTGCGTGATCGGCTGCCCGCACTTGACACAATGCGGCACGCCGACCCGCGCGAACAGCAATCGGAGATAGTCGTAGATTTCGGTGACCGTGCCGACAGTCGAGCGCGGATTCTTGGCGGTGGAACGCTGCTCTATCGAGATCGCCGGCGAAAGCCCCTCGATAAAATCCACATCCGGCTTTTCCATCAAGCCGAGGAACTGCCGGGCGTAAGCGGACAGCGACTCCACGTACCGGCGCTGGCCCTCGGCATAGATAGTGTCAAACGCGAGCGAGCTCTTGCCGGAGCCGGAGAGGCCGGTTATCACGGTCAGGGTGTCGCGCGGTATGCGGACATCGATATTCTTAAGGTTGTGCTCGCGCGCCCCCTTGACCCACAGGAATTCCCTATTTCGCTGGTTTCTGTCACCGTTACTTGCCATAGTCTTTTTCCGGGCCTAGCCCTGTAATATACCAACCACCGGACAGCCCGCAAACAGCGAAGGCCGGGGTTTTCGTCACATTTCACGTTTACATCCGGACTCACTTTCCCCTCGACAGTAACTTGACGCCGCCGGGCTGGACTGGTACCTTGGCCTTCAGGTAAGTGGGCCGCATGTGTCTGAAATGAAACACGTTACGCTATGAATTGGTTTACGCTCGATCTTACCATTTTCGCCGGTTCGGTCCTGGCCGGGCTGGTTGGTGCGCTGACCGGACTTGGCGGCGGGGTAATTATCATTCCGATGCTTGCCCTCGCGCTCGGGATAGACATCCGCTATGCCATCGGTGCCTCGCTCGTCTCGGTCATCGCTACTTCCTCCGGGGCGGCCGCAGCGTATGTCAAAGAAGGTTTCACCAACATCCGAATCGGGATGTTTCTCGAGATGGCTACCACTGTCGGGGCTTTGTTGGGGGCCGGACTGGCCGGCCTGCTGCCGACCAACATCATCGCCATCATCTTTGGCTGCGTGCTGGTATATTCCACGTGGCTGACTCTCCACCCGGTCGGCCCGCAGTCACTGGCCGCCAAGCCCGATCGCCTCGCCACGAAGCTTCGCATGGACTCAAGCTATCCCGATCAGGGTGTCGAGCAGCAGTACCACGTGCAGCGGGTGCCGCAGGGTTTCGCGGTCATGTCCGTGGCGGGGGCGCTGTCCGGGCTGCTCGGCATCGGCTCCGGCGCGGTCAAGGTGCTCGCGATGGATACGGTAATGCGCATCCCTTTCAAAGTGTCTACCACCACGAGCAATTTCATGATCGGCGTGACCGCCGCCGCCAGCGCCGGAATCTACCTGAACCGGGGCTATATCGATCCCGGTCTGACTTTCCCGGTGATGCTCGGTGTATTGGCAGGCGCCTGGCTTGGCACCAAAGTGCTGGTTCGGGCCCGGACGAAATCTCTTCGCCTGCTGTTTGCCATTGTCATTCTTGTTCTCGGACTGGAAATGATCTACAAGGGACTGACCAAAGGGCTTTGATATGCGCGCGCTGCTGCGAAAAGTATCGGATCAGTCAATCGAAAACTTCATCGGTAACCTTCTGCGGTACGGTGTCATCCTGGCTGCCATGGTCGTCCTGGTCGGCGGTGTCGCGTTCCTCGCAAAATACGGCCGTGCCCATCCCGATTTCTCCCACTTCGCTTCCGAGCCATCCCGGCTCCGCCACGTCGACACGATATTCCTCGACGCCTTCTCGTTCAGTGCCCGGGGTCTGATCCAACTGGGCTTGTTGCTCCTGATCGCCACGCCCGTAGCCAGGGTGCTCTTTTCCGTATTTGCGTTTGCCTTTCAGCGCGATCGCCTGTATGTCGTCGTGACGCTGATTGTCCTGGCGGTGCTCATCGTCAGCTTGTCGGGAGCTTGATGATTATCCCTGCGAGGCGGGCAGCGTTCATCGCCGGATTTGAGTAACCGTGTCTGCTCGCCGCGCGCCGTGAGGCGCATTCATTGTGGGCGTGAGAAGCGGAAATTCTTCGTTCAACAAAAGCCCCGTGAAAGTCCGCGTATTCTGCCCTGCAATCTTGCCTGCTCGCGTTATCGGCGTTATGTTCCCGGTGCGTGCCTCAACACTCTGAATGAAAGGCAAATATGCGAAGACCGATCTTGTGGATCGTCCTGTTAACACTGGTTGCGGGAACGACTCCCGCACAAACTGAGAAGCCGGTTGAAATCTACCTGGCCACCGGGGCGGCCTATCCCACCAATGATTTCAATCTGCAGTACAATTACGGGTTCAACGGATCGGTGGGAGTCGGCCTCAGGATAGCGAACAGTCTTCGCGTGGTGCCGAAAGCCGAGATACAGACTTTCTCAATCGATCCGAATTACTTTGTCGATACCGTCAGCGGCGGCAATTACACGGCCATCATGACCGGCGCCGACCTGCGGTGGTTTTCCGACCTGCACAAATGGTGGTTCGACCCGATTCTCCTGGTCGGAGGAGGACTCGCCTTTGCGCGGGTATCGACACTGACCGTCGGTGAAATCACCTACTACTCTCACAACGAAACAAAACTCTACTTCAATATCGGCGCCGGGGTCGACATTCGGATGACGCCGAAGATCAGCGCCTTTATTACGGGTCGATATGTCCGTATTTCGACAGGGGGCACGAAGACCGAATTCTTCCCAGTCAGCGTGGGAATGAGGTTTTAGTTTTGTAGGTCGAAACCCCTGCGGTTTCGACATTCAGCAAGGTAACGCGGAACCCCTGTGCGGCTCCGCGATCCATGCTACCCCCTCCCCTCCAAATGGAACCGGTGCAGGAAGCGATGATACACCGGCGCGAGGAGCAGGCCGAACACGCTCAGGAATATCACGCCGCTCAAAATCGCATAGAAACCGGCGAATAATTTCGACGGCGCCGAGGTCAGTGTGTCCACCGGTCCCATCCCGCCGAGAATCATCGACGCATTAAGGAAGGAGTCAAGCCAGCTTAGATTCGCCAGCCAGTGGTAACCCATCATCCCGACAATCAGCCAGATGCCGAGCAGAACAATAGCCCAGATACCTGCCAGTACCATCCGCCTGATGAAATCCGATTTGGATATCAGCGGCTGTCTCTTGTGCTCAAAGGCAAAGACACTTCTTCTCATGGCGTATCGCTTTCAACTGAATCATGATTCTTATGCAGAAGTATGAACAGAGCGCTCACAACGTGGCAACTATCAATTTGGATGTTCGTAGGTCAAGCGCGCCTTGCGCTTGACGTGTATCGGCTTTTGGCCTAGCAGTTCAGTCGCAGAATTCACGTCACCATGTTGCCGCCACGCTCGGATTACTCACGCAGATGTTCGCTATACCAGTCGAGCATGCGTTCCAGCAGGTCAAGTTGATGTGCTCGCTCGCCAATGGCGTGGGGCTCGCGCGGGTACACGACGAACCTGGATTCTATCCCCATGTCTTTCAATCCCCGATAGAATTCATAGGATTGACTGACCGGTACTCGAATATCGGCTTCTCCATGTAACAGGAGCGTCGGAGTCCGCACGTTTTCTATGAAAGTCAGGGGAGATCGCTCTACATACAGAGACTCTCGCTCTAAGAGACCACCGCCCAAAGACCACTGCATGAAGGTTGGGATGTCGACCGTTCCATAGAAACTGGTCAGATTACTCAAGCCGGAGACGGAGACAGCCGCCTTGAAGCGCTTTGTCTGTGTCACTGCCCACTCCGTCATGTATCCCCCGTAACTCCAGCCGCCGATGCCCAATCGATTGGAGTCAGCAATTCCGTGCTGAATTAGGTAATCAACGCCATCCATGATGTCATTGAAATCGCCGCCGCCCCAATCCTCCACATTTTTGTCGGCAAATTTCCAGCCGCAGCATGCGCTTCCTCGTGGATTCGGCATGAGAACAGCAAATCCGTTGCCGGCCAGTAGCTGCGACCAGTTGTACCAGTCAAGCGACCATCCCAGCCACCACCCCCAGGCCGGACCGCCATGGGCCAACACCACCAGAGGATAGCTTTTTCCCGACCTGTATTCCGCGGGTCTCACCAGAATTCCGTCGATCGGCTCGCCATCTCTCGCTGTCCACTGTACTCTCTCGGCCGGACTGAATACCAACGAGGTTACGTATTGATTGAGATCAGTAAGACGTCGAGCTCCGGTGCCATCCGCCTTCATGATCCAGATATCCAAGGGTGAGGATGTAGAAGCATCGACAAAGGCGATAGATGCACCGCCGGCGTCGATGCTCAGGTTGGTATAACTGGTGTAAGGTCGACCCACAGAGCGCAGTCTGTCTACCTTTCCGGTAAGGTAGTCGAGTCTCCCGATAATTCCCTGGACCCCTTCCTGACTGGATACGAGTATCTCGGGACGACCCGGATTCCACTCCATCTCAAATACGGCGCCGTAATAATCTTCTTTCAGGGGCGAAGTGCGGACCCCGGCCGGCGAGACCAGCTCCGGGAATAGATGTCCTGCTTTACCCTTGTAGCAAAAGTGAAGAATTTGCCTGCCATCGGGACTCCATCGAATGTTGCCGAAACATCGATCGCTGATGGTCTTTCTGCCGGATCCATCCCTATTCATAATCACGAGTCGGGGTCGGTAATAGACATCATCCATACTCGGTGATGGGGATACCGCCAGAGCGATCTGTAAGCCATCTGGAGAATAGTCAAAGCCGTTTACCGTTTCATCTTCCTTCGTCAACAGGGTAATCGAGCGCGTTGCCAAGTCAACGCTGTACAGCCGTGAATGTCTGTTGTTTTCGTCTAATACCTTCTCATCATCCTTCATCTCCAGCTTGGTCGCCTCGGCGGACGTCAGAGTATCGGACGAGAGAATAGAGACACCGCGGGAATCCGGATTCCACTGGAACAAACTGACTCCTTCCTTCATGCTTGTGAGAGCATCGGCTTCTCCGCCGGACACCGGCATGATATATACCTGCGTCTTATCATCTTGACCACGGTTGGACAGGAATGCGAGATACTTTCCGTCGGGTGACCACCGGGGTGTACTCTCTTGCTTCGGACCGAACGCGAACCTTCGGGGGGAACTTTTCCCGTCGGTAGCCACGATCCAAATATCGGCATTTCCAGGTGAGCCGGGCCGGTTGGTGTCTGCGGGCTCGGTAACGGTAAAAGCGATGAATTTGCCGTCAGGTGTGATCTTCGGATCGTCGACTGCCCGAATGTTGACCATGTCTTCCGGCGTTATCGTCCTTCTGGTCGGTTCATCCGCTCGTAATGATACCGTAATGCCGGCAAGCACTACCATGACTCTCAAACCGATTGTTCGCACGACGTACCTCCTACGTTTCGGCGTACTCGAATGGGAAGTCAAAGCTGTCAGTTGGAATGGAAAATTATCGTAGCCAAAATATCAAGTGCACGCCAATGTGTCAACTGTACATTCTGCGTCAGCGTTTGGCACCTCACGCCCACCGATTTCGATGTTGCTAGCCCCAACCCTGAAACCCCACTCTAACAAATACGGGACCTCGCAAAACTGGATTCCTGTTTCCGCGGGGAATGACCTATAACAAAAACCCCACTCGGACGAGTGGGCACGAGAGAACTTATTGTCTTTGGAGAATCGCCTACATGCTCTTCAGCACTTCGAGATACCGCTCCGCCCACAATTCGCGGCGGTGGAACCGCGTGGCGTGATCGAGATACTTCCGCCCCAAATGTTCGCCATCAATCACGCCCGACTTGAGCTGCAAGATCAGATCCGACAGCCGCTCCGGATTGTCGGTCGGGAACCACAGCGCGCCACCCGCTTTCTCCAGTTCGTTGACCGCTTCACCTTCGCGCGAGCCGAACACGATCGGCCGTCCTGACGCCATGTACTCGTACAATTTTGCCGGGAATGTCCCTTTGGTTACCGGGACTTCTTTCAGTGACTCGATCAACACATCGCTGGTCTTCAGGAAATACGGAATCGTCTCCAGCGGCTGTGCGCCGAGGAACACGACATTCTTCAGCCCATAATCCCGCACCATTCCTTCGAGCGCCTGACGTTTCTGACCATCGCCGACAAACACAAAACAGATATCCGGTTGATCGGTGAGCTGACGTGCCGCTTCGATCACGGTCTCCAACGAATGCGCCCAGCCGAGTGTCCCGGCATACACGACCAGGAATTTCTCCTCCCAGCCGAATTTCTTCCGGATGCCGTTGTAGCCCGCGCTGATGAATTCGCTGCTGAACCCGGATTTGACCGTCGCCACGCGGGACTCCGGCAGACCGATNGCCTTCATGTAATCNGTGATGCCGTCGGTGACCGAGACAATCATGTCGGCCCGGCGNTATAAGCTGTGCATCAATTTCTTCAGCGCCCGGGTGAACAGCGACCGGTTGAGATTGCCGAAATCCTCGCTNGATTCCGGCTGCAGATCGCGGATTTCGATAATCAGCTTGGCGCGGCGGATCTTGCTCAGAAACCAGCCGATAAACGGCGTGGTGACGGGTGGGGTCGACGCCAGCACGACATCGAAATTCCCCTTTATGCGAAACGAATTGATGAGCGAGGTCAGAAGGAAGATGATAAAGCCGACCATTCGCTTGCCCGGAAACTGATTCGAAGCCGGCAGCACCCAGTTACGATACACTTTTACGCCGTCGATTTCCTCGACATAGAAGAAGGCGCCGCGATATTTTGGCGGCACCACGCCGTCAGGGTAGTTCGGGATGGCTGTCATGACCGATACATGATGCCCGTTCCGAACAAAAAACCGCGCAAATTCAAAAAGACGCCTTACCGCGCCTCTTTCCGGCGGAAAGTGCTGCGTTACTATTAATATGTTCATACAAATCTTGACTGAAAAGTACAGCTACGCCATGGACTTAGCAAGTCATAAATTTCTCGGCGCCCGCGCCCGAAAAACCGCTGCAAAATTCTTGACAAACCCCTTGGCGCGCAATATCCTCTCACTTCGCTGGACAAAAATGGGCATTTTTGATGACTATTTGAGTATAACGCTAAAGGAAAGGTAAGCGACTTTGTTCAAGGAGGTAAGGTAAATGAAAAAGCTTTTCATTCTGGCGGCTCTGCTCATCGCTGCGGTGTTCATGATCTCGACCGTGATCATGGCGCAGGCGGCGGAGAAACCGAAATTCACGTATGTCGGCGAGAAGTCGTGCAAGATGTGCCACAAGGCGGAATTCGATGCCTGGTCGGCCACACCCCACGCCAAAGCGTATGCGGCGCTGAAACCCGAGGAACAGAAGAAGGCCGAGTGCGCCGGATGCCACGAGACCGGCAAGACCGCGGCTGATTCACTGTTGGTCAACGTCTCCTGCGAGGCCTGCCATGGTCCGGGCTCCGAGTACAAGAAGGCGACCATCATGTCGAAGGCGAAATTTGCCGCCGACAAAGCGGCTGCTCTGAAAGCTGCCACGGACGCTGGCCTTGTGATTCCGACTGCCGAAACCTGCACGTCCAAGTGCCATAAGAAGGAAGGCAATCCGAATTTCAAGGAATTCAACTGGGAAGCCATGAAGGGGAAAGTCCATCCGATCGCTGCGGCCACTCCGCCCGCGCCGGAAAAGAAGTAGTTCGGACTTACGAATAATTAGAGAGCGGCTGCCTCAGCCGCTCTTTTTTTATCGGTATGGACGCGTCAGCGACGCGACTTACTTTCGTTTCAGATTGAACGATCGCAGCGATATCCAGTTGCCGCTGGCGGACGGTGAAATCAAATCGATCGTGTTCACGGCAATCGTTTCGTCGGGAAGAAACGGGATTACCGCCTCTTTCACCAGCACCACGCGATGCGCGGAAATCTCGCGCGCCACCGTGACATGCGGGCAGAATTGTTTGTGCGGGAGCGCCAGGTCCAGTCCCGTGTAGAGCGTCTTGTAGAGTTCATCGATCACGGCATTCTTCCTCACGCCCCAGTAAATCACCGGAATCTCCGGATAGAAGTCGCCGATCGAACTGAGCTCGACCTGGAAGGGATGCATCATCTCCGTGACCCGGTGGATCGCACTCGAGAGCTCGTTGATCGGGCGGTCCGACTCGAAAGGAAACACGACCGTGATGTGCGCGCCGATTATCGAGTAATCGGGATCGTACCGTTCCCGAAGCGGCGCGATCAGACGATCGAGTGAATCGGGAAGCAGCACCACCACGGCGTAGAGATTGGCGGAGTTCCCCGTCGAATCATAGGACTGATATCCAAACGGCATGTGCGTCGCACTCTCCCGCTATCGTTCTATCTGTAGAACGTGATTTCCGCCCGACGGTTCTTGGCGCGGCCGTCGGCCGTTTGATTGGAGGCCACGAAATTTGTCTCGCCGCGCCCGTTGGCCGTCAGCCGATCCGCCGCGACCCCGTACACGATCAGGTACTCGCGTATCCGCAGCGCCCGCTTCCGGGACAGCGCGAGGTTGTCCGCCTCGGTACCGATATCGTCGGTGTAGCAGTTGATTTCCAGCTTCAGTTCCGGAACGAAAGCCAGCACCCGGGCCAGCTGCTCCAGCCGGCTCTTGTTTTTCGAATCCACCTCAAACCCGCCCGGATCATAATCGATATGGAATACCATCGGCTTGGCGAACATGCTCATATCAAGACAGCCGCGCGAGTCGACCGCCACTCCGGGCAGAGAATTGGGACAATCATCGAGTCCGTCGGGAACGCCATCTTTATCTGAGTCTATCGGACATCCGATAGTATTGACTGCCGCCCCCGTCGGTGTACCGAGACAGGAATCCAGATAATCCGGTACGCCGTCGAAATCGGCATCGACCGGGCAGCCGTCGACATCCACCATCCCGCGTGCGTCGGATGGCGTACCGGGACAGTCATCAAGGCCATCAGGAACCCCGTCTCTGTCGGAATCTATCGGGCAGCCATAGGCGTCAACCACCGCGCCTCGGGGTGTACTCGGGCAGCGGTCGATATCATCGGGTATGCCGTCGTTATCGGAGTCAGTCCGGGGCGCCGCCGATTTCACGCGGGGCGCCGCAGGCGCCTTCCAGGCCGAGTCCGAGGGCCATTTGTCCGCGCGCTGCACTGAGCCAAAATGAAAGTTGAGGGAAAGAGTCGATGACCAGAGCCAGCGGTCACGGGCCTTGTCGACGGCAGCATCGAACTCGGCTCCGCCGCCGGTGAGATAGTCCCCCTGTGCGGCGAGATGAATCGAGATGCGATCCGATGCCCGGAATATGAGTTTCGTGCCGGCGGAGAAGAACAGCTCGGACGCGCCGAAATCGACCATCTGCCCCCGCTGACCTTTCACTTTGAATGTCGTATCAACAGCCGGATCGGTGTACTTCCAGATTACCGCCCCCCCGCCGATTCCCATGCTCAGATTGAATCGATTCTGCGGTGCCAGAAACAGGCGGTGTAGCGATCCGCCGATTCGCGTCATCGGCGCCTCGATCGGCGTGGCCGACGTGATCACCCCGAAGGTTTCGGTTGCGGCGTGGGACGTGTTGTTCGTCAGCTTGGTATATCCCATATCGGCATAGAAGTACCACCGTTCCCCGAGGCGGAAACCGATTTGGCCGCCGTAGAGAGTCCCGGGATCAAAGCGCAGAACATCGCCGCCGCGGGAGTACAGGATACCTCCCGAGACGCCGAGTGAATACCGGTATTCGCCGCCCTGAGCGGCAATTGCGCAGAGGAGAAGCAGGGCTGTGACACCAAATCGGCGCATATGTGTCAAATTGAGTGTCCGGGTCGACAAATGCAATTATAAAACCGGAAGATCAGTAGAGCTTCTTGATCTCCACTCCTGAATAGTAGTGAGTAAGGATCTGATCGTACGTCCAGCCGATTCGGGACAGGCCGATCGCCCCACACTGGCACATTCCCACTCCGTGGCCATAGCCGCTTCCCTTGAAGAGAATTGTCTGAATACCGCCTTGATCGTCGCGGGTGATTTCGATATCGAATCTGTCGGAAGGGAGAATCAGCTCCGGGTTGGAGGCCCGGCCGATCGCCCAGCGAATGCGGTCCTTGTAGAAACGATAGGTGTCGTTGTCGGTGCGCACCACCAGCTTGGACACCCGGCCGCCGGCGGTTCTCTCGGCGATGGCGAGGTCGGTGATCCGGCCGATCGTGATCTGTCGACCGCGATCGCTCGAAAGGTACTGCTCGAGCCGTCCGCGAAGCTGCTCGGCCGTAAACTGTTCCTGCCACGTGTAGTATTTCGACCACGAGCACGAGGCGTCATCGTCGACCGGCACCAGATACGGCTGGGCCGGTTTATCCCAGACCTGTGAAATGTCATCCGTCATGCCGCCGCAGGTCGAATGGTAGTAGGCGTTGATGAAATCGTCATGGTACATGGCGACATCACCGGCAGTCGCCTCGACCGCCCGGTTCACCAGACGATTCTCGCTTTCCATCCCCTCATACAACTGGTCGGCCACCGTTGATTTCATATCGTACGGTTCCCCGGCGTACTGCTGGAGATGTCCGACCGCGTACGTTCGTGCCGCGACCGCCTGCGCCTTGATGGCCTCGAGTTCATTCTCTTCCCGCGGCCCGATTTCGGGCGGCACCACGCCGCGCAGGTAGTCTTCCATGTACACGACATTGATCAGCCGGACATTGCGGCCGTACGGAAGCACCTTGAGCATNCCGCGATACCGATCCTTGCCGAAGCGGACATGGGAACCGGAACCGCGCGGCAGGAAATTGACTTCCTCCACGCCGTCCTGGANAACGTCGCCGCGGTTGTTTTCCACCCGCAGGCGTCCCCCCGCATTCATCACGAGCACGTGCTGCGCCGAATAGTACACCGACTGTTGTCCCTTNTCNAGACACTCCAGCGCCAGCGAGCCGTCGGCGTCGATCAGNGCGCGATCCTGATTATCGGCGAGCAATACGCGGACGAATGGCACCCTGATGACCGGTGTGGCCGATTCATCGTTGACTCCCGGCACGCTGGTGCAACTCCAGAACAGCACCAGCACCAGTAGTCCGACCAGCAGTCGTACCGAGTGAATTACCACCGAAGCCAGATGTCGTAACTCGAATGCCATACGATCCCTTTACGTTCTCCGCGTCCTGACCGGTGGCTGCACAACTCGACCGCAAATCGGCTCGAAGTCGTCCCGATGCCGTCGGCCGAACCGGGTCGGCAACGATTCGGAGCGAAGGCAGGCGTAGCCCATCACGGCGTACGCCGACGCTTCCAC
>PQAP01000063.1 GCA_003105265.1 candidate division GN15 bacterium | reverse complement strand
ACTTTGCGCCGGGTCGGGTCAGACAGGGCTTTGAAAAAGTTGGTCAGTTCCATAGTCAACGCTCATTTCTATGTATGTACAACGGTACATATATCGAAATAGTTGCATGTTTTGTCAAGGGGTTTTTTTAGAGGAATCTTCTACGACCGCGTATGTCATTGTGTGCCAATGTAGTAAAATGCTACCCGTGGCGCTGATCCCGGAGCGATTCTTCTTCACAAGTAACAGCCAAATTCCTGAAACCGCTTGACACGCTCGGCGTTTAATGATTAGTTCTGGCGCTTAGCACTCAGTAGGGTGGAGTGCTAACAGCCGAATTCGCCCCACGCCTGACTTCATCCTGACGGCAATGAGTCAGACGGATTGTCGCTGGCCGGGGTGACAAGACGAAGCGTTTGAAGACGACAAACAAGTCAACCATAGGAGGAAACAATGCAGATCAAACCGCTTGCTGACCGCGTGGTCGTGAAGCCGATCGAGCAGCAGGAAGTCAAGAAGGGCGGGATCATCATCCCCGATACCGCCAAAGAGAAACCGATGGAAGGGGAGATCATGGAAGTCGGCCCGGGCCGCATGGAAGAGGGGAAGAGAATCCCGCCGGATGTCAAGAAGGGTGACCGCATCCTGTACGGCAAGTATTCCGGTACCGAGGTAACGGTCGACGGCGTCGAGTACCTCATCATGCGGGAGTCGGACATTTTCGCGGTGATCGCGAAGTAACGGGCGCAGAAAGAAGGAGAATAATACCATGGCAAAACTCATTGAATATGACAGCACGGCTCGTGGCCGTCTCAAAACCGGCGTCGACAAGCTGGCCGATGCCGTGAAAGTCACGCTCGGACCGCGCGGCCGCAATGTCGCGATCGACAAGAAATTCGGCTCGCCGACTATCACCAAAGACGGCGTGACGGTGGCCAAAGAGATCGAGCTCGAAGATCATTTTGAAAACATGGGCGCCCAGATGGTGAAGGAAGTGGCGTCCAAGACCTCCGATATCGCCGGTGACGGCACCACCACCGCCACGCTCATCGCGCAGGCGATTTTCCGCGAGGGCGTCAAGTCCGTGACCGCCGGGTTCAACCCGATGGCGATCAAGCGCGGTATCGATCTCGCAGTTTCGACGGTCGTCGAAGAGATCAAGAAGAAATCGATCCCGGTATCCGGTAAGCAGGACATCTCGAATGTCGGCACGATTTCGGCCAACAACGATCGGCATATCGGCGACCTGATCGCCGAGGCGATGGAGAAAGTCGGCAAGGACGGCGTGATCACGGTCGAGGAGTCCAAGTCCGCCGAGACGAAGCTGGAAGTGGTCGAAGGCATGCAGTTCGACCGCGGCTATGTGTCGCCGTATTTCGTTACCGATCCCGATGCGATGGAAGCGGTGCTCGAGGACGGTCTGATTCTGATTCACGACAAGAAGATTTCCAGCATGAAGGACCTTCTGCCGGTGCTCGAGAAAGTGGCCCAGCAGGGACGTCCGATGCTGATAATCGCCGAAGATATTGAGGGCGAAGCGCTGGCCACGCTCGTGGTCAACAAGCTCCGCGGCACGCTGAAAGTCGCAGCGGTGAAGGCCCCCGGTTTCGGGGATCGTCGCAAGGCGATGCTCGAAGATATCGCGATTCTCACCGGCGGCCGGGTGATCTCCGAAGAGCTCGGCTTCAAGCTGGAAAACGCCGTGATCTCCGACCTCGGCCGCGCCAAGAAGATCTCGATCGATAAGGATAACACCACGATCGTGGAAGGCGCCGGTAAGAAGGAAGATATCAAGGCCCGTATCGGCCAGATCCGTAAGCAGATCGACGACACGACCTCCGATTACGACCGCGAGAAACTCCAGGAACGGCTCGCGAAGCTCGCCGGCGGCGTGGCGGTAATTAATGTCGGCGCCGCGACCGAGACCGAGATGAAAGAGAAGAAAGCCCGTGTCGAAGACGCGCTCCACGCGACCCGCGCGGCGGTGGAAGAGGGTATTGTCGCCGGCGGCGGCGTGGCGCTCTTGCGCTGTATCGACACTCTCGACAAGGTGAAAGCCGGTGAAGATGAAATGGTGGGCGTGAAGATAGTCCGCCGTTCGATCGAAGAGCCGCTTCGCCAGATCGCGGTCAACGCCGGAGTCGAGGGATCGGTGGTGCTGAACCGGGTCCTGAACGAAAAGGGCTCATTCGGATACAACGCCGAGACCAACACGTACGAGGATCTGATGAAGGCGGGCGTTATCGACCCGACCAAAGTGACTCGTACGGCGCTGGAGAATGCGGCGTCGATCGCCGGACTCCTGTTGACCACCGAAGCGGTGATCGCAGAGAAGCCGGAAGAGAAGAAGGCGATGCCTCCGATGCCCGGTGGCGGCGGCATGGGTGACATGTACTGATCTCACCGCCTCATTCCGGCGCAGGCCGGAATCCAGGATTGATGCAACCCCCGGCCCAGTTATGGCGCCGGGGGTTCGCTTTTCTGGGGCAAAATTACTTCGGAACCAACCCGGCGTATAACCATTGTAGAGTAATATCATCCACATTGCGGCGTCCGGACTCCGCGATCAAATCCTAAGCAGGAGTACTGTATGGAATCAGTGAACACCTCCGTCGAACGGCACTACGGGCACGAAGGCATTTATGATGCGATCGTTAGCGCGCTCAAGGAGCAGGGAGTGGACATACGGCGCGTCCAGTCCGACGATCTGGCCATGATTGATGAATTCCACGTGCGGGCGCGGGAAGGAACGGTGGAACTGGCCGGCCGCCACAGCTTCAAACCCGGCTCACGCGTGCTCGATGTCGGCTGCGGTATCGGCGGGTCGTCCCGTTTCCTGGCGACCAAGCTGGGCTGTAACGTGACCGGAATCGACCTGACCCACGAGTTTGTCGCCACGGCAATCCGGCTGTCCGAGCTGGTCGGTCTGGACGGCAGTATCAAGTTTCAGCAGGCGAGCGCGTTAGAGTTGCCGTTTGCGGATAATTCGTTCGATGTCGTCTGGACCCAACATGTGCAGATGAACATCAAGGACAAACAGCGGTTCTATGCCGAAATGGCGCGCGTGCTCGTTCCCGGCGGTCACATGGTGTTCCACGACATATTTCAGAACGAAGATCACCAGCCGTACTTCCCGGTGCCGTGGGCGGCGGACCCGTCGATCAGTTTCCTGACCACGCCGGAGAAGGCGCGGAGTATTATCGAGTCTCTTGGGCTGAGGATTGTTGATTGGGAAGAGACTACAGCGAAATCGCTGGAGTGGATGCTGGTGATGGCGGAAAGGGCGAAAGCGGCGCCGAAACCGATGCCGGGACTTCAGATTGTCATGGGGAACCAAACAAATGTACGGCTGGAGAACGCGATGCGCAGTCTGGCGGATGACCGGATCAAAGTAATTCAAGCGGTAGCGGAGAAGTAATGGTAGATCGGGTTCCCGTGAACCAAACATCATGATAAGGCAAGGCAGGAGCATGGCCCCTGCCCTGCTCGTGGCGCCGAATTGTTAAGCGCCTGTAGTAGATTTGCTATTTCTTGTCACTGGTCGGGAAAACCGTCCAGGGATTGGCCTTCAAGTCCGGCAAATACCCTTGCAAATAGTCAAACTGCGTCCGCTTTTCCAGGAATGCGCTCGCGTTGAACTCGACACCGCACGGATGTCCCCATCTCGCCCAAAACTGTAGGTTACGCGCCATTTCGGCGGTCACAACCTTACCATCGAAAGCACCGGCAGGATAATACGGCGTCGTGAGTTCACCGAGAGACGGAAACGTCCCCTCATCAAGCTCTCCGTGTGCGCAGATTGAACGGAAGCAGGGTAACTCACGACCAAGGTAAGTGTCGTAATGGTCGGCCAGCATCAACTTGGCCGATTCGACATCGATCTTCCCCTTGTTTTGTTTCATAAGTTGTTTCCATCGTTCACGACGGGCCACAATGCCGTTGCGAATGTCTGCCAGGGGTGCGGTGGTTTCGTCCCGCAATAACTGTATGTCATCTGCAATGTTCGATCCCGCAAAATACCCGTCCGTCTTCTTCTCGAGATTGTGGTGCTTGAGTCCAAGTTCAAGGCGAGCAATCTCATTTGTATTCAAATCGCCGATGAGCCAGGAATTGGCGTAACCGCCGTTGTTGCTGTCGACCATAATCTTGGCCCACTCGTCAATCGTCTTCGCATACTGCATCGCTCGTCGCGCCCGCTCGAAGACCGGTGTACCTGTCGAATCAAAACCTTTGAACAAACCGATGGTCGTCTCTGTACCAATAAGGCCAGCGCCGGTGATGAAAAAATCGCTCATGCTGTAAAGCACCGGCCCCCAGGACTGCATGAGGATGCGGTGTCCTTTGTCGGGAACAAGGTCAACTATCGTATTGTAGAATTGGCCGGTGCTATAGTCACACCACGAATTATGTGCCATCACTATCTTCCCATCGGCCGTCATCCCCCCGGTGGCGATGAATGCGCTGCAACCGCCGCCGGTCGCTTCCTGTTCAGCGAGTCTTTCTTTCTTAATGGGCCACCAGTAATAGAAAATATCATAGCTACCGTTGAGAAGGAGAACTTCGTCGTATGATATCGGATATCCCGCCTTTGCCGCACCATCAGCAATGCCCTTCATCTCCTGAACATATTCCTCAGATACTTTGTCTTTGAACAAACCGGTTGCTGTGCCCGTCCAGAAGTCCAGGGGCTTGCCCGTCTCGTACCACATTACATGTGCAACGGTGTTCTTTGCGCGGTCGATTTCGCGCGCCGTCAGGTAACCGCGCTGAAAGCCGCGTTCATAAGGCGCTCCTTGAATATGGATGAAAATCCATCCACTCGCGTCGTACCGATACCCCTTGGTCAGCATACCTTTCTCTTCGTCTGTCAGAGACTGACTCGCACACAAAGTGGGGATAAACAGGCACCACACAAGCAGTCGGCGCACCAAATTTGACCACATGAAAACCTCCTTTAATGCCGGTCTCAGTTAATGTCAAGATGAGCGAATGCGCGGATCAAGATGATGGTGCAGTCGGGTTATCACGTTGGGAAAGATACGCGATTCCCCCGTTCAGTTGGGCGCAGTAATCGGCAATATCAGGGACCAAGGTCGCTCCCGCAAGCCAAATTGAGCCCTGTGGTGCAACCTATTGGTGAGTCCGACGCAGCCGAAATGGGGAGTGCAGAAAGGCAGGAGCATCGCTCCTGCCTTTTGCTTTTGCGTAAGTTCGAGGGTCAAGCGCGCGGCGCGCTTGACCTACTGAGCCGCTGTCACTGCCACGGGTTGGCGATCATTGCCTGCGGGACAGCCGAGTAGGGGAACATCAGTTCGTCCGCAAGATACGTGGCATAGTCCGTGATCAAACCCACGCCTTCGCTGTAGTTCGGGCCGAACACCTGCTCCCGGTTCATGAAGGAATCACACACCGCAGTGTCCGCCGGTGAAAATA
This sequence comes from candidate division GN15 bacterium, assembly GCA_003105265.1. Taxonomy (GTDB): domain Bacteria; phylum Zixibacteria; class MSB-5A5; order GN15; family FEB-12; genus FEB-12. The sequence goes on along the minus strand of PQAP01000063.1, from coordinate 3,641 downwards.
TCCTGTATTTGAGCGCAAATTCGGTGTCCTTGTTGCCGCCGCCGAGGAAGCTGTGCAGGAACGTCATCCCGGGCGTGCCGTTGGAAAAATAGCTCATCCGGTAGCTGAAATTGGCATTGGCATCCGCCGTGATATTGTAGGCCCAGCAGAAGCGATCACCATTGGGCCACTGATCGCTCACCGGGTGCTGGCAGTAGCCGACACCTTTGAACGTGAACGAGGAATCCCGCGGATCAAGATTGGCGTACACCAGACGAGTCTGATCGTCGGCGCCGCTGGTGCCTTCATCCCACTGGAATATCGTCTGCACCGAGTCATTCAGTGTCATGGCAATTCTGATCACCGAACCCGGCATCTCTTCCACCGTCACACTGACGAGATAATCGACATCGACTTCCGTCCCGATCACCGCCTGTGCCTCGGCCGGTATCGCGGTCGGACCGTTCAGCGCCGTGGCCACCGCCGTGAAGTGAATCATTTGCTGGCCACTGGGGATTTCAGCAATATGCGAGTCCACGTACTGGCCGAGAATGACGTTTCCGTTTTGATCCACCCGCATGGTGCTGGTGAGAATCTCATGGCTCCTTTTGAAGTCGTTGATATTGGCATACAATGTCTGCGGATCGCGCGAACCGAAGACGTTGCCCAGCAGCGGATGGTTGCCGCCGTTCCAGGCGGAGTCGATGACCGACGGTGACGCGGCCGGCGTCGTGAAGAGCGGCGGAGCGACGGCTTCGACGATGGCGCCGACATCGACCATCTGAACCGGGTTGGATTCCTGGGTCGGTGTTTCGGTAGTCTTGTCCGAACTGCACCCCATTACCAGGGCCAGGATGACCACGAGTACGAACAGAGTGGCGACGGAAGTTTTCTTGAACATGGGAGTCCCCTTCACCTCTTGATTATTGGTTGTTTGGTCTTCTATCGGAAGAATCACCGCATTTATGCAGTGGCAATACACGGTCGCTGGCACGGCCGGGTGGCGGCGTCGAAAGAATGTTCGAACTATGCGCAGTCCGGCATGCGGCGGCGAGGCCCGTGGCATTATCACGGTCTCAATACACATCCTTGACCTGCAACATGAACTTCCGCTATCTTCCGGCCATGATCGCCCTGGACAAGTTCATTTCGATTGTGCAGTCCGAGTTCCCAGCTGACCGGCTGACCTATCAGAAGGGAATCCCGACTTTCCACCCCGAGTCGGCGGAGGAAGCATCCAAGTACTTTCGACTGCTGAATGACCACAAGCGAACGACGTACATAACCAGTTTCGGCAACAATATCGATCTGGTTGGAGATCGGTTCGCGGATATGGTGACCATCAGAACCGACCGGCTTAACGACATGATCGAGGTTGCTCCCGGCGACCTGTATATCACGGTTGGGGCGGGCTACCCACTGAGGGAGATCAACCAGCACCTTGCGGCCGACAATCTGTACCTGCCGCACTCCGCTTTGCCGTATGTTGGCTCGGTCGGCGGAGCGCTGGCTGTCAACTTGACAGCGGCACTGAACGGGCATGATCTGCCGATCAAGAAGTACTTCATCAAGGCAACGATCGTGCTGCCGACCGGCGAAATCATCACGCCCGGATCGGTCTGTTTCAAATCGGTGGCGGGATACGATATTGTGAAGCTGTTCGCGGGATCATGGGGGTTGCTCGGGCTGATTGTCTCGGCGACCTTCCGGGTGCTGCCGACAACCGCCGCGCACGAATATGAAACCATGCGGCAGAAGAAAGTCGACCGCAGCTTGTTTCTGCGCGGATTGTCTCCCGACAATACGGAAACCGATGCCATCTATTCTCGCAAGGTGAAAGAGAAATTCGATCCTAACGGCGTGTTGCCGATAGTGTAGATATGATCGGTTATGGCGACAGGTCACATCCCGCCACAGTCGGGACAAGACCTGCCGCAACAGCTTCAAACATATTGTGAGTCGAAACCCCTTTGGGTATCGACAGTCTTTGTTCAACGATAGGGAAATCGTGATGCCAACGAAAGATATCGCGAATCTGTACAAACCTGTCCTTCAGTACGCTCAGCGCCGCGTCACTGCGCTACACCAGGACCAGACCGTCCGCGAAGCGCTGGATTATCTGCGCGGACAGGACCTCGGCGAGAAGATTGTCTATTTCTACGTGGTCGATTCCGATAACCGGCTGGTCGGCGTGGTGCCGGTCCGCCGCCTGCTTATGAGCCGGCTGGACATTACGGTTGCCGACATCATGGTCCGGCAGATTGTAGCCGTGCGAGCGAGCGACACGCTGCTAACCGCTTCCGAATTGCTGCTGCAACACCGGTTTATGGCGGTTCCGGTCGTCGACACGGAACGCCATCTGATCGGCGTGCTCGACATCACGCTGTTTGCCGATGAGGGCTCGACGCTGGCGCGCCAGCATGAGATCGACAGCGCGTTCCAGTTGATCGGTGTGCACGTCTCGCTTGGCCGCAATATCTCGATCTGGTCGAGCTTGAAAGACCGCCTGCCATGGCTTTTCGCCAATATCGCGGGTGGCCTGGTCTGTGCGCTTATCCTGACCTTTAACGAATCGCTCATTCAGGCGGTCACGCTGCTGGCCATGTTCATTCCGGTCGTGCTCACGGTATCGGAAAGTGTCGGGATGCAATCAATGACCCTGACGCTCCAGTCCTCGCATCACCGGCTGTCGTGGCGCCTGTTGGTAAGCTTGGTACGTCGCGAGTTGCCCAGCGCTTTCGGTCTGGGTCTGTGCAGCGCGGCGCTGGTGGGGCTTATTGCGCTGATGTGGAAGCATAACTTTGCAGCGGCGGCCGCGGTGGGCGCCGGACTGTTCGTGGCCGTGATCGTGGCCTGTATTCTTGGCGTGCTGGTGCCGGGCGCGATCAAGCTGCTGCGGGCCGACCCCAAGATCGCCTCCGGGCCGATTGCACTGGCGGTGGCGGACATGGTGACGCTGCTGCTTTTGTTCACCTTTGCGCGGGGCTTTCTGATGTGAAGACCGCAGCCGCCGCCGGGAACCGGCCGGCAACCACGATGTTTGTCAGTCATCGAAAGGAAATGAGTGCATGACCCGTGCCAAAGCACAATCCCGCGTGGCGGTACTCGGCGCATCGCCGAAAGAAGACCGTTACTCGTTCAAAGCGGTGAAGATGCTCAAGGAGTACGGCCATCGCCCGATCCCCGTGCATCCGGCCGGGCATACGGTCGACGGCACTCCCGGCCTGAAATCCCTTGACGAGATCCGCGAACCGGTGGACACGCTGACGATGTATGTCGGCGCCGATATCTCCGACTGCGAACTGGAGAGGATTCTGCGCCTCAAACCGCGGCGCGTGATCTTCAACCCCGGTGCCGAGAACGAACCGCTGGCCGAGAAGCTCGAGGCGGCCGGAATTGAAGTCGTCCGCGGCTGTACACTGGTCATGTTGCGCAGCGAATTGTTCTGAGCGATGCTCCGCCCGGAAAGCATCGACTGTCCTTCCCGAACAAATCATTATGAGATTGAAGATTCAGGGCAGGCATGACGCCAGACCTGCCCTTTCCCGCCTCGTAGGTCGAGAGTCCGCCTACAATTCGCTGCTGTTGGCCGCCAGATAAGTCGCCACGCCGTCTGCGGTGGCTTTCATCCCCTTCTGGCCCTTCTGCCATCCGGCCGGACA
>PQAP01000062.1 GCA_003105265.1 candidate division GN15 bacterium | reverse complement strand
TGGCTGGTCATGGAATTCCAAGGTCTGAGCGGGGCGAGTTAATGGCAGTCGAACTTGAGCTTGGCTCAACCGATCTGTTTGAAGGCCCAATCAGCGAGTTTGCGGGCTTCTCGGAAGCGAGCGCGACCACCACTGGCACCTAGTACGACCAAAGTCACTCTCTCCCCTGCCGCGTTCTGAAGCAGTGTCACGAGGCAGTATGAGGAGGCCTCAATATAGCCGGTTTTGCCGGCCAGCACGCGATATGGTGATGCGAGCATACGGTTGGTGTTACTCATGCGGAGCGTACGGAGTCGCTTTTTCTGCTTGAACGTGACACTGTATTCCTTGAGCGACGTTATGTGCGCTATGAGATCGTATTTGTAGGCCTGATTGAGAATAATCGCCAGTTCGTGGGCGGTTGAGACATTCCGGCTGTCCAGACCGGTTGGATCATAGAAGACGGTGTTTTGAAGACCCAATTGCTCGGCCTTGAGATTCATCTCCTTGACAAAATCCTCGTAATTGCCGGATACAGCCCGTGCCAGAGCCCGGGTGGCGCGGTTGTCGGAGATCATCAGGGCGGTGTACATCAGGTCGCTAAGCGTCATTTCCCAGCCGGGTCGGAGATGCGATGCCGAAGACTGGTAGGCGTCCTCCTTGGAGATGGTCGTTCGGGCATTGAGATCAATCCCCTTGTCAAGAATGACCATGGCGGCTACCAGCTTGCTTATCGAGGCGATTGGATGCACCAGGTCTGCATTCTTAGCGTACAGGACCTTGCCGTTGTCATAGTTGACGACGATGGCTGAGTGCAGGTTGACTCTCGGGGGCTTGGGACGGACGCCCTGATAGTCCAGCGGCCGTGACTTGGTCAGGGAGGCATGAGCGGACGGTTGGGATCCTTTCGCCGCTCCGGCTTCCAGTGGGGCCAGGTGGGCCAGGAACAGTACTGCCACTCCCACCATGGCGCAAACGCCGATAGTCCTCAGTTTCATGAGCGAGAGGCGTCTCAATATTTCAGCCACTTTACCAGCTCCGGCAGGGTTGGACGTTTACCGTACATGAGAATGCCGACACGGAAAATCTTGGCCGTCAGCCAGATGATGCCGACGGTCGACAGCACGACTATAAGGAACGCTAGAATCGATTCTCCCAGTATCCCGGAGAACGGGGAGAAACTGGTCGCGGCCGGCGCTACAAACACAATTCGCATCATCATCATTGTCGGCGCAAACAGCGGAATGAATGACAGCGTGGTAGCGAGCACGGAGTTCGGTTCCTGGACGACACTCAGGCCCAGGATGACCGGCAGAATGATGCTGATAGTGATCGGCATGACGTAGTTCTGGGCTTCCTTTTCGGTGTTGACGATCGAGCCGACCAGTGCAAACAGCGTTGAATACAGGAGGTAGCCGGAAATCAGGAACAGCACGAAGAAGACAACCACCAGCGGATGAAAGATCAGCTTCGAGGTGGACGGATCGATCGGAATGGCAAAAGCGCCACTGCCGAAATAGAGCGCCGCTCCAAAGGCCACCCAGATGCCGACGGCCGTAAACGCGGCCGCTCCCAATCCCACCACCTTGCCCATCATTAGTTGAAACGGCGAGACCGAAGAAACCATGACCTCCATGATTCGCGAGGTCTTTTCCTCGATCACTGAACGCATAACCATCATGCCGTAGGTAAGAATCATAATATAAATGAGCATCACGAGCACGAGCGCCCCGAAATACCGGACCTCAAAGGGAATTGCCGCGCCCTTGGTGTCTTTGACCGTCAGGTCGATCCGATGGGTCAGATTAAGAACGGAATCGACCGGGAGATTCACGTTGGAGGCGCGCAGCCGGTATGAGGTCAGGATATCCGACAGCTTGCGCTCGAACCGGTTAATGTTTGTAAAGTTGCTGGAGTTGGTGACCAGATACACGTTGCTGTCCGCGCGTTCGGCGTCGGGCCGAATGACTACCAGGTATTTGAGTTCCTTATCGTTAATGACGGCGCGCAGACTGTCGTCGAGATGTCGAAAACGAACAGAATCCGCCGGGGTCAGCACGAGAATTCGCTTTACCTCAAACGCCGGTGTCGACGAGCTCTCAAGGGTGTAACTTCCCAATCCGGAGGCCAATTGGTCGCCTATGCCGGCGCCGCCGCTGTCGATGATGACGATCGATTCGGTAGTACTGGGAGCTTTGCGGGCAAAATACGACGGCAGAATTATGAAAAACGCCATGAGCGCAGGGGTCAGGAAGATTCCGACAATGAATGATTTCTTCTTGACGACCTGCGCGTATTCGTATCTAAGCACCGTAAGGAACTTATGCATGGCTCCCTCCTGTCTTGGCCGGGCCATGGACCTCGGATGGGTCAACTTTCGCGATGTCGATAAAGATGTCATACAGCGACGGTTCAACAATCGCGAATCGCCGCACTTTCACCCGCCCGAGTACAGCTCTGAGAATGGCGTCTGGCTCAGTGCCGTCAGCTAACGTCAGCTCCAGATAACGATTGAAGTCGGTCACGTCCTTGACGCCCGGCAGCGACCGCACAAAAGCGCCGTCCCCATCAATTTCGAGCTGGACGGCATTCTTGCCGAAACGGGATTTGACGTCGCCAAGGGAGCCATCGAGCACCTTCCTGCCGTGGGATATCATGCAAATATGGTCACACAGCTTCTCGGCCTGCTCCATGACATGAGTGGAAAAGAGTATCGTGGTGCCACGGCGCTTCAGATCGAGAATCACATCTTTTATCAACTCCGTATTGAGCGGGTCAAGCCCGGAGAACAGCTCGTCCAGAATCAGCAGGTCCGGTTCGTGGAGGACGGTAGTGATAAACTGGAGCTTCTGCTGCATCCCCTTGGAGAGCTCTTCGACCTTGCGATAGCGGTACTGGCCGAGATCCATTCGTTCGAGCCAGGGCCCGACTTTCGGGGCAATCTTTGCCTTCGGATACGCCTTCAGTTCCGCCATATACGTTATGACCTGTTCGCAGGTCATTTTCTTATACAACCCGCGTTCCTCAGGCAGATAACCGACATGGTTGCGGAAGTCGCCATCGACCTGATGCCCGTCGAGCAGAATACGACCGGAATCCGGAGCCGTGATGTTCATGACCATCCGAATTGTGGTCGTCTTCCCGGCGCCGTTAGGGCCGATGATGCCGCAAATGGCGCCGCGAGGCACTTCCAGTGACAGGTTGTCAACAGCCACTTTGGTGTCAAACGCTTTGCGGATGTTCTCCAAACGCAAATACATAGTTTCTACTCACCTCACCAAGGTTTTATAGGATACGGAAGCTGCCGGTGGCCGGTCAACTAAAAAGGGGTACGAAGAATCAGACGTCAAGTTTCTTCATGAAATCGAGTGCGTTAACCACCGCCTGGCCATCGTAGCAGTTGTTGAAGAACACGTACATCCGTCGCACGCGAGCTTTGATCTTCTCTATCTTCATGCGCCACTCCTCGAGTTCAGCCGGGGAGTAGTTATAGTTGTACCTCTCCCCTCCTCTGGACCACCAGTCGGCGGCATTGCGGCCGTGCAGGCGGATATAGCCGGTATCGGTAGTGACTTTCAAATCGGGTTTGAGAAGTCCGAAAATCGGCGGTTCATCCACACTGACATAGCCGATCTGCTGCGACTGCAAGAGTTCGCCAACCGGCTCCCGGTCCCAGCTGATATGGCGGAACTCGACGAACAGCGGGTGCGGCTGGACCTCTTCGCGACAAATTGACAGGTAGTCCAACCCGTGCTGCGAACACCGAAACGAATACGGAAACTGGGCCAGCACTCCGGCCAGCATGCCGTAGTCGGCAATCGGACGCAGCGATTCCCGGAAGGCGGCCATTTCCTTGCCGATTTCCGCCCGCACATGGGTCAGCGTCTGCGGCGCCTTCACCATGAAATCGAAGCCGCGCGGCGCCTTCTTCGCAAGGTTGTACATCACTGCCGGGTGAGGCGTGCGATAATATGTGGAATTGATCTCGACGGTAGGAAAGTGCTGAACGTAGAAGTCGAGCATCTTCCCTCTATCGATCTGCTGAGGATAGAAGACGCCCCGCCAATCGGCGAAACTGAAGCCGGAGGTGCCGACACGCACCGTTGTCGTCTGAGAGGAGTCCATACGCTACTCCTCCGGAAATATACAGAATCAGCAGCCGACGCGTATCACTTTGTGATCTTCTGAAACCGGACCCGACCGCACTTCGGACAGACCCACTTGCGCTGCTTGTGGAAACTGCGCTTGAGTTCTTTCATCGTGCGCTTGCACTTCGGGCAGGTCATGGTGGAGGTCAGCGGGTCAGGTGAAGGAAATCAGTCAGGAGAAATTCGGCCCGACCGATGAAAGTCGACATACGGGACATCACGGTGTAGCCGAACGTGGTACCGAAGAAGATCATCAGGAACCATGTGCCGAC
>PQAP01000061.1 GCA_003105265.1 candidate division GN15 bacterium | reverse complement strand
GTAGAAGCCCACAACGGTTCTATAGCCGCATCCAATCGGCAATACGGAGGCGCGTGCTTTGTGATTGAGCTGCCCATCGAGGACCAACCGGAGATACCGGCCGAGGAGGAAAAGGCATGAGCAAGGGGAAGGTGTTGATTGTCGATGACGAGCAGGCCATCCGGCGGTTTCTGCGAATCAGCCTGGAAGCGGAGGGGTACGATATTGTTGATGCGTCTTCGGGCAAGGAAGCGATTACGTTGGCCGCATCGCATGTTCCCGACCTCGTCATTCTCGATCTGGGTTTGCCTGACATAGACGGTTCAGAGGTTCTTGATCAGATCAGACAATGGTCCAAGCTGCCCGTGATCATTTTGACGGTCCGCGATGCTGAGAGGGAGAAGGTAAAGCTCTTGGACGCCGGCGCTGACGACTATCTCACGAAGCCATTCGGCGTGCCGGAGTTGCTGGCACGGGTCCGAGTTGCGCTGAGACGAAATGTTCCCGACGATTCCACACCGGCCTTCAAGAACGGCTTTCTGGAAATTGATTTTGCAGAACGAAAAGTCACTGCCAACGGTAAACCGGTCAAGCTGACAGTGCTGGAATTCAACTTACTGGCTCTTCTCGCCCGACATGCAGGCAAATTGCTGACCCAGCATCAGCTATTGAAGGAAGTCTGGGGGCCGGGATCGGTGGAACACTCACAGTATCTTAGGGTATATATTGGCCAGCTTCGCAGAAAGCTCGAACCGCACCCTGAGCGTCCAATACTTCTTCTCACCGAGCCGGGGATCGGCTACCGCATGACCCTATTGGAGTGACTGAGCCCGAGTTATCAACAATATCAAACTGCATGTTCGATTATCCAGTTGCGGAACGCGTCTCGTAGACCCCGCCATAGACCTGTCATTTCCATTGTTTGCCCCCCGACAGTTGGATGTCGAAAAGTCTCTCAAATCCCTGCCTCTTACCGGAGGATTGACTTTCCTTCCACCATGCTTCAGTCGTATCACGGTGCCGGCGTGAGACCGTGCCGACGCATCACTTCCCCAAGGGCAGTGAGATCGGGCGGTCCGCCTGTCGCCGCGTTTATGATTGCCGCGCACTCGCGGAAATAGGCGGGGCCAAGAATTCCCGGGCTGACGACGGCAAGCATCTTTGTATCGCTGGCATAAATGTTATCGAAGCGGTGCACCGCTCCGCGAGGTATGCATAGCACCTCTCCCGGGCCGACATCGATCTTCTGGCCGTTGACGGTCCATGTCAATACACCTTCGAGTCCGTAGATTGTCTCTTCGTAGCCATCATGGCTGTGGGCGGCAGGAACTCTTGCGCCCACCGGGACATCGAAGTCAAAGACAGCCACGGAACCACCGGACGCTTCACCTTCGAGCAGGAAGCGGACTACCACCTGCCCAATTCTGATCTCTTCGCTGCCGGTACTCTTCGTCATATGATCCCTTTCATTGGAAAGAGCCGTTGTGTTGCAGACTGCCCTGAAAACTTACACCCGGGCTGTGCGTTTGGAACATTGTCGTCGTTGCGAAGGTTCCCTTACCCCCGCCCATTCCATTGTTGACGCATACGACGTACGTGCCTGTGTGGCTTAGTCGGCATGAAAGGACCAGAGGAACCGGCCTGGCAACTCCTTTGTTACGCCACTCAGAGGTATCTGATACCATCAGATGTCAGGGAACGCGAGCCTAACCCGGACCAATCATATTACTGTTGGGCAGCCAGAGCGTGCAGAAAGGAAAGCGCGATGAGAAACGAACAGGCGGCACATGAGACGAAAGGCGTTGCGGTAAAGCTACTGGCAACGGTCGACCTTGGCCCTGAAATCGAAGGCATGGCAGGGCGCCAACTTCGAATGCGTATGGTGACCATCGAACCCGGAGGCGTCTTCGGTCCGATTCATGACCATAAAGACAGGCCGGGCCTGGTTTACATACTGCAAGGAACGATCACCGACCATCGCGATGGAATGGCTAAGGAGTATGGGCCGGGACTGGGCTGGCCCGAGGATAAGAACACCTTGCACTGGCTTGAAAATCGAGGAACCACACCGGCCGTGGAGGTCTCGGTTGATATTGTCAGGCAACAGTAAGTTGAGGCCCGCTATCCAGTCGGGTCACCGCCAGTCACGACGCTGGAGTCGACTTGGCCCGACCATGATTTACGCTAGTGCTATATTCGCCTTGATCTTGATGTCCCACGCTCGTCGCTTTCAGACCGACTCAATTGTGAGATCGGCCATAGAATACTTTCTTAGTCAAAGCTAAGCGCTAGTGGGGAGCATTATCTTGTCTTCCAACGGGTACGAATGATAGCAGAAGGACTGAACTCCACCCAAAATGCGAATCCTTCGAGAATATGGTCACGATCTCTGTCGACGCTTCTCCCCTTTTTGAATGAGCTGCCCTCCCCGACGTCTCAGCGAAAGGCCGGAATGTGGGGCCGCGGTTTGTGAATCACTCCCCGCCCGGTCCGGCCGTCCATCTTGATGACAATTGGTCCATCCAGCCGGATATGTTTAACATACTGTCCGGTGTCGATAGCCGGTTGATAGCGCAACCAATTCCAGTCGATGAAACCGCCCGACAATGCGGAACTGACCGTGAAGTACCCGACGCGCGAGGAGATGATATTTTGAAAGAAGTGACTTCCCTGCGATGGAGTGACCTCGAAATCGCGGAAACTTGACTCAACAACCGCGCGCGCACCCGCGATCTGCTCCCATGTCACCGGGATGCCCAGCCATGGGTCGGCCGAGCCCCAGCGCCCGACGCCAATTAAGAGATACGGGCGTCGCGCCGCAACGAGATCGGCATTGAATCGCGTGACCTCGCGCGCCACCTCGCGACTTCGATCGCGCCGAAAGCGATCCGGGTCAACCATCACGATATCCTGGATGTGATCGAGAATCCCGTGCCCAAGAACACGGGCACTCATACAGATCGCTTCTTCCTCACTCACGTCGCCGATGGATAGTTCCTCAAATTCCCGCGTGGTGACCAGAGGCCGCATCTGCAGCAGGGCAACCTCGCTGCGCTCAGCGGGTTGGACAGCCAGATTGACGGCGAATTCGACTTCCACCGGCGTTCCCATTCCCCAGGCGCCCATGTCGAGCACGACATTCAGTATTTCGGCCAGCGGGAACAGGCGGTTTTTCAGGATTGGCGCAAAAGTGACCAGTCGCACGCCATCGCGGGAAAGCCCGTCGTATACGGCGTCGTTTTCGCGGGAATAAGTGGACGCGACGTGCCAGAGGGTGCCGTCCCGCTCGGCTACATCCAGCCCGCAGTGCACGAGATTCGTCTCCTGCAATCCATCTCCCTGTCTCGTCTCTGCGTTCAAAGCCAGGGCCTGAAAATCCCTCTGCGAGTACCGAAGTGTGTCTTCGATGGCGGAGAACTGCAGCAGGTGCCGGGGATATCGGGGGCAGAATCGGACGCCGAAATCACCTTCCACGACCGCGGTGCCCAGTCCGAGCGCCACCGACACCGCGCCGTCCTGCGGCTGCATTGGCGGATGCGGATAGAAGTTGTACGATCGTGCCACTCCGGAGAAGTTGGGATAGAATCTGTTGTCATAGGTCGAGCC
>PQAP01000060.1:1395-7847 GCA_003105265.1 candidate division GN15 bacterium | reverse complement strand
AGTTGAATGGCTGCCAGGATTTTGTCGAGCAACTGCCCGGCGGCGCCGACAAACGGTTCCCCCTGCAAATCCTCTTGAGCGCCGGGGGCCTCGCCGATGAACATCAATTTGGCTCTCGGATTTCCCACGCCATAGACGAATTTGATGCGACCGTCGCCGAGCGGACAGAGCTTGCAGTGACAGATGGCGGTGTTATGCGATTCGACCGAATCGAACACCGGGTCGCCGAGCGGTGATGCAAGACCGCCGTCTCCCAACATGGACATTTGTAGCATTTCCTCTTTCGGCGTAGTCACTGTTAGGGTCTCATCCTTTCGAACGGCCGACATCTGCATGGCCGACTCAAACACCGACGGCGCGGGTGCTGGCGCCGATGCGGCCGGCGGAGCCGATCTTTGTCCGATTATACACTCGCCGAGCCCGAGGTCGACCTGCGAACGAAGCGCCCGGCGAAGCATCTCATGCAGCGAGAGCGGATTATCAGTCATCCCTTCTTCCCTGCCAGCATTACCGCCACTTCATCCGTGAGGCGGCGCGCCACTTCCTCCTTTGACATCAGAGGCCAGCGCTCCGGTTTCCGCCGCGGGCGAATCAGCGTCACCTGATTGGTGTCATGCTCAAATGCCGCGCCTCTGTTACGAGGGTTGTTCACGACAATCATGTCCAGTCGCTTTTCGACCAGTTTCTTCCGGGCGTGTTCTTCTTCGTGCTCGGTTTCGAGCGCAAACCCAATGACTATCTGTCGGGGCTTCTTCAGGCGCGCGATGTCTTTGAGTATGTCGGCGGTCGGCTCCAGCGTCAGTTCGAGTTTGGTTGTGCCGCGTTTGATCTTATGCTTCGCGACCGCCCTGGGAGTAAAGTCCGACGGGGCCGCCGCCATTACGAGGCAATCCACTTTGGCGAAAGCGTCAGCTACCGCCTTGTGCATCTGAGCGGTTGTCTCGACCGACGTGAAGTCGGCACCGGCGGGAGGAGTCAACGAGGTCGGACCGGATACCAACGTGACATGCGCACCAAGGTCAAGCGCGGCTTGCGCGATCGCAAATCCCATCTTTCCGCTGGAACGATTGGAGATAAACCGAACCGGATCAATGGCCTCGCGGCAGGGACCGGCCGTGACAAGGATGTTACGTCCTTTTAGGACTTTTTTTTTTGAGCCCGCGGCAAAAAACTGCTTCACCGCTTCAAACAGCTCAAGCGGCTCAACCATGCGTCCCCACCCGATCTGTTTTTCCGCCATCTCCCCTTCGGCTGGCCCAATGAACTGATATCCGAGGTCCTTTAGAATCTGCAGGTTTCGCTGCGTGACCCTATTCTGCCACATGCCGGGGTTCATGGCAGGAGCGAACATGACCGGCTTCCCAGTTGCGCAGATGACGGTTGTCAGCAAATCGTCGCAGATACCGTGCGCCATCTTGGCCATGACGTTGGCGGTGGCCGGAGCGATCACGAAGAGATCCGCCCAGTGCGCCAACTCGATGTGCTGAGTTGAAACATACTCGCGGTCGGCGAACATGTCATAATAGACGGGATGCCGCGATACCGTTTCCATAGTGAGCGGCGTGATGAATTTGGTGGCGTGCTCCGTCATGACTACCCGCACCTCGGCGCCGTCCTTCACGAGGTAGCGAACCAGGTACGGTACCTTGTAACAGGCAATACCGCCGGTCAGACCGATGATTACTTTCCTGCCTTTAAGAGACATTGGCTAATTGACAAAAAGAGTCGGGTCTATATGCACGTCGGAAGTGCTCATGTTCTCGCCGTCGGGGAATTCATTAAAGAGCACCGCCGAAGTGAGCATCTTTATCTGGTCGAGCGAAATCAGATGCGGACCGAAAATCACCGCCCGCTCAAGTATCGATTCGAACTGCTGGTCATCGATAACGCGCAGATTCAGGAGCTTGAGCAGATAGCCGTACGCGTCCGGCGTGAGTTGAAGCCGCTCGTACTGAGTCAGCACGCGGTTGGAGAAGTGTTCTGATGGAAACTGCTCAAAAAACGTCTCATGCATGCTCTCGAAACGGTCCAGCACCCACGAGTACGCAGACGAAATCTCGGCATCCGTATATCCCAGCCCGTGAAGCTCTCCGGAGAGATCGTCCATGAAGGGGAGCGCTCCCTGATTTTCCCTCATATGGTCCATGAGGAAAACGACAATTTCGAGAACTCTGCTACCCATCCTTGCCCTTCATTAAGCACTTGCCAAAAAGATATGCGGGGCAAGCGCTATGAGCAATAGTAAACACGCACCGTGCGGAAAAACTCTCGAGTGAGACGGGACAGTCAATTCGGCTCGGTTAGTTATCCACACTCAGTGCCGGGGCAAGATCGGCGCCACGAGGATAGACGACCGATGCTTACTTATGCGCTCCCAACAGCTTCTGTTCCGTCAATGCTTGAAGTGCCGGATACCGGTGAACACCATGGCAATCCCGGCAGTGTCAGCCGCCGCGATTACTTCAGGGTCGCCTTTTGAACCGCCCGGTTGGATCACAGCAGTCACGCCGGCATCGGTGCCGGTTAGGAGACCATCGGTCATCGGGAAAAAGGCGTCGGATGCCATCACCGAGCCCTTGCTTCGCTCACCGGCCCGCTTCACCGCCATGAAGGCGGAATCAACGCGTGACGTTTGCCCCATACCGATTCCGACCGTCGCCACTCCCCTGGCAAGGACTATCGCATTGGATTTCGTGTGCTTCACGACTTTCCACGCAAACAGGAGCGAGCGAATTTCATCTGGAGTCGGCTGACGTTTGGTCACGACCTGCAACTGAGCCATAGTCGTTTCGGCATCATCGGCATTCTGCGCCAAAAGTCCGCCGCGAATAAACTTGTAAGCCGGCAGCCCGGCGACTCTGCCCTCTGAGATTTGCGGCAAAGCCAGGAGGCGGCGGGTTTTCTTCTTCGTCAGGAGAGCGAGAGCTTCGTCGTCGAATCTCGGCGCCAGAATGCATTCGACAAACGGGGTCTCATGCAAAAGCTCGGCGCACTTCATGTCGACCGTTTTGTTCAGTCCGATAATTGACCCGTAAGCGGAAAGTGGGTCAGATTCATAAGCTGCCTTATAGGCATCAGCGATAGTGTCACCCACCGCGGCACCACATGGGTTGGCATGCTTCAGCACGCAGGCGAATGGTTCTGTGAACTCCAACAACATGTCCAAGCAGGCATCGAGGTCGCCGTAGTTGTTGTACGAGAGTTCCTTCCCGGCCAGAATCTGGGCCTTGAGTAATGTGGGGGCGGGATAGGACCTGTCCTCGTAAAGCGACGCCGATTGGTGCGGATTTTCTCCATAGCGCAGCGACGATGTTCGGTCGTACTGAAGTACGAGGCACTGCGGAAACAACTCTACCGGACCCGAGGACGATACCGGGGCAGTTCTTACGAAATATCCGGAGACGGCCGCATCGTAGTCGGCGGTCAGCGCATACGCTTTGCCGGCGCACATGCGGCGGAAAGCAAGCGTCGTGGCCCCCTTGTTGGCTTTCAACTGATCCGCCAGAGCGGCATAATCGGAGGGATCACTGACGATTGCCACACTCTCGAAATTCTTGGCGGCCGACCGGACCATCGAAGGGCCGCCGATATCGATGTTTTCGATTATCTCCTCTTCAGTCACATTCGGCTTGGCGACGGTTTGCTTGAAAGGGTACAGGTTTACGATGACGAGATCGATTCCTTTGAACTCCGCCTGCTGCATCTGCTCTTCGTCTTCGGGATTGCCGCGGCGGTACAGGATCCCCGCGTGTACCTTCGGATGCAGAGTCTTCACGCGGCCGCCGAGTATTTCCGGAGAGCCGGTGAAAGTCGAGACCGAGACGACGTGAATTTCCGCCTCACGCAATGCCTTCAACGTACCGCCGGTAGAAATGATTTCCACACCCAGCTTGTCCAGGGTCTTGCACACATCGACGATTCCGGTTTTGTCCGAGACCGAAACCAATGCCCGTTTGATTTTGATCTTGTCTGTCATGTCTACCCGCGACCTGTTAAGAGCTTCTGTGCTTCCCGATAACGAACCGCTGCCGCTGAGATCACTTCCGCAGGAAGATTTGGCGCCGGCGGCTTCTTGTTCCATCCGGTACTCTCGAGATAATCTCTGATCGGCTGTTTATCGAATGATGGCTGCGCTTGCCCGACCGTGTACTTGTCTACCGGCCAGAATCGACTGGAATCAGGCGAGAGCACCTCGTCGATCAGGATAAACTTCCCGTCTTTGAACCCGAATTCGAACTTGGTATCGGCGATGATAATCCCCTTGGTCAGCGCGTAGTCAGCCGCCTTCTCATAGACAGCCAGCGACTTGTCGCGACAGAGTTGCGCGATTTCCTTGCCGACCAGCTTCACCAACTGATCATAGCTGATATTCTCGTCATGACCCACATCGTTCTTCGATGACGGCGTAAAGAGCGGCTCCGCAAGTTTGCCGGACTCCTGAAGGTCAGCGGGAAAAGTGAATCCGTGAACGGTGTTCGATCCCACCTTGCGTGCGGCAACCAGTTCTTTCCACATGGAACCGGAAATATATCCGCGCACGATACACTCGGCGTCTACCCGCTCGGCCTTGACGACAATCATTGAGCGTCCTTCGAGTTCAGCCCGGTACTTGCGCAACGGATGCGGATACTCGTCGACACTCGCAGTCACGAAATGGTTGGCGACCACATCCTTGAGAAAGTCGAACCAGAAGAGCGACGTCTGCGT
Source organism: candidate division GN15 bacterium (assembly GCA_003105265.1). Lineage (GTDB taxonomy): Bacteria > Zixibacteria > MSB-5A5 > GN15 > FEB-12 > FEB-12. Next base: position 3,140 of record PQAP01000060.1, on the reverse strand, counting down.
GAGGACTCTGCCTTTGCCGGGAATGCCGTTCGGCATGACGACATCGAAAACCGATAGCCGGTCACTGGCCACGAAAAGCAGCGTGTCGCCAAGATCGTATACGTCGCGCACCTTGCCGCGTCGAAGCAGCGGATACTCTTTGATATCCGTAGTCAATACGACATTTTCCATCACAGTCTGTATTCTCCTCTTATCAGTTTGTTCAAAGCAATGGGGTATAACTCATGCTCCACTTCGAGCACGCGGGCCGCGAGAGTGTCCGGCGTATCCTCAGGTAATACCGGCACAGATCGCTGCTCGAGAATCTTGCCATGATCGTACACCTCATCGGCGAGATGTACGGTCGGGCCGGACTGCTTGTCACCGGAAGCAATCACCGCCTCGTGTACCTTGCGGCCGTACATCCCTTTGCCGCCATATTTGGGCAGGAGCGCGGGGTGAATGTTGACCACGCGATCTGGGTACGCCCGCAGTACTTCGACCGGCATCATCTTAAGATAACCGGCCATCACCACATAGTCGATCTTACGATCGCGAAGATTCCTGACCAGGAACTCACCCGCAATTTGCGCCGATTCGAATTCCTTCATCTTGAATACGGCTGACTCAATCCCGGCATTGCCTGCGCGAACCAGGCCGTAAGCTTCCTCTTTGCTCGACACTACCCAGGCGATTTCAGCAGAGAGCCGGCCGTCTCGTGAAGCATCGATGAGAGACTGAAGATCGGTGCCGCTGCCCGAGATGAAGACTGCCACGCGAGCGAGATTCTGCGTCATAACAATACTACCCGATTCGCTCCTTCAGCAATCTGTTGACAGTTTCCGGATTGGCCTGCCCCTTGGTGGCTTTCATTACCTGGCCAACGAAGAAGCCGAAGATATTGTTCCGGCCGGTCTGGTACTTGGCAACGCTGTCTGGATTATCTGCAATTAGCTTATCTATGAGCGGAACCAGTGCAGATTCGTCGTTGATCTGAACCAGTCCCCTTTGCTGTATGATCTCGGCGGGCTGTTTGCCCGAAGTGCACATCTCCTCGAAAATCTCCTTTCCCATTTTTCCGGAGATTTCTCCCGATTTGATGCGGTTAAGTAAGTCGGCGATCATCGCCGGACGAACGACATGCGTCGTGATATTTGAATTCGTCTTATGAAGCGCGCCCAGCAGCTCAGTCTGAATCCAATTTGAGGCGGCCACGGCATCGGGGGTGTGTTTCATAACCTCTTCATAATAGTCCGCAACCGGCAATTCGGCAGTGAGAACATCGGCGTCGTACTCCCGCAGGCCATATTGCGTAACGAATCGTTTGACCTTGGCGTCCGGCAACTCAGGGAGTGTTTGCCTGACCTCCTGAATCCACTGATCTGTCACCAGGAGCGGCGGAAGGTCCGGTTCGGGGAAATAGCGGTAATCGTGGGATTCCTCTTTGCCCCGCATGCTGATCGCGGTCTGCTTTTTCTCGTCCCAGAGCATTGTCTCCTGCACAATACTACCGCCAGACTTGAGGACTCCGACCTGCCGTTCAATCTCGGCCCTAATCCCGCGCTCGACGGCCTTAAAACTGTTAAGGTTCTTTAGCTCGGTGCGGGTGCCGAATTGTTGGTCGCCTTCCATGCGAACGGAGATATTGGCGTCAACTCGAAGGTGGCCCTTCTCCATGTCACCGGAACAGACCCCGATATATTGAAGTGTCTGTTTAAGTGTACCAAGATAACCATATGCCTCTTCAGGGCTTCGCATATCCGGTT
>PQAP01000060.1:0-961 GCA_003105265.1 candidate division GN15 bacterium | reverse complement strand
GCGTGAACTTCAAGTCCAATCACCGGCTCGTAGCCGTCGTAGATCGCCAAATCGGAACACTCCTCTCGGAAGGCCGAATATACTTGGCGCCGACCCGAAGTCAATTCGATTCCAGAAACTCCCCGACCAGGCGGTTGAATTCCTCCGGACGCTCCAGATTCACCATGTGGCCGACATCCTTGACGACAACCAGCCGGGAGCCGGAAATCCGCTCATGGAGCGCCTCTGCCAGCGGCACGAACACCTTATCCCGTTCGCCCGCGATGATTAGTGTGGGAATTGTGATCCGGTGCACCTGATCGAGATCGGGCGTAGATGGATACTTGCCGCGCATCGAGTCCATCCAGATGGCGCCGGAATGCTCGTTGATCATCCGCTCCATCAGCTCGCGCGGCCCGGAGCGTTCGCCCACAAACCACTTGAGCGACAACTCCCGCCATTCAGAACGGGCGGCTTCCAGCCCCTCCGTTTTGGCGACCTCATCGAACTGACCGAAATCCCGGGCTAATTTGTACCCTGCCGCGCCGCTGCTCACGAGCGTAAGGGTGCGGAGCCGATCCTGATACTTCAGCGCAAAGCCAATGGCAGTTGAGCCGCCCATCGACAGCCCGATCAAATGAAGCTTGTCAAGGCCAAGGTCCTCGATGAATCGTCGCAAGTCCTCAACCCGGTCATTTCTTGAATAGCCGGTTTTGGGTGCGCTCGAAAGGCCGTGACCGCGAGAGTCGGGAAGAATCACATCGTACTTGTTGGCAAAGAAATCAACATTCGGATTCCACATCCGGCGGTCAAGCGTGAAGCCATGCAGGAATACTGCCGGGATGCCCGCGCCGGCTTCTTCGTAATAGATCCGAATATCGCCGAGTTCAGCGTACGACATGATTCACCTGAGATCTTCGAGAGTCTGCGAAATCTGAAACAGCGACAGTTCCCCCATATACGGCGCCATGAACTGCACGCC
>PQAP01000059.1 GCA_003105265.1 candidate division GN15 bacterium | reverse complement strand
AAAGATACGATTGCCGATTCTGTCGCCATTCCATCCTTCGCGCGCCCGGAGGATTACGCGCTTCGTTTTACCGGATTCGTCAACATCCCGTCCGACGGCATGTGGGAGTTCATTATCGATTCCGACGACGGCTCCGCCCTGTACATAGGCGATACGCTCTTGATCAACAACGACGGCGTTCATGGTGAGGGTGAAGTCTCGGGCGAAATCGCCCTCAAAGCCGGACTGCACCCGATTGAACTGGTCATGTTTCAGGCCAAGGGAGGTCAGGGGCTGAAACTGCTCCTCAAGGGACCGGGATTCGAGAAGCAAATAGTGCCGCCGTCCATGTTCTTGCGTGAAGCGAAATCGAAGTCGAAATCAAAAGGCACAAGATAATCGGAGGTAACTATGACCGGGCGCATGACCATTCTGCTCACTCTCCTGCTGGCGACAGCGGTGACCGCGCAGGATATACAGGTAATCCCGCTGCCGAAACCGGATACCACCGGTGGTAAACCGCTCATGCAGGTGCTGAAAGATCGTCAATCCACCCGCGACTTCAGCGCCGATACCATTCCTCTGCCGGTGCTCTCGAATCTCCTTTGGGCGGCATGCGGTGTCAACCGCGCCGAGAGCGGCAAGCGAACCGCGCCATCGGCCATGAACTGGCAGGAAATCGACGTTTACGTCACCACCGCGCGCGGGGTCTTTCGGTACGATTCAAAAGGCCATTCGCTGCAGCAGATCATGACTGAGGATATCCGGGAGAAAACCGGCAGCCAGCCGTTTGTCAAAGAGGTTCCTGTGAACCTGCTCTACGTAGCCGATTACGCCAAAGCCAACCGCGGTTCCGAGGAAGACAAATCGTTTTACGCCGCAGCCGATGCCGGCTTCATAAGCGAAAATGTCTACCTGTTCTGTGCCTCGGAGGGCCTGGCGACCGTGGTGCGCGGCTCGGTTGATCGGGAACTTGTGGCCAAGGCCATGAACCTCCGTCCTGACCAGAAAGTCATTCTCGCCCAATCGGTCGGATACCCGAAAAAGTAGTCTGCCGTCCATGATTTCTGTCAATAGGGCCGCCTGACGTTAAGGCGGCCTTTGCCTTTCCGGTTGTGCCGGGAATCTTCTTGAGTGTGATCCTTACTTCTGACAGGTCGCTCCATCCTGTCGCCTAAAATGGAGCTATCGACGTGATTATTTGTTATATTAAAGCGTATAATGTCTTCAGTGCCGCAACCCGATCGAAAAGCCGCGGCCTATCGACTGAGGATAACATATTGGCTGAACCTGCTAAACCGATTCTGGTATGCCGGGCATCTTAGGCATCATATCGCGACATCACCGTGCGGAAGGTGCGTCCGATCTCGCACGGCAGTTCCGCGCGATGGCCGACGTGCTCACTCACTTCGGCTACTATCAACTGGAATCGCTGCCGCACGATGAATTCTGCATCGGCCGCATCGGTGTGCCGTGTCGCGGATACCGGCATGTCCGCCGCGATGACGCCACCGGCAACCTCGTCGCATTCGACGGCTTCGTCTATGGTTGGCGCGGCGAATGCCGTTCCGACAAACCGTGGGCAGTCGAACCGGTTTCGCTGATACCGCTCGAAGATACCGAGCAGTTGGAGCATCTCGCCGCCAGCATCAACGGCTCGTTCACCCTCTGCCTGCACGACGCCCGCGACGATCGCTTCTTCATATCGACTAACCGCCTGGGGTTCCGGCGGCTCTATTACTATGAGGACAACGAAGTTATCGCCTTCGCTCCCGAAATCAAGGCCTTCATGGCGCTGGACGGTTTCCGGCGGGAACTGGACCTCGAGGGCGCAGCCGATCTGTTCAACTACTCCTTCGTAATCGGTAATCGCACGCTCTACAAGCACGTTCGCTTGTTACCTGCCGCCACTACGCTGATCATTCAGGACCGGGCAATAAGGAAAACCAAACGGTACTGGTGGCACACCTACACGGATCAACTTGACGGCGACGCTGATCATCTCGCCAGGGAGATGTTCGACCTGAGCAGCCGACTGCTGCTTCGCCAGACGCGTGACAATTCCAAGTTGCTTATGGGTCTTTCGGGCGGCATGGACTCTCGCTATCTGGCCTACTTGCTGAAAACGGCAGGCAGGCAGGCAACGTACAGCACGTACGGCAGTCCGCGTTGTGACGACGTCCGCATCGCCGGTCTGGTCGCGGCAAAGCTCGACCTCGGCTCGTCATTCCGGCAGTTTGAATTCGATCCGCTGGCATACTCGAAATTCGGCGCCTGGGCAGCATGGCTGACCGACGGCATGGTCGACCTCATCTATCCCTGTCACACGCTGGGGGTGCTTCAGCATTTCACCGAGAATCCGGTTGAGTATGAATATCTTAACTCCGTCTGGTCGGGGCGGGTCAATTTCACCATGACCTGGGGAACGGCGGCCGATATCAGGACCGACCTGACGTTTGACCAGAAACTGCACCGGCTGAGCTCCATGATGGGACTTCAGTATCTCGATGACGCGTATTACTTCCTGCTCGCTCCGGATTTCCGCGAGGAGGTCAGGAAACTCGCTCTGCCGCATATAAAGCATGTCCTGAGAGAAGCCGAACCGGTCGGAAGGAATTTCCTGCACCAGAAGGACACGTTCACGCTACTCACGCGCACTCGGCGGCTGCACCATCAGTATGACCCCTACCGCTACTATTTTGCCGAGCATTTTGCTCTGGTTGACGATGACATCGTCGAATTCCGCAATCGCGTTCCCCTCAACTGGGTGGTCGACCGTCGCCTCTACCTCAAAATGTACCGCGATCTGGTCCCGGAGATGGCGGGCATCGTCTACCAGAAGACCGGCGTGAATCTCTTCGCCACGCCGAATTACGCCGCTCAGCGCCGTCATGAGCGAATGAACCGTCTGCGGTACCTTCTCGGACGCGTGTCGCTCGGTCGAATCAACTTGTACGACCACCACACATTCTTGCATCAGGACATCTGGTATCGCAAATATGCTAAGAACCGGCTGTTCTTCGAGGACATTCTCCTGGACCAACGCACTTCCCGGCGTGGTTTCTATGATCCCCCCGCGATTCGGCGACTGCTGAAAAATCAGGCCCACGGGTCCTCGAACTATGAAGTCATCGCAAAGCTGGCTACATTTGAGCTCTTCAACCGGTTCTTCATTGATCGGGAGTCGCATCCCAAAGCCCCATACACCCTGAATGGATGAGCAGCGGCAGAGTGTCGCGTGTGCCAACAACTGACAGCCCCGTCCGCCCGCACTACTGCTTGACAAACATGAGGTTAGAACGTATCGTTTCCGGGAATCCACAGGAACGGACACCCGGGAAGAAAGGTGATCGGGGTGGGAACTTGTCGATCGCGACGCCGAAGGCAAACGAAAGCAGCATTGGTTGGGAGCGTTAGCTATGCTGATCGTATGCTCGCACCATCGACTCGAGAAGTCCACGTAATCAAGCAAACTCCGATGCTGACGATAATATAGTTAATAGCAGTTCACCGTATGGCAGTATCAATGGCGTGACAGGTCAGGCAACGATGGAACCTCTGCTCAGTATCGGCATGCCTGTCTACAACGGTGAAAGGCATGTCAGGTCCGCGGTCGAGTCTCTGCTCGGCCAGACCTTCGGCGATTTCGAATTACTCATATCTGATAATGCCTCGACCGATTCCACTCCCGACATCTGCCGCCAACTGGCGGCGGCCGATCGCCGCGTTCGTTATGAACAGAATCAGACCAATCTGGGGCTGATCGCCAACTATAACCGCGTGTTTCGACTCACCCGCGGCCGTTATTTCAAATGGGCGTCCTCGAATGATATCTGCGATCGGCACATGGTCGAAGAGTGTTTGGCCGAAATGGAGAGCCACACCGATATCGTGCTCTGTTACCCGCGTACCCGGTTGTTCACCGATGACCCGACCGGCGCCGTGGACTACGAATTCGGTTTTGAACTGATGGAAGAGTCGCCGTCGGAGAGAATGCGCGGCCTGGTTGACAAACTCCGTCTGAATAACGCCATGAACGGGCTGATCCGGCGAGCGGCGCTGGAGCGAACGATCCTTCTGGACAATTACCTGGCCTCGGATGTCAACCTGCTGGTCGAACTATGCCTGCTGGGCAAGTTCCGCCAGATTCCGCAGGCGCTTTTCTATCGCCGCATTCACCCCTCGCATCTGGGCGGGGGCGGCAATGTCGAGGAGTTGCTGCGCGTCTACGACCCCCTTTCGTCACGAAAGGTATCCTACAAGTTCTGGCGGCTCAATTTCGAGCATTTCCTGTCGGTTTGGAGAGCGTCGATACCGCGACATGAGAAACTCCGGCTCTTTCCATTCCTTGTTAAGAAATGGTATTGGGACCGCGGCATCTTGTGGGCTGAACTTCGCGGGCGAGGTCGCCGCGATGGCTCCGTCTCAGCGACACCAAACGAGAAAGTAGTTCAAGCCAAATGAGAGTGCTTATAACCGGACATAAGGGATATATCGGGACCGTCATGGTGCCTATCATGATGAAAGCGGGATTTGACGTGGTCGGTATGGACAGTGATCTCTACCGTCGTTGCACCTTCAATAACGGCATGATGGATATTCCCGGAATCGAAAAGGACATTCGCGACGCCACCGTGCAGGACCTGAAGGGATTCGACGCCGTCTGCCATCTGGCGGCGTTGTCGAATGACCCGCTGGGCAACCTGAACCCCGAAATCACCTACGATATCAACTTCCGCGGCACGGTTCACCTTGCGGAAGTGGCCAGGGCGGCCGGAGTACGACGCTTCGTGTTTTCGTCGTCATGCAGTAACTATGGCTCGGCCGGTGACAATCTCGTCACCGAGGATGCCCCTATGGAGGCCGTGACGCCATACGGCGTGTCGAAAGTCAAATCGGAGAAGGCGCTGGCTGAACTCGCCGACCGGAATTTCGTGCCGGTCTTTTTGCGAAACGCCACTGCCTATGGCCTGTCGCCCCGTCATCGGTTCGATATCGTTCTCAACAACCTCACGGCGTGGGCCTATGCGACCGGGCGCGTCTATCTTAAAAGCGACGGCACCCCCTGGCGACCGATTGTCCATATCGCCGATATCACCCAGGCGTTTATGGTCGCACTGACGGCCCCGTCCGGGGTGGTCAGTGGACAGGCATTCAATATCGGACGTCAGGATCAGAATTATCGCATTCGCGACATTGCACAGATCGTTCAGCAGGTTGTCCCCGACTGCCGCATCGAATATGCACCTGACGCCGGTCCCGACACGCGCTGCTATCGGGTCGATTTCAGCAAGGCCGCCCGGCTGCTGTCGAAGTACCAGCCCGAATGGACCGCTCGACGGGGCGCTGAGGAACTCTACGATGCCTACCGGAGAGTGGGTTTGAAAGTGGAAGAGTTCGAAGGCGCGCGGTTCAACCGCATTGACCATATCAAGAAGCTCTTGGGCGAAGGCCTGCTCGACGAGACTCTTCGCTGGACCGGTAAAGCTTCAGCCGGCCCGGTGTCCTGAACCATTGATCACAGGGAAAGTGTGAAAGAACAGTCCCGCATAACCTCAGACACGACGGCTGCTCCGGCCGCGCCTGCTCCCTGCCGATTCTGCGGAACGCCGCTCGAACATGTCATGGTCGACCTCGGCATGTCTCCCCTGTGCGAGAGTTATGTCTCGCCGGAGCGTGCCCATCAGTACGAGCCATTCTATCCGCTGGTCGTGTATGTGTGCAAGAAGTGCTTCCTCGCGCAGGTGCTTGACTACGTGTCGGCCGAGAGCATTTTTTCCGAATACGCTTACTTCTCTTCCTTCTCCGATTCCTGGGTGCGCCATGCCGAAAAGTACACGGAAATAGCGATTACGCGGTTCGGACTGACGACCGATAGCTTTGTGGTCGAACTGGCCAGCAACGACGGTTACCTCCTGCAGCATTTTGTCAAACGGTCCATCCCGGTGCTCGGTATCGAGCCGGCGGCCAACATCGCCGTTGCTGCCGAAAGCAGGGGCGTTCCGACGCTGGTGCGGTTTTTTGGTGTGCCGGTGGCGAAGGAGTTGGCGGATCAGGGGAAACAAGCCGATCTGCTGGTTGGGAACAATGTGCTTGCCCAGGTGCCGGATCTGAACGATTTCGTTGCGGGTATGAAGTTGCTGCTGAAACCCGATGGTGTGATCACTCTCGAGTTCCCGCATCTCATGCGGCTGATGGAAGAGAATCAGTTCGACACCATTTACCATGAGCATTATTCATATTTCTCATTGCTCACCGTGAAGGAGTTGTTTGCCCGGCACGGTTTGCGATTGTTCGATGTCGAAGAAATCCCGACTCACGGCGGCTCCCTCAGAGTGTACGCCTGCCACGCGGATTGTCGCACTCATGACGACGGCAGGAGCGTCTCGGAGCTCGGGGAACGGGAGATCGCGCACGGTCTCCGCACGCTGTCGCACTACACGGCCTTTGGCCGACACGTCGAAGAAACCAGATACAAACTCCTGACCTTCCTTATTGATCTCAAGCGCCAGGGAAGATCGATAGCCGGTTACGGCGCCCCGGGAAAGGGAAATACCCTGTTGAATTATTGCGGTATTCGGTCCGATCTCATTTCCTACACCGTGGATCGCAACCCGTATAAGCAGGGAAAGTATCTTCCCGGCTCCCGTATCCCGATCTATGCGCCGGAACGAATCGAGCAGACGAAACCCGACTTCGTCTTCATTCTGCCGTGGAATCTGCGCAACGAAATCATGGCCCAGTTGTCGTTCATTCGACGCTGGGGCGGACAGTTTATCGTGCCGATTCCGGAGGTGCGTGTTTACTCATGAAGTTTACGGCCACCAGTGTCGAAGGGGTCTGGATTATCGAGCCGGAGCGGCGGAGCGATGACCGCGGCTACTTTGCCCGTACCTATTGCAGCGAGGAATTCGCTGCACACGGCCTGAACCCGGCGGTGGTGCAGTGTAACATCTCGTTCAACGTTCGTCGCGGTACGCTTCGCGGCCTGCACAGCCAGTTGCCGCCCTGGGAAGAAGCCAAACTCGTGCGCTGTTCGCGCGGCGCCGTCTTCGATGTCGCCCTGGACCTTCGACCGGATTCTTCCACCTATCTCCGCCACGCCACGGCCACACTGACCTGCGACAACGGCTGCATGTTGTATATCCCGGAAGGCGTCTATCACGGCTTCCTGTCGCTCGATGACAACTCCGAGGTACATTATCAAATGTCCCAGTATTATCATCCGGAGAGCGGTGTTGGTGTTCGATATAACGACCCGGCCTTTGATATCCGGTGGCCGGAAGCGGTGCGTGTGATATCCGAGCGTGACCGCACGTTCGCCGATTACACCCCGCAACCTTTTCGTGCGAAGAGGTAACCGGCCGGAACCTTGACGGACTGATTATGAGCGAATTGCTGGAATTCACCGATCTGCGTGCGCGACTGAACTGTGACGAAGTCGGCCGCCAAATGTATGACCTCGCCGCCGGGCTGTTTCCAATCTGTCGGAGTATCACCGGCGATGGTCTGCGTCAGACGCTCAAGGTCATTCAGCGCCATATTCCGATCGAAATTCACGAGGTCCCGTCGGGTACGATAGTATTCGACTGGACCGTGCCGAACGAATGGAATATCCGCGACGCATGGATTGCCGACCGGTCGGGAAGCAGGATCATCGATTTTCGGCAGAACAACCTGCACGTGGTTAATTACAGTGTTCCTATCCGCAAACGGCTCGGTCTGGAGGAATTGAAGGCACACGTTCACACCATGCCGGATCACCCGCACTGGATTCCGTATCGGACCTCCTACTACCGGGAGAACTGGGGCTTCTGCATGGCGCATGCCGAAGCGGCGCAACTTGCCGACACCGAATACGATGTCTGCATTGACTCGACTCTTCAGCCGGGTCATTTGAACTACGGCGAGTATTTCCTCGCGGGCGATTCAACCGATGAGGTCCTGCTCTCGTGTCACGCCTGCCATCCTTCCCTGGCCAACGACAATCTCAGCGGTATCGCACTGATGACTCTGCTTGCTCAACACCTGCAGCAGATCAGGCGACGCTACAGCTACCGCTTCCTCTTCATCCCCGGCACTATCGGCTCGATCACGTGGCTTGCCCGGAATGAAGCACTCGTCGATCGCATCAGGGCCGGGCTTGTCGTCGCGTGTGTCGGCGATCGCGGTCCTTTCCATTACAAGAAGAGCCGTCGCGGTGATGCCGAAATCGACCGGGTCGCCACATATTGTCTGACGAGTGGCAGCAAACCGTCCAGAATTCTCGAATTCAGTCCTTACGGGTACGACGAGCGTCAGTACTGCTCGCCGGGGTTTAATTTGCCGGTCGGCAGTTTGACCCGTACGCCGCACGGGAAGTTTCCCGAGTATCATTCGTCCGCCGACAACCTCGACTACATTCAGCCGCTTCATCTGGGCTCATCATTCGAAATGTATTTGCGCGTGCTCGGTACGCTTGAAGCCAACCGATGCTATGTCAACCGATTCCCCAAGGCCGAACCCCAACTCGGCAAGCGCGGACTTTACCGTCAGATGGGCGGGCTGCCTGATGCCGGAGCGCGGGAAATGGCTATGCTGTGGTTGCTCAATCTCTCCGATGGCACCCATGACCTGCTCGAGATTGCCGAGCGTTCCGACGTACCGTTTGACACACTCGAGTCAACGGCAAAACTGCTGGTCGAACACGGGTTGCTCGCATGAGTGGCGATCTGCACGGTAAAAGAATCCTCGTCACCGGGGCCGGCGGCTTTCTGGGCTCGGCTTTAACTGTCCGGCTGGCGAGTCTTGGTGCTGAAGTGCACGGGGTGTCCCGGAATGCACATCGGACAGATGAATCCGGTATGAAATGGTGGCAGGTGGATCTGGCTCACGATCGCGAGGTGAAAGGACTACTCGAGAATGTGCGTCCCGAGTACATCTTTCACCTCGCCGGTCTTCCGGATGGGCGCCGCGACCTTGATCTTGTCGGCCCGACCTTTATCAATAACGCCGCTATGACGGTCCACCTGCTCTCCGCGGCAATAGCGACTGACTGTAAACGCTTTATCTACGCGAGTTCGATGGAGGAGCCGCCGCTTTCGGTTCCGACGGCAAAACCCCACTCCCCTTATTCGGCTTCCAAGTGGGTCGGCAGTGTTTACTGTCGGATGTTCCGCGAATTATACGGCTTGCCGGTCGTCTCCCTGCGCATTTACTTGACCTATGGCCCCGGGCCGCAACTTGAAACCAAGCTGATACCGTATGTGATCACGTCGCTATTGCGCGGCAAGTCGCCCCGGCTCAGCAGCGGCAGCCGATTGATCGACGCGATTTATATCGACGACGTCACCGACGCCTTCGTGGCGGCCCTGTCCGGCGAAAAGGTGCCGGAACAGGTTGTGGAAATCGGTTCCGGGAAGTTGATATCGATAGCCGAAGTGGTTCAGAAGATATCCCGACTGGTCGGCGGCGATATCCGCCCGGCGCTGGGGGCCTTACCCGACCGGCCGGATGAAGTAATGCCGTCTGCCGATATTGAGAATACGCTGCGGCTGCTCGCCTGGCGCCCGAGGGTCTCCCTCGAGACCGGGTTACAGCGGACGATCGAATGGTACCGGAGGGAATTGGCGCTCAACGCGAGCCCGACCACCGGACAGAGTGACGGAAGGGATAAGCGAAGATGAAAGTGGTGCTGTTTTGCGGCGGACTCGGAACGCGCCTTCGTGAGTACACCGAGGCGATTCCCAAGCCGATGGTCCGAATCGGCCACCAGCCGATTCTCTGGTACGTGATGAAGTACTACGCCCATTTCGGCCACACCGACTTCATTCTCTGTCTCGGCTACCGCGGTGAAGTCATCAAGGAGTACTTCCTGAATTACAACGAGTGTCTGGCCAATGATTTCGTCATGCAGAACGGTCAGGCCAGTCCGCGAGTCGTCTACAGCGACATTCGCAAATGGAATATTACGTTCGTTGACACCGGCCAGAATACCAACATCGGCCAGCGCCTGATGGCCGTGCGCAAGTATGTGGAAGGTGAAGACATGTTCCTCGCCAACTACAGCGACGGCCTCTCCGATCTCCCGCTGGACATCTACCTCGATTTCATGCGCAAGGAAAACCGCATCGCCGGCTTTATATCGGTTAAGCCGAACCAGACTTTTCACGTCGTTCAGACCGACCGCTCGCACCTTGTGACCGATATCGCGCATGTCGAAGAATCGGTCCGCATTAACGGCGGCTTCTTTGCCTTCCGGGGCGACATCTTTGCCTACATGAAACCGAACGAGGAATTGGTAGACCAGCCGTTTCAGCGGCTGATCGAGAAGAAGCAGCTGATCGCCTATCCTTACGACGGCTTCTGGAAATGCATGGATACCTTTAAGGACAAACAGCAGTTCGAAGACCTGTACGCTTCCGGCCAGACGCCGTGGGTTATCTGGAATCAGGAATCGGTGAAGTGAGGTCTGAGTGCTGAAGCTGCTATGTGACAGAAGCTCCTCGAAACCGCTCAGAGTCCTGTGTCTTGGCGCGCACGCTGACGACATCGAAATCGGCTGCGGCGGCACTATCTTGCGTCTGACAGGGCAGCGCCGCAAGATTGAGTGCACGTGGATCGTCTTCAGCGGTAGTCCCACTCGACGAAAGGAAGCTGAGACCAGCGCCGGCCGATTCCTGAAGGGCGCCGCTCGCAAGCAAGTTCAACTGCACACATTCCGCGACGGCTACTTCCCCTATAATGGCGCCGACATCAAAGATTGCTTCGAAGAGCTCAAGCGGCGCTGCGATCCGGACCTGATCTTCACGCATTACCGCCATGACCTGCACCAGGATCATCGGCTGATTTGTGAG
>PQAP01000058.1 GCA_003105265.1 candidate division GN15 bacterium | reverse complement strand
GCAATATGCTCATCAATCCAGTGTGTTTGACACGACACAACGCCCAATTTCTGATAGGGAACGTACGCGAAGGAACTCGACGAATATATGGCATCGAGCTGTTTGTACTGCTCCGGCGTGATGAACTCACCCTGTTCGTTGAAGAACTTGAGCGCGTTCCACTGCGACGGATTATGCGAGGCAGTCACACAAATGCCGCCTCTGGCTTTGAGTTTCTTGACAGCGATTTCGACGGTGGGAGTCGGCACAATGCCGATATCAACGACATCCACACCGGTTGAAACCAGACCCGCCACGACCGCCCGCATGACCATGTCGCCCGAGGGCCGACTGTCGCGGCCAACCACGACCGTGCCGCGTTTAAGGAATGTTCCGAAGGCCGCACCGTAGGCGGTTATCATCACCGGATCGAGCCCGTTGCCGACCACCCCCCGGATACCAGAGGTCGATTTTACCAGTTCAAGTTTGTCCATATCTATTCAATATATCGTACGATTTTCGCCATCCATCAGTTGGCGTTTTCTATTTTCTCTTGAGGGCCCGCATTATGGCGGCATGAATCCGGCCGTTGGAGGCCAGCAGGTCCGGATCAAAGATGCTGTAGCTTGAGCCGTCGACCCGCGTCGCCTTGCCGCCGGCCTGCCGCACGATGAGCGACGCCGCGGCCGTATCCCAGGGATGGAGTTTCAGCTCCCAGAAACCGTCGATTCTACCCGCGGCCAGCCAGCAGAGATCGATCGCCGCCGAGCCGGGACGGCGTATCCCCTGGGCCCGTTTGGCCATGCGCGCGAAATAACCGAGATTGTTCCTCCGCGAGGTTCCGATATCATATGCGAATCCGGTGGCGAGTAGCGACCGCTCGAGCCGTGTCTCCCCGGACACCGTTATTCGCTGCTTGTTGAGATGAGCGGGCATTCCCAGACCGCTCCAGAACATCTCATCCCGTTCCGGATCGTACACGACACCGGCCACGATCTGCTTCCGGTATTCAAGTCCAATCGAAACGCAATAGACCGGAAACCCGTGCGCATAATTGACGGTGCCGTCGAGCGGATCGATAACCCAGACGAACTCGGATTCTCCGCGGGAATCGCTTCCCTCCTCCCCGAGCACAGCGTGGCCCTTGAATCTGCGAGTGATGGCGTTCGTAATCAGCTTCTCGGCGCGGAGATCGACATCGGTCACCGGGTTGATTCTGCCTTTATAAGTAATCTCAAGCCGCGTGTTAAATGCCTTTTTGAGCAGTGTCCCCGCCTGATGCGCCAGCGGGCGCATGAAGGCGAGATAATGTTCGATCTGCCGCGATGCGAGCCCGCTCATTCAGATACCTGTGCCGTCTTCAACTCGCCTTCCATCTGTTTCTTGTACTGCATTTGGTATAGCCGGTAATAAATGCCCTTTTGCTGCATCAGGTCGGCATGACGGCCGATCTCGCGAACCTGCCCATGATGCAGCACCACAATCTTGTCCGCTTTCTCAATCGTTGAGAGTCGATGGGCGATAATAATCGAGGTTCGCCCTTCCATCAGCGTGTCGAGCGCCCGTTGAATCAATTTCTCGGTCTCAGTGTCGACCGAACTGGTGGCTTCGTCAAGAATCAAAATGTCGGGATTAAACGCCAGTGCCCGCGCAAACGACAGCAGTTGCTTCTGCCCCGTGGAGAGCGTGGCGCCGCGCTCCTTGATTTCAGAGCGAAGGCCGTCCGGCATGGCCGCAAGGAAACGCGAGAATCCGACGCGCTCCAGCGCTTTCTCGATCTGTTCATCGGTGATGGTCTGATCACGAAGCCGCACGTTGCCGGCCAGGTCGCCGCTGAAAAGGAAGACGTCCTGAAGGACCAGGCCGAGATGGCTGCGCAGTTCGGCCATTTCCAATTGCGTGATCGGCACGCCGTCAATACGGATCGCCCCTTTCTGGTAGTCATAGAAGCGATACAGAAGTGAGATGAGTGAGGTCTTCCCCGCACCCGTGGCGCCTACAATCGCCACGCGTTGGCCCGGGTCGACATCGAAGGAAACGTCGCGAAGCACCCAGTCCTCGCCGGTATATGCAAACCACAGGTTTTCGATTTGAATCCGGCCATTGAACGCGACCGGCCGATGCGGCGAGGCGACATCGACAATCGCCGGCTCGGTGTCAAGCAGGCCGAAGATACGCTCGGAAGAAGCCATCGAGGCCTGAAGGATGTTGTACTTTTCCGCAAGGTCCGCTATCGGCCGGTAGAATCGCTGTACCAACTGAATGAAGGCCACCAGGGCGCCGAACGTGAGGGTGCCGTCGGCAATCCTGAAACCGCTGTAATAGACCAGTGTGGCAAGCGACAGCGCACCGATAAATTCGACAGTCGGAAAGAACACCGCGTAATACAGTACCGAGCGGAAATGATTATTGCGGAGTTCGGCATTGATGGTGTCGAATTTGCCGCCGGTGTTCTTCTCCTGCGCAAATAACTGGACAATCTTCATGCCGGTGAGATGCTCCTGCAGGAAGGCATTCGCGCGGGCGAGAGTCAGCCGTACCTCGCGATAGACGTTCCGCACTTTGGCGCGAAAGACAAATGTTGCCGCCATCAGCAGGGGCAGCGCGGTGAATGTCACCAACGCCAGCTTCCAGTTGTAATACAGCAGGGCAATGACGATAAAAACGAGCGTGAGAACATCGCCGACAATCGTCACGACGCCGGACGAAAACAGGTCGTTGAGCACGTTGACGTCGTTGGTGACCCGCGTCAACAGTCGTCCGACCGGATTGCGGTCGTAGAACTGCAGATGGAGCCGCTGCAAATGTCGGTACATTTGCATGCGGATATCGTACTGTACCTTCTGGCCGAGCCACATCGTGATGTAGGTCTGGCCATACGTGGCGGCCAGCATGATCACCATGACGCCGAGATAGGCCAGGGCTATCAGCCCGAGTCCGTGCGCGTTCTTGACTTCGATATAATTGTCGATGCCGTACTGCGTCAGAAACGGCAGTGCCACCTGCGCCAGCGCCGCCACCATCAGCATGAGCACCGCCAGGGCAGTCGCGCCCTTGTACGGCCGAAGATAGGTCAGCAGCCGCTTCATCAGGCGGGCGTCATATGCCTTGCCGAGGGCTTCTTCTTCGTGGAAACCGTTCGATGCCACTACATCTTCTCCAGTTCCATGGCCAGCAATTGTGACCGATACAGCTCGGCATAGCGTCCATCGAGCGCCACCAGTTCATGGTGATTGCCGCTCTCGACAATGCGGCCGTCCTCGAGATAGACGATGATATCCGCTTCGCGAATGGACGAGACGCGATGTGAAATAATTATCGTCGTGCTGCCCCGCACGGTTTTGATCCGCTCGTTGATTTGATCTTCGGTCTCGGTGTCGACGGCCGAAGTCGCGTCGTCGAGAACAACGATCGACGGTTCAATCAGCAACGCCCGCGCCATGGCGGTTCGCTGCTTCTGTCCCCCGGACAGCGTGATGCCTCGTTCGCCGACCATTGTCTCGTAGCCGTAGGGAAACAGAGAGACATCCTTGGCGAGCGCGGCGGTCTCTGCCGCGGCCTTGACGCGCTCGAGCGTCGCGTCCGGCTCGCCGAATCGAATATTATTGGCAAGTGAGTCGGAGAACAGAAACGCTTCCTGAGTGGCAAATCCGATCTGGTGACGAAGTGACCGCAGATCCCAGTCGTTGACATCGACGTCATCGATGAACACGTGCCCGCGCGGCGGCTGATACATGCGGGGAAGCAACGACACGAGCGTAGTCTTGCCGCAGCCGACCGGGCCGACAATCCCGAC
>PQAP01000057.1 GCA_003105265.1 candidate division GN15 bacterium | reverse complement strand
GCCCCCTCGCGACGGTCGATCCATGTCGCGCATCGGTAATTGCGTTCGTCGATTGACAGTGATGGCTCGGTCGGCAGTGCGGACGCATTATCGGTGATTTCTGAGGCGGCTCTCATAACCGTTCCGGTTCGAGAGATGACGGTCAGATACAATCGGCGGGTAGCGCTTTCCGTTCCCGTCCAGAGAAGTGAAATCAGACCGGAATCGTTGACGGCGGCGGACAGTTCATTCATTGCCACGCCAGCCGGAACAGAGTTGTAGTTGAAGCTCCCGCCGAGCGATTTGTTGGCGTTGTACCATTTCCCTTTCACGGTCGGCGGCGCGACACCGGCATCGAGCCAGGTTACATAGAAGCGGCCTAGCGAATCCACACCGACCTGCAGGAATGAGTTGTTGAGATCCGAAGCGGCGTTGGAAATGAGAAATTCGGAGCCGTCGAGTTGCCCCGATGTAGTAAGCCAGCGTCCGTACACCTGCGCCGTGCCGCTTCGCTCGTCAAACCAGACCACCAGCCCGCGACCGGAGGAAGTCATGATCGCTTTCGGCGAGGATTTGATTGCCACTTGGCTGCTGTCGGAAATCATGAATTCCGAACTGCTGTAAAGCCCCCACTGGCTGCCGAACCGCCCGTAGATTCTCTGCCCGGTCAAACCGTTGACCGCGCGGCCATCGAGCCAGATCACAAATACACCGCTCGGCGATTTGGTCACGAACGGTTCGGCCTGCAGGTTCAGCCCGACATCCTGATTCACCCGCTGGTTGCCGTTCTGCACCACCCCCACGTGGGACACGCAGGCGGTGTAAATATCGCCGTCATCCTGTTTGCGGCTGGCGAACGCAACGACCTCGTACCAGCTCGTCGAATTGGCGACACTCGGATGCGTGGCCGGTGCGCCGATTTGATCGTCGTTGACCACCCGTTCAGGCGTAAACAGACGATTGCCCGCCGTGTCGAACGCCATGAAATTGATGTCGGCGTCGCCGTTGGTGTACTCTGTCCACGCCAGACCATACCGACCCGCCGAGCGAAACTGCGCCGCCGGTGACCACCGTCGACCGACAGTCGCGAGATTCTCCACCTGCGGCAAGCCAAGCGGACTCAGTCCATACGCGAACCACCGGCTCAGGATCGAATTGTCCGGGCCAAAGGTGGCCCATACTGCCAGCGCCCGCCCTCGCGGCGAAACGCTGAGATTCAGGTCCCAGTTGGTATAGAGCGTATCGCCCCATGATACCAGCGTGTTGCTGCCGACCGGGCCGATGGTCGGGTCGTACCGCTGGACATACACTTCCTGTCCCAACCGTCGATCGATCCACCCGATGAAATACTTGTCCGAATCGGACCACGCGACCTGCGGCGTGTATTGATCCATGCTCGACGGTCCCGGCGGCACTACGCCAAAATCATTCCCCAGTGGGACACCGTCGCCGCGGTAGAGTCGTCCGAACACGTCGGCCTGACTGTTGCGATAATCTTCCCAGACCACCAGAAATCCGCTTCCCGGTTGAACCGCCACCTTGGGCACCCAGTGCGCTTTGGCGCCGCCGTCGGAGTTGACCGTAATCGGCCCGGCTACGGACGTCCCCGAGGCGTTGTATATGCGGGCGCCAATTGTCGAGCCGACTGTCGAGTAGTTCTCCCACACCGCCACCGCGCGGCCGTCGGGATAGATCGTAAAATCAAACGGTCCGCCGTAGGCGCCCAGTACCGTATCGTTGACCAGAAACGGCGGCAGGTCAACGGCCAGCGCCGAAGTGAAACGGGCGCCAAAAATCAGGCCGTTGGTGCGATCGCGGAAGAACAGGAAGATTCGCCCCGAAGTATCCTGAGCCGCTTTCGGCTCGACATAATCGGCTCCGAACGGCGAGCCCTCGATCATCTGATTTACGCCAACCGGATTGCCGAGCGAGTCCATCTGCTGGAGAAAAATCTTGTTGGCGCCGAAACGCTCATCCTGCCAGACCGCCAGCCACCGCCCGCTTTTCAGCGCCACCAGTGACGCCCTGTCCTGCGTGAACATGGCCGGCGATGGCGGCACGGAAATTCTGACATCGGCCGGGAGATTGGCACTGGAGAACGCTACGGCAGTCGGCCGGGTTTCTGTTCCGGCAGGCACTGCTCGATCCGGTCTGAGGACCTCGGAGTCATGAATTGCTCGACGGTCAAACGCCGCGATACTACTCGATGAAGCTATGAGTAGGAATATGCCGATGGCGGCTTGAAAACGAAGAGTATGCGCAACACGAAAATGCAACCCCATAACTGCTCACCGGCAACTGCAAAACCGGTGCCTTTGTACGATGGTTCCGAGAAGTCGAGAGAACTGCCCCGTCAGGTACGGCCATCCACCCAACTCCTTGACGCACAAAGCGATTGCAGATCGGCCGCAGGACGTCGAAAGGGCGGCTTTCCCATACCGCTATCACGCCAGACTTGACTTCGGCAATCGGTTTCACATTTCCTGCCTGCCACAGGCAAACAGGCGACTCGACGCAAATCTGTAACCCTTTGAAAATCTTAACGTTGACCCGAAAGTCCGCGAAACTTGACGCTTGAATTTACGTATTGGAATTGGTAGCGTATGTTTCGCGATCGAGCGGCTGCCGGAAGATTGCCGCCGCCAGCGAGTAGAGTTGATGATATGAAACGACTGCAGGTCTCAGAAAAGCGCCTCCCGGCGTTCGGCCGGGTCGTGTGCCGGTGGTTCAGTGGCGGAGTGCCCGCCCTCATGATCATTTGGCTCGCCGGTCTTGTCTCGGCGGGACCTTCGGTCTTTGCGCAAACCCCCGCCCCGCCGGGCGTCGATGTCCTCCACCGCCAGACCAAAGAGAAGCCGAAGCTCGACCGTGACACGCGCGATCTCGCCGATGAATACGCGGAACTGCTCATCAATCTCGACGACATCATGTTCAACTACAATATCTACCTCCGCGAATATTCCGATGACGTGGTAATCAAGCTCCGCCCGTCGCTCGAAAAGCTGCGCCGAGAACTGGACAGCATGAAATTCGTCCACGATCAGCAGCTTCTCGCGGACCAGTTGAGCAAAAGCGCCGAGGAACTCAAGAAGACCGAATTGCATATACGGGATTCCAAGACCATCTACCCCATGCGCCTCTACCGCCTGATTCAGAGTCTTCGCCGCGAAATCACCTCGCTCGATGACTTGCTTCAGGATGACATCCTCCCGCGTCTCGAAGAGAATGACGCCGATCGCCAGGCGATTCAGGCGTATGTTTCCTCCGTGCTTGCCGACGCCCTGCGCTCCTCTCGCGATGAGCGCACTGTGCGTGTCACCGTCCTCCAGGATTCCCTGGCCAAGACGATCGAAATGGCCCGGTTGAAAGTCGAGTCCAAGAAGCAGCAGATGGAGGCAAAGCGGTTGGAGTCGGAGGCCAAAGCTCCGGGGGTTGTGGTGATTCCCCCGATTCCAGATGTCAAGGTTGTGCCTCCTATACCCCCGTCGCCGTGGGCGTTGGTCGGGAAAGCGTCCGGCTCCGGCCTGCTGCGCGAGTTCGGCGACACCGTCAGTTCGGTCAGTCCGGCAACCCCGATCAGGATTGCCAATCGGTACGGCAGCACCGAGGTCGTGGGATGGGACGACGACGTCATCACCGCCACCTGGACGATCGAGGTCCAGGGCTCTACCCGCCAGCAGGAACGGGCTTTTGCGGACAGCGCCAAACTCGAAGTGAGGAAGCTCCCCGACGGCTACACCGTGGCACCGGTCTTCATGCAGCCGACCGATAGATCCGGACGATTCATTCAGAACGAACTGGTCGTTTACGTGCCGGCCCGCAGCCCCGTCACCATTGCCAACACGTTCGGTGAAATCAACGCTTCCGGTCTGGAGGCGGGCGTGCAGGCGTCCACCAATTATGCCGACGCCGAATTCACGGCTATCAAGGGACGTATCGATATCACCTGCTCGATGGGCGAGCTGACGGTTTCCACCTGCGAAGGACCGATCAAACTGGTGAACTCCTACTCGCCGGTGACGGTCGACGAATGCGTCGGCGAAATGACAATAGCGAACGCCTATGCCCAGGTCACGGTCAATGACTCCCGCGGCAATCTGACGATTAAGAACTCCGGCTCGGTCACCGTGAACGATCATCAGGGGAATTTGTCGATCGACAACAGTCTCGGCCCGATCGAAGTCACCGGGCTCGACGGGGATCTGGACGCCACCAACCGGTACCAGCCGATCGTTGTGCGGGATATCACCGGCAGTGTAAAGCTCGACGGCGCCTATTCGACGCTGGACCTGTCCAATGTGCGCGGCGATGCGCAGGCGTTCAATAAATTCGGAATGATCAAGGCCGAGGGATTGAGCGGCCCGCTGATACTGAACAACGAGAACGGTTCCACGATTATCGCACTCGATGACCTGCTGCGCGGCACCTCACGTATTACGGGGAGCTTCGGCAATATCACCGTCTCGGTCCCCCAGAGCGCCAATCTGCTCCTGCTCGCCAACACCAACGGCTCCATCAATACCGATCTGCCGATGCAGATCACGACCGGCGATGAAAAATCCCGGGGCGTGCTCAAGCTGGGCCGGTCG
>PQAP01000056.1 GCA_003105265.1 candidate division GN15 bacterium | reverse complement strand
ACCCAGCTGATTTCGAACCATTCACCTTTCGCCGAGTCCGGCTCCCAGATGTACACCCACTGGCTTGGAGAAAAGCAGGAGATGTCGGTACCGCACTTCAACTCCGATGACGGCAGCGGCATTGGGTCACTCAGGTACGTATCACAGCCATCATTATGATAGCTGATGGTGATGGTATCGGGATTCGTGTTCGCCGCGATAATCGACGGCAGCCCGTACGGCAGGGCATAGCCGGCCATGCGGATCTGCTTGGACAGCTCGTCGATCGAGGCCCGGGCGCCCTGCTGTATCTCCGTGATGTCGTCCTGAATCAGGTAGTTCTTGTGCTGCGTAATATACGCCTTGAATGCAGCAGTCGTGATCAGGGTTGTCAGGAACAGCGCGATCAGGACTTCCATCAGCGAGAAGCCCGACACGCCCGCAACCCGTTTGTGCCATCGTTTCATCTGA
Organism: candidate division GN15 bacterium; assembly: GCA_003105265.1. Classification (GTDB taxonomy): domain Bacteria; phylum Zixibacteria; class MSB-5A5; order GN15; family FEB-12; genus FEB-12. The sequence continues at coordinate 2,996 of PQAP01000056.1, read as the reverse complement.
CACCTCTATCGTTAGTCGTTTTGCTCGTTACCGGAGGTCGCCGCGAAACCTTAGTCNGGCTGGACCTGGACATACGCCGTCACCGAGTTGGATTTCGCTTGAGCGCGAATATCCTCCCACTGCGCCAGNACGTCGATTCGNCGCAAATGATGCCCGACATCGGTCACTGTCCAGGTGCGGGAGATGCCGCCCGAGGTGTCGGCGCCGTCGACCGGATCGGACTCGGTGCGCAGCTCTTCCAGTTTCTGCTGAAGCAGGACGGTGGCGCGAGTGGTCCGGTCAGACCAGTCGTTACCGTCAAGGGCGACCATCGCCATGTTCAACAGCAGCAGCAGGGACAAGCTGAGAATGACCATGGCAATGAGCACTTCCATGATCGTGATCCCCTGCTGGTTGCGACGAATATTCTTCTTTGTAGCCATAGACATAGTCCTCGTTTGTCTGTCTGCAATGTAAACGGTATGCCGTATCGACAGCCATTCTATGGTGTCAGCAGGATGGATGTTATCTCTTTGTCGTTCTGTTAGTTAGCCATACAGAGACGAAAGCGTAGCCGGGGGGGATTGACGCCGTCCCCCGGTTTGGATTGACGGTCCGGACAACAGAGTATGGGGATCAGCCCATAGCTGCGGATAAACGTAGACTTGAAGAGTCTTGGTCACGCTGATGCGATGAAGTTGAAGCACGGCTTGAGACGTTGTATACTCCATCATAGTCACTTTGAACGGACGCGGGGCCTCGTGGATGCCTGCGTTTCAGGAGACACGCATGTCAGAACATCACAAAATGTATCTTGCCGGGGAATGGGTCGACAGCGCCGAGGAGATCCGGGTCGAATCACCTTTCGATAACAGTCCAGTGGGGACGGTCGCAGCGGCGTCGCAGGATGATTTTACCGGAGCGATCGACTCCGCCGTGACGGCATTCGAGCTGACGCGGGAATTGCCGGCCTACAAACGGGAGGCGGCCTGCCGACAGATTGCCGAAGAACTTGAGAAGAACGCCGAGAGTTTCGCCCGGATGATGGCGCTCGAACTCGGCAAGGCAATCAAGGATGCACGCGCCGAGGTCATGCGGGCGATCGGCGTTTTCCGGGTGTCGGCCGAGGAAGCGAAACGAGTGGGCGGCGAGATTATCGATCTGGACTGGGGCGCCGGCAGTGAAGGGCGGATAGGTTTGCTGCGACGCTTCCCGCGCGGCGTGATCGGCGGGATCACGCCATTCAACTTTCCGCTGAATCTGGTGGCGCACAAAATCGGACCGGCCATGGCATCGGGTAACTGCATGGTGCTCAAACCGGCCAGCAAAACGCCGATCGTGGCGCTGATGCTGGCGCAGTTGATCGATCATACCGATTATCCCAAAGGGGCAATCTCCATTCTCCCCGGGTCCGGCAAGGCGGCCGCGCCGCTGTTGTTGGACGAGCGAGTGAAACTGATTACCTTCACCGGCTCGGCCGAGGTCGGCTGGTGGATCAAAGCACAGGCCGGCAAGAAGCCGGTGGTGCTGGAACTCGGCGGCAACGCGGGGGTGGCGGTAGCGGACGACGCCGATCTGGAATTCGCCTCTACCCGGCTGATGTTCGGCGCGTACGCGGTGGCAGGACAGTCCTGCATTTCAGTACAGCGCATTTACATTCACGAATCCATTTACGAACGGTTCACTGGAATGCTGGTCGAAAAGATTTCGCGGCTGAAGACCGGCAATCCTCTCGAGCCCACCACCGATATCGGTCCGCTGGTGGACGATCTGTCGGCCGATCGGACGAAGCAGTTTATCGAAGAAGCGCTGACCGGCGGCGCGAAACTGCTGTGCGGGGGAACAATTACCGGCCGGATGTGCGAACCAACCCTGCTGGCCGATGTTTCACGGACAATGGCTCTTCACTGTCGGGAAGCGTTCGCGCCGGTGGCGATTGTGGATCGGTATCGGGATTTCCATGAGGTTGTCGACAAAATCAATGATTCCGAATTTGGTCTGCAGGCCGGGATATTCACCAATCGCATGAACGACATTGTCTACGCGTTCAAGCGAATCGAAACCGGCGGCGTAATAATAAACGATGTTCCGACCTATCGTGTCGACCAGATGCCGTATGGCGGGGTCAAGAGCTCCGGGCTTGGCCGCGAAGGCGTGCGGTACGCTATCGAGGATATGACGGAACCGAAACTGCTGGCGATCAACCCGAGATAGAAAGAAGGCACTTGCATGTTGTTCGGCGCACATGAATCAATCGCGGGAGGCGTATTCAACGCCATCTATTTCGGCAAGAAAGCGACGTGCGACACGGTTCAGATGTTCAACAAGTCGAACAACCAGTGGCGGGCGAAAAAGCTCGAGAGTGAAGAGATCGACAAGTTCTTTGCCGCGCAGAAGGAAACCGGGATCGGTGTGGCGTGCTCGCACTCGGGTTATCTGATCAATCTCGCCTCACCGGATACGGCGCTGAATAAGAAATCGTATGATTCGTTCAAGGAAGAAATGGAGCGGTGTAACCTGCTCGGGATCGCCAACCTGGTGATTCATCCCGGGTCGCATGTCGGGTCGGGAGAAGAAGTGGGACTCGATCGCATCGCCGCCAACCTGAACAAAGCGCTCGGCGAACTTAGAGACAATGCCGTCGTCATCTGCCTTGAGACGACCGCCGGGCAGGGGAGTAATCTCGGATATACCTTTGAGCAGATCGCATACCTGATCGACAAGGTCGAGGACAAAGCGCATGTCGGCGTCTGCATGGACAGCTGTCACGTGTTTGCGGCGGGATACGATTTGATCGATCCGGCCGGGTACAAGAAGACAATGAAGTCGTTCGACGACATCATCGGGCTGGATAAGCTCAAGGTGATACACCTCAACGACAGCAAGAAAGGGCTGGGGTCAAAGGTCGACCGGCATGAGCATATCGGGAAAGGGGCGATTGGCCTCGAGGGGTTCCGGAATATCGTCAACGACAAGCGACTGGCGAAAATCCCCATGGTGATCGAAACGCCGAAAGA
>PQAP01000055.1:424-2713 GCA_003105265.1 candidate division GN15 bacterium | reverse complement strand
GAGCTACGAGTGCGACGCCCCAATGCATTCCGATTGTGCGCTGAAACCACATTTCACCCTCGCGGTCCAACTGGTTTCCAAGGACTCGGGCGGCCAGCCGATTCACCACTATGCCTTCGCACTCCGAGGTGTATTCGAGAAGCGGTGCTCGGGCCGAATATTCGATCGCGCAATGTTGTCGGAAGTGGTTACGATACGGCATGCTGTAGCCCCAGTCTCAGCTATGGCCTGTCGCTTCGTAACTCACGAAAAGATAACAAGAATAGACGAATCCATCAACACTTAGTTTTTCGATGGTCATGGTCGGAATTCGCGCACTTCCCCCTTGGAAAAACGGGCCGGAGAGTGTATTTTTGGGGTTGTACAGTGCGTCTGTTGCGTTGGTCAATAGTCGACAATTACCGCAAGAGAGTGTGGGTCGCCCCACGACCGTAAGAGAAGTTGTCATGAGAATCATATCCAGCCGATCCAGAAGCGGGGGAACTGTCATAGCTGTTTTCATCCTGACACTGCTTGGTCTTTCAAGTGTCAGAGCCGGTGAGCTGGCGCGACCGCTGCCGGAGCCAATGGATCTTCTCACTCCCATGCTCAAGACCGCCGCAGCGCCGTGTTCGCTGTACAACAACAATAAGACGGCCATGGCGTACCTGTCGGCCATCCAGACCGGCGATCGGTTCGCCTCATATCTCGACCCGGTCAATTGCGGCGGGACCGAAGATTACCCCATGGCGATCTACTGGGTCTCCCTTCCGCTGTATCATTACGAGGGCGTCCACTGGCCGGTCGGGGCCACCGTGCAGATTTATGACAGGGTGGGTCTTGATTCGTGCAGCGGTCCCGGTGACCTGCTGTACTCGTATGCGACCCTGCTCGATTCGGCTACTTTCTGTGCGCCCCATGTCGGCGTCATCACGCTGCCCGATCCGGTCTGTGTCACTCAGCCGTTCTATGTCGTGATCGAATATAACGGCAGTACCCCCGCGCCGTACCCGTCAGTGCTGTTCGATACCCAATATCCCGCCAATCCATGCCTTAACTGGGTCTACCGCGGCGAGTGGGTGCCGTGGGATGTCTTCTGGTCGCCCCCGGGGGCCGGCAATTTCATGATCTGGGTCGACGGGTACAGCAACTCGACCGTTTGCGCGACCGATGAGACGGATATTCAGTCAATCGGCTCGCTGTATGCCAACTGGCCGTCGCTAGTCGGCACACGCGTCACCACTCTCGGCTACTACACCGATTCGACCGATGCCAAACTGGTAGAGAACTACGCGAATTACCTCAGGAACACGCCGATGCCGGCGCGGTCGTCGGTGGCGCTGGTCGGGCCACTTGCCGACTCCTCTTTCCGGGGCGATCTGTGTGAAGTGACCGGGTACCTGCTGGCCGAGAGAAACACGACCCCGTACTATCTGAACGACACCGTTATGCTCAAACTGTATCCGTCGAATTGGACGAGCATAATGCAGTCTCCATCTTATCCCGGGAGTGACTGGGATATGGTTGTCCCGCAGGCGTTCGATCCGGATACCAACTGGGGGTATTTCGCTCTCCTGGCGGCGGGCGGTGTTGACCCCGCCAATTCCCACGCCCGCTACTGGAACGACCTCGTCAAGCAGTATGAATATCATATTCCGTTCGGGCAGGCGCCGGTCGAGAACGTGGCAGTGTTGTACGATGACGGGGTCAGTCGCGATNTCGNGAANATACNNCAGCAACGCGTGGACAGCTTGACAGTAGCAGAATTGCAGGCGGCATTCGTCCGTACCGCGCATGGAATCGCCGCGCGCGTGCGTTCCGGCGGACTTACCGAGGCACACGTATACATCGGTGGACAGGGAAGTGCTCAGGGCATATTGACTCGGGGCGGCCAGCCGTTTACCGCAGCGCAGTTGCGCGCCGGGGTGCAGGCGCTGATTGATTCGGGATGTAACGAGATATACCTGGACCTTGCCGCGCCGTATGCCGGCGCTTTCGCCGAGAGCGTGAAGACGGTGAACGACCACGGCACGGCGTTCCTGCAAGTCGGTTCCGCCGCCGGTAACGCGCCTTCCTACTCCTCGTCAATCCTTTCGCCATACTTCCGCGCCAAAATTGACTCGCTCCTCGTGGGCGGGTGGTACGGCGCAACGCAGGTCAATGCCGCGTTCGACTACGTGCTGTTCNTCGACTCGCTGTCGCAATCNTTNNNCCGGTGGCTTGATTCCGGCCGGACNTGGCTGGNGGCGCACGCACCGGGTACGGTNNNNGACNCGATTCGCANNANGNTNNNNANCGACNCGCTGGCNA
>PQAP01000055.1:0-419 GCA_003105265.1 candidate division GN15 bacterium | reverse complement strand
TCGAGCCGNGCNGAGNTGANTNCNATCNTCGGNNCGACNTCNNCGCGNCCNCGCGTATGGTGGCGTTTGCATCACACNGAGTTCAATCACGGGCTGGCGNTCTGCGTGCCGCCGAGCGGGCAGGCGGTGGTGACNTTCTCCGGGGACACGCTGTATTCAGGCGATGTCACGGTGTACAAGGATACGCTGCACGGCGCCGGCTGGAATCCCCGCAAGGCGGCTGTCTGGAAACTGAATATACCGGGGAGCAAGGGATTTCAGTCCGGCAATGAGCGACGAGTCATCAACGCCGACAACACGGTCACGACCAATTACTGGCTGGTAAATGATAGCCGAAGGTTCGATTTGACAGCGGACATTCTGACCGACCAGCCCAACGGTGAGTCCGGTTCAAACTCGTATCAGGGAGCCGGCTTCTC
>PQAP01000054.1 GCA_003105265.1 candidate division GN15 bacterium | reverse complement strand
CCCGCTTCGGACCGTGTGACCTGCCGGAACACCGACAATCTCACAAATCATAGTACATCTCGAACTCGTGAGGAGTCGGACGGACTTGTACCTCGGCAATTTCAGCCCGTTTGATTCGAATCCAGTTCTCGAGCAAATCCTCGGTGAATACGCCGCCCGCCAACAGGTAGTCATGATCCCGCTCGAGGGCATCGAGCGCGCGTCCGAGCGATGTCGGCAAGTAGTGAATATGCGACTGCTCTGCAGGCGACAACAGATCGAGATTCTTATCCAGCGGATGGCCCGGATCGATCTTCTTCTTGATCCCGTCCAACCCGGCCATCAGCATCGCGGAGTATGCCAGATACGGATTCATGGTGCCATCTGGCGGGCGGAACTCCATGCGGTAGGTCTTCGCGTTGCGCTGGTATCCCGGTATGCGAATGCAGGCGGTGCGGTTGCCGGTCGAATAGGTTCCGGCGACTGGCGCTTCAAATCCCGGCACCAGACGCTTAAATGAGTTGGTCGAGGGGTTGGTGAATGCAAGAATTGAATCGACATGCTTCAGGAGTCCGCCCATATAGTGCAGGCCGATCCTGGACATGTTGGCGATCCCCTTCTTGTCGTAGAAGATCGAGCCCTTGTCATCGGCCAGATACTGGTGCACGTGCAGCCCTGAGCCGGGTTCTCCGAAAAGCGGTTTGGGCATGAAGGTGACCGATTGGCCGGACCGGAAGCAGTGGTTCTTGATCATGTACTTGATCATCATGCTCTGGTCGGCCATTTTCCCGAGGGGAGCGAAGGCGACCTCTATTTCATGCTGCCCGGCCCCGCCGACTTCGTGATGATGATATTTCAGGCCAACGCCGACCGCCGCGAGCAGCGAAGAGATTTCCGAGCGAAGATTAGACCGCCGGTCGTGAGGCGGCGCGGCATGATAACCCTTCTTGTACGGGATCTTGTAACCGAGGCCCTCGGCATCGCCGGACGCCTGCCAGGCGGCCTCGGCGCAATCGATATAATAGTAGGCGGCTTCGGGCCCCTGGAAGAAACGCACTTTGTCGAAGATGTAGAATTCGAATTCCGGCCCAACAATCATCTGAGCGCCCTTGACGGTTTTCGACAAATAGGCCTCGGCGTCTTCAGTCACGCGCCGCGGATTGCGGGAATACGGCACGATCTTCTCGCCGGCATCCATGATATCGCCGATCATGGAGAGAGTCGGCCGCTCGAAGAAGGGATCAATGAACGCGGTTTCGGGGTCCGGAATCATAATCATATCGCCGCGCTCGATCGACGAAAACCCGGCCATCGACGAGCCATCCACACCTACGCCGGTCTCGAACAGCTGGTCGGTGAGGGAGCTGACCGGAAGGGTGATATGATGCCAGTAGCCGAGCAGGTCGGAGAATTTCAGATCGATATATTCAACTTGTCTCTCTTTGACGAGCTTATCCAACTTATCCAGTTTCACGTTTCACTCCTCGAACGAATTTGTGACAAAAGTCACATAGTATAACGCTCATTCATGTCTTTTGCAAGTAGCGACTGGGTCTTTCCCATGTCGCCCGCCGGATAACTGTTTAAGGTTGTGTCGGTTACCGATTAGAAGGTATGTTCCGGCAACGACACAGGTGTGCTGTCAGTCGTTCCTGTCTGACAGCATCAGGGATAAAGCACGGAGACCATGACTATGCGTTCACTCTTATTCGCACTTCTCTTGATGCCCGCCTTGGCGTCAGGCCAGGATTTCTCACTTTTCGACAGCGCACTCGCGCAGGTCGGCATGACGCTCAACGATGTCCGCTTCGACCAGGATGAGATGGCCGGATGGGGCGGGGATCGTTACCGCATGACGTTCTTCACCATGTTTCACCATAATCCGTTCAAGTTTCCGAAATACGGCGACCTCACCCTGGCGGCCTGCTCCAGCAGTGTGACCAATATTGTCAATCTGGTCGGGGCCTCGGCGCGGCGAATCGACTGCCCGGTGCGGCGCGGTCTGGTCAGCGATGCGCTCGAGAAGTACACGACGCCGAAAGACTCGCTGCCGCTGTCGTCAATTACCAATGCGCGCAATTTCCTGACCGGCGCGGAGTACGAACGGCTGCGCAGGAAGATCGATCTGATCTATCGTATTGTTGAAGACAAGGACTTTGCGTTGAAGAGTAGCTTCGATGGTTACAACAAGGATGGCGTGCGGCGAAAACTGTTCGAGTATTTCGTTCGCGACAGTCAGGTATACAATGATCTGGTCGAAGAAATGGCGGACCGGGTCGACCTGAACCGGATGGTCGGATCGACCGAAGATCTCGCCGAGGCCTCCCGGCGGCTCGCCGACTCGCTCGAGCAATGCGCCTTCCCATCTACGAAGTATGAGCTTGAGACGCGCTCGGGTTTGATCGTAGTCGGCACGAAAGGGGATGACACGTACGAGTACCTCGTACCGCCGCTATTGATTATCGACGGCGGCGGGAATGACACCTACAAGTTCTCCGGCTATCCTGCCGACTATCCGGCAAGCATCATTGTCGATCTGGCCGGTGACGACCGGTACATCTCTACCGACACCACCAGAGCCGGGATTGGCGGCGCAATTCTGGGAGTCTCGATACTGATCGACAAGGCGGGCAACGACCGGTACGAGGGAGCGTATCTTACCCAAGGTGCGGGGATTTTCGGTTCGGCGGTGTTACTCGACTACACCGGTGATGACATGTACACGTGCAAGGGCTGGTCACAGGGATGCGGATCGTTCGGGATGGGGATTCTTTCCGACAGCGCCGGCGCCGACAGCTTGTATTGCCTGTCCAATTCACAGGGATTCGGATATACGCGCGGGACCGGATTGCTGGTCAATTTCGAGGGGGATGACAAGTATGTGGCCGAGGACAGCTACGTGTTCGCGCCTACCCAGCAGACCAAAGATCACAATGGGTCCCTCGCTCAGGGAACGGGGTTCGGCAAGCGGGCGGATTTCATCGATGGTCACAGTTGGGCGGGCGGGGTCGGCATTCTGTGCGATGTGAAGGGGAATGACAAGTACTCCGCGGGTCTGTTTGCGCAGGGGTGCGCCTATTGGTTTGCGGTCGGGATGCTGCTCGACGGCTCCGGTGACGACGTCTACAACGCCGTCTGGTATGTGCAGGGATCAGGGGCGCATTTCGGTGCGGCGTATCTGGATGATTTCGCCGGCAATGACACCTACACGGCGAGCATGAATATGTCGCAGGGCTCGGGGCACGATTTCACGATCGGCTATCTGAATGACCGGGCCGGAAACGACACGTATAATATGCCTACTCTATCCGGCGGTGGCGGCAATGCCAACGGCATGGGGCTGTTCCACGACTGGTCCGGTGATGATGTCTATAATACGCATGGTCGCCCGGTGCTCGGGCAATCGAATCCGACGGACCAGGGGGCGCGGAAATACCTGTATGTGTTCGGTATCTTTGTCGACGGTGGTGGCAACGACACGTACAAGGAACCATGGGCGGCCAATGGCAAGAAGTGGATTGGCCCGAAAGCGAATCCGGCCAATCCTGATCCGTTTGAGATTGGGGTGGGAATAGATAGATAACCTAATGGGGCGGGTCGACTTCTTACGGCGTCGACCCGTCCGTCTTACGGGCATTTCTTCAGGCCATATATCTCGGCGTACAGGTAAACGACCAATGTCGACAAATCAGAGAGATCAACGATCCCCTCACCGTTGAAATTGGCCTCATTGGGACAAGGCAGCACATAGCCGCCGCCGGTGAGATAACTTACGAGCGCGCTGAGATCGGACAGATCGACAATGCCTGCGAGATTGACATTTCCTCGCGTCCCGACGCAACAACAGGCGTCTCCAATTCCGTCGCTATTGTTATCGAGTTGATCAACATTGGGCACAGTCGGGCAGTTGTCGCAGTAATCGATGTAACCATCGCCATCTGAATCGCCAAAAGAAGTCGCCGTCCTGAGTGAAGGAAGATACGTCCCACCGCTCGTGATGAGCATCGGCACATTGAATTGCCGGATGGTGTCTTCGGGCAGCCAGGGGCTTTGACAGAACTCCATTCCGATAGCGCTGCAATGCTCAACCGGTGTTAACCACAGCGTTATTTCCGCCAGATCGATCGACGGTCCGCCCAACGGTATGCAATTCGTCGTGATAGCCAGCAGCAGATCGGACTGGCGCGGCACGCACCATACGCTGGCTATTCCGCTTGGCAAGGGCATGAAGAGACTGTCGTAAAAGGCGCTGGCACTCACCGCGTTTACCGGCACGCCATTCTGGAGAAACCTGATCGGCAGATTGAGTCCAAGGAAACGATTACCAACTGAAACACCCAGCGTACAAACGACCTGAGACTGCATCGGTTGGATCCTGTCCCCCTTCAGATACACCAGCGTGTTCGCGTCTGTCGGTAAGTCCGGCATCGGATCCACATGGCAGTCGCTCATGCTGATGAAGCTGTTGGAAGCACAGAATTCCTGGTGCATGTACCAGACCAGGTCACGTACGGTCAGTCCCTTCCATACATCCACGTCGCCGCGTGCCGTATCGAGGATCTGCCACGTGCTGTCGAAAAGAAACCTGTAAACATCGTAGTAGTCGCTTGGATTCACCTGCCCACTATGATCCACATCCCCGCATCCCGACCCGCCGTAAGCCGCTCCGGCCAACAGCAGTGCTACCGCCACTGCCCAGCAGTAGCTGCAGAGCATGCCGCGCTTGCCATACTTGTATCTGAGCATACCGAACTCCTGGACCGGGTTCCAAAGTCAAGGTAGTAGACAACAGTATCCATGTCAAGGAATGGATGATGCTGACGCAATATCTGCTCGATAGTTGTCCCCAAGAACCTACCGATGCGCCGGTGCGAATACCGATTGTGCCCTACTCCCTCCCTACCAGCAACATTCCGCCCAGAATCATGGCGGTGCCGACATAGACGTATGCCGACAGCGTCTCGTGCGCCAGAATCTGCCCCACCAGAATGGCCACCAATGGCGTTACGAATGCCACCATCGACACTGTCACCGCTTTCATGTGAGTCAACAGCCAGTAGTAGCCGAGAAATGCGATTACACTGCCAAAGACAGAGAGGTACAGAATCGAGCCGACCGAGGCCGTCGTCACCGCAAAATCCGACAGGCGCTCGAATATGAGCGCCGCCGGCAGGAGAAGCAGTCCACCTGTCGCCATCTGAACTGCGGCAGCAACATAGATGTTGGCACCCGAGTGATGCTTCTTATGGATAATCAATCCCCAGGCGGAGGCGAGTGATCCCACCAGCGTCAATACCGTGCCCCAGAACAGGTGCTCGGAGGCCTGCAGCTGATCGTAGGAGATCAGCACCACCCCCAGAAAACCGACTGCAAGGCCGAGCCAGGCCAGACGGTGAATGCGCTCGTGTTTCAGCCGCAGATTGGACAGAATTGCCACGAAGAATGGAAACGACCCGAACAGAACTGCGGCTGTCGCAGAATTGATGTAGAGTTCCCCGAAATAGACGCAGGCATAACTGACGCCGTACATATAGACGCCCGGGTGGCCCAACCGCAGGAGATTGCCAAGACCCGAAGGATAGCTCAGCTTCTTGACTCTGACGATAGACGCCAGGATCGCCACCGCAATGGCGAACCGGATGGCGGCCGCGTACAGGGGCGGCGCGCTGCCGAGACCGATTTTGATTGCCAGCCAGGTCGAGCCCCAGATCAGGCAAAGCAGGATGTACACGAATACGGACATGGCGAGGCAATTACGAGGATTTTGTCGGCCCTGTCAAACACGCCCTTTCAGAAAGTCAGCGTGCACGACAGCAAGTATTTTTATTTCAGGAAAATGCCGAAAAGTATGACAAAATGTTTGACACTGTTTAACAATGCGGTGATCTTGACCGTGTTACTGCGATTGCCTTAAGACAAACAATTCAAGGGATTTGACGGCAAGATGATTAAGACGAAGGAATTCTTTACAACCGCAGAGCTCGCCGAAAAACTCAAAATGAACGTGCAGGTGATNACNCGCAAGGTTCAGGCGGGCGAAATTCAGGCGTACAAGATCGGCAAGGATTGGCGGATNCCGGAGGAGGCGGTGACGGAATGGCTGGAGAAGCAATCCAATCGCAAGGGTGAAGCACTGCCGCCGGCCGAAACGACGGCACAAGAGCAGAGTCAGGCGCTGCCGACTCAGCACAGCAAGCGCAAGCACGTGCTGGAGTACATCCTGGCCCAGTTTGAACCGAATCGGCTCTATACCGAGGAGGAGGTCAACCGGATTATCAGTCGGCACCATCAGGATGTTGCCACGGTCCGTCAGGAATTCCTGGCTGAAAAGATGATGGAGCGGGTCGGCCCGCACTACCGACGCCGCAACGGCTACAAGGTCGCGGAGTAATTCAACGAACTCAAACGAAAGGGCCGCTTCCCGGTCGGGAGGCGGCCCTTGTCAATTCGCGCCCTAATCGTCAATTGTCATCAAACTGGGAACCGGCCGGCGGTTTGATGCCGAGAATCTGCTGTGCCATCGGATCGCTGATATTCATCTTGTACTCGGTGTATTTGGTGGCGGCTGCCTGCAAATCCGTGAACCGTTGGTTCTGATACAGCGTGGTGGCGTACTTCCTGAACGCGTAACCGTTATTGGCGTTCAAGTCGAATCCCCGCTTCATCAGCACCAGACCTTCATTTATCTTCCCCTCGTTTTTCTTGCGTCGGCCGATTTCTACCTTGGTCATGCCCAAGTCCATCATGTAGGCCTGATTGTCCGGGTTCTGCGCCAGAAATGATGTCAGCGTATCTTCGAGCTGCGTGAAAAGCTGGTCCGACTTGGCGCTGTCGTTCGCCTTGTCAAAATAGTCGGCGAGCACCCAGTAGGTCTGCCAGTATTCCGGGTACACGTCAATCATGTGATATCCGAGCTTGATCGCCCGATCCCGGTCCCCCCGCTTGTCGAGTTCGTCCATCAGGTGGACTGCGCTCATCCCCAGCCCCGTAAAGACGCCGGTGGCGTTTTCGTCACGGTACACTTTGCAGTCGTTCATGCCGGTGAACTTGTAGACGTTCATGAACAGGTCATAGCTTCGGTCGATATCAATCAGTCCCGGCATGGGGTCACGGTCGATTCGATATACATTGCCGACTGCGGTAGCATGATCCCGGAGCTTGAGCGGCGACTCCGCATACGGCGGAGAGCTGAAGAAGATCGGGTATTTCCACTGGTTGGAAATCACGACATTGTCTACGATCATATCCTGCACCTTGACCATGCGGCCATCATACATGTTCGGCGTCAGGTAGACATCGCGGTTGCGCGGCAGGTCACGGAACATCTTCTTCGGTCGCATATATTCCCGGCCGTCCGGCGCCGTATACGGATACCAGAGGATTTCATCATCCGTGAGCGAGAGGGGCACCCCGAAGACGTTCTTCATTTGCTCGACATACCAGTCGGTGTTCACCAGGGAAAGACAGAGAACACGGGTATCCTTCCGGAAACTGTAGGCCTCCTGCACGCCCCAGAGCGGGAAAGTATCGTTGTCGCCTGAAGTAAACAGCACGGTCTTGGGATCACATGAATTCAGGATGTTCATGGCGTAATCCCGCGCCAGATAGTTTTTCGAGCGATCGCACTGATAATAATTGGTCCCGAGCGCTACCCCCGGCAACAGCGCCAGCAGGATGCCGACATAAACAACCTTGTTTTCGAGCGACGGCATTCTCTTGTGCAGATACACCCGCAGGTACTGTAGCACCGCCGATATGCCGGCCCCCATGGCAATCCCGAAGAAGATGAAAGCGGGTGTGAAGAAGTAGTCTCGGTCGCGCACCTCAAGATAGGCGTCGCCCGTCTGAAAATCGTACTTGGTGCCGTCCGCAAAATTCATATACAGGATCAGACCCGCCGAGCAGAGCAGGAAGAGGACCATGAACGGCACGCCGACCTCCACCCGTTTCTTGATGGCCGTGTACATGCCGATGATCCCGAGGGCGAACCAGAACAGGAAGGTACCGCCCTCCTTGGAATACTGACCCTCGAAGTACGACCAGAACCCCATGTGCGGATGCCAGCCAAACTGGTTCTCCCATGTTCCGCGGCGATGGAACATGCGGTCGATCATCGATTCGCTGCCGTACTGCTTGCGGTCGAGGAAGCTGATAAACGTGCGATAATCGCGCGCCGGATGGTTCTCGTCGATCCACGGCCGCTGCGCCGAGCGGATGGGCAAATAGAGATGGACCGAAAAGCCGATCAGCGCCATGACCATGATCGCGAGCGCGCTGCGCCAGTTCATCCGCCAGTTCTTCGCCTGCGGCAGCATGGTAAAGGCGGCCATGGCCGCCAGTCCGGCGACCGCCAGAAAGACGATATAGACCGTCATGTTGTACTGCAGCCAGAGCGTAAACGTCGTTGCGGCTGTCAGCACCAGAAACACCGCCAGTTTGATACCGAGATTCCACTCCATGTGGAGAAGGCCGATCAGGAGGCAGACGGAGAAAGCAATCGGGGCAACCAAAAGAAACAACTCAAAACTCAACATGATGGAGCAGAGCGCGGCAATCGCAAACGCCACCATCCAGTCGATCTTCTTGTAAAGCATCATCAGGAGCCCCAGACCGACCAGACCGCTGACCAGAAAGAACATCGTCGGGCCGCCTCGGCCGTCGGAAAACAGCATGATGAGCAGCAATTCCAGGATGATGCATCCGGACAGCACCAGCCAGTCGCGGCGAGTGGCGTCGGTCGTAAGAATGAAGCTGATTGCGCACACCGGGACGACCAGAAAGGCCGTCAACGCAGCGCCGACGCCAAGCACAGCCAGGAAGAAGACGAAGACCATCAGCCGGACAGCCGTAGCCGATCCGCGATTCTCGAAATAGTGCACGGTCAGCAGCACCATCAGAACACTGAGCGCCATCGCCAATGAGTAGACTTCGGCTTCGATCGAATTTCCCCAGTTGGTCTGCCCGAACGCGACGAAAAATCCACCCGCCACGCCGCCCAGATAGGTGATCCAGCGGCTGGTCGTGCTCTGTGTGTCGCCGTTAAAGAAGTACCGGACAATTTTCACGGTCAGCAGGTAGCTGAACAGCGCGGTAAAGGCAGAAAAGAACACTGATGCCAAGTTGATTCGATAAGCCAGGTCCGCGACGACAGGCAACAGCGAAAACAGCCGGCCGATCATAATGAAAAGGGGTGTGCCGGGCGGATGCGGTACGGCGAGGAGAATGGAGGATGAGATAAACTCGCCGCAGTCCCAGAACGGGACAGTACGCTGGACGGTCATCGCGTAGACAATGAACGATCCGAAAAAGACCAAAGCCCCCATGAGTATGTGGATTCGGTCAACTGATTTGTCTTTCAATCCCAACAGGCCGGTCAAATGACCCTCCTAAAGCAACAAGCTGGTAAGCCGATATATGCCATAGATATATCCGTTATTTCAAACGAAGTCTGGAATATAGCAAGAGTGATAGGATTCACAACAACATTTTTACCCTTCGGCGAGCGGTCCGTTCGCCGATAAGGAGCCGATATGTTTGTCTGGTGTGGAGTGCTGTTTTGCCTGGGTATCGCCGCCTTTGTCGATTCCGTGCTGAATATGGGCGAAATCTTCAGGACCGTAAACTCGGTGCTGTTCATGCTGTTGTCACTGGCGCTCTTGGTCAGGACGACCACCAAGAAAAAAGAGCGGAAGGTCGAGCATTACGAAGAAAAGATCTTCCACCTGGAACGGGAGGTCAATATGCTCAAGCAACACCAGAAGCAGCTGTCTGAGTTCTAAGGTTGCGGTCTCCCCGACCGGTTCCCGCCGGTCGGTCAGCCAATCTTGTCCGCATCGAGCTGCCGGAGCCGTTTGCGTACGTCAGTCGCGAACGGATAGTTCGGATACTGCTGCAGCAATTGCATGTAGATTTCTCTGGCCTGTTGACGCGTGCCGCGTCCGGCCAGCAAGATATCCGCCTTGGCTTTCAAACCGTATGGCGCGAAATATGAATCCGGGTATCCCGTCACCAGTCGCTCGACCGCATCCAGGGCGGCAGCGGTATCGGTGACTTTCAAGCTGATCTGCAGCATCCGATCCAGCGCATCATCGGCCAGCGCCTTGTTGTCGGCAAGCGTCAAGCGGTCGAACCAGGTCCGGGCCGAATCCCACTCGTACCGTTCCGAGTAGAGCTCGGCATTCGCATACATCGCCATGATATCCGGCGAATCTCCGGCATCGTCGAGCACCATCAGCAACTGCATGGCGTCATTGACATAGAATCCGCTCGGGTAATTGACCAGCAACTTCTTCAGCGCGCTCTTGCACGAGTCATACTTGTTGCGAAACAGATAGATGAGTCCGTCGTAATACGCCGCTTCCTCGCGGAGGTCCGGCAGGTTCGTCTGCCGCGCGACGGTGATGTATGCTTCATCGGCGCTGTCGAGATTCCCCATGCGCATGAAGCAGCGGGCGCGATCGCGCATCGAATTGAGGAACAAATTGCCGAACCGGTATTGACCGAGTACGGTATCCAGCAAGCCCAGGGCTCTCGGGTACTCGCGGAGCTTGTCCATGTAGACCATCGCCTCGGCATAGACAGCGTCTCCCCTGTCCTGAGGGCGGGGTGACGATGCCCTGATGGCTTCGTATTGGGCGATCGCGTCGTTGTACCGGCCACTTTCCCCCAGCGCTCCGGCATAGCTCATAGTCACCAGTTGCGTGAGCGCCGCCGACGGATACCGGCTAAGGGCGTATTGCCCCATCTTGATTACCTCGGCATACTGTTTCCGCTCGGCGCAGCGCCGCATATAGTACAGCAGGGGAGCGCCATCGCTTCGTTCCAACGAGTCGCGCCGTACGCAATAGGCGAACGCTTTGTCGAATTGCCCCGCTTTAAGCGTGTAGTCCTCGAGCAGCTGAAGTACCCGGCGGCTTTTCACCGTGCCGGCTTCCCGCGCCAGCCGCGCTTCGACTGCTCCTGCCGATTCGGGGAATCCGAGCATGGCAATCAGCCGACGTTCCGCTTCCATGGCCGATGACGTGCTGTCGCCGGCCAGCAGAGTCAAATAGATGTCCGCCGCCGGCGTGTAATTCTTCTGCGTTTCGAGTATCGATCCCTGTTCAAGGGCGAACAGAAGCGAATTTCCGCTTTGTCTGCGCAGCGAATCGATCAGCTTGAGCGCCTCATCGCCGAGATTGCGGCTCATCTCACTGCGAATAATGAGCAGGTAGCGCGAAGTGTCCTGTACCGGAATTCCGGCCATGGCATCGTGGTAGGCCGCTTTCGACGAATCAGCTTCTCCCTGATCCGCCAGCAGCTCAGCTAATTCCAGGCGCAGCCCGAACTGATCCGGAGCAACCGCCAGCAGCCGTCGTACCAATGTCTCCGCTTTCAAATACTGCTTGAGCTGGTAATAACAGGTGCGGAGCATGCCAGTGACGGCCTGGTTGCCCGGCTCTTGTTCATAGACGATTTCGAGCAAAGCGGAAGCCGCTTCGTAATTGCCGTCCGCCATCAACTGGCGGGCGGTCATGACACGCTGCCGGTTTTCCTGCGAACCGCCGACGGATTGAATGGTGAAGGTCTGCCCCGAAGGCGGCGACTGCGGCGGCTGGCTCTGGCCAAAGCATAGGGCTGCCGAGACGCACAAAGCACATACGGCAACGACGACGATCCGCGGGTTCATTCGCATCACGGTTGCGGCACTCCGGATGGGGTTGGACTGGCGGCCGGAGTTGCCGACGGTGATTCCGTCTGCAGCAAAGCGCGGAAGTACGCCTTGATCTGCTCTTCATACTGCGGCGGATAGTTGTCGCCGAGGAACTGGCGCAGTCGATCTTCGAACCGGGTGCGGTCATTCAACAGGTCGCTGGTGAGCGACGGTGGGATGAACACGGGTTGCTGCGTGGCGGTGGTCGCCTTGCGCTGATCGGTGAAGTCCTTCCGCTGGAGCGAGCGCGACGCTTCCAGCATGCGAGAATATATCTTCAACTGCCGGGCAGTCGTCTCTTCGCCGGCGGTACCGTTGGACATATCCTCCTCGACCTCTTTCATTTCTTTGGCGATATCATCGAGCCGCCCCAGAATCTGACGTGAGCTTCCGAACTCCTGCTGAAGTTGTTCGAGTGACTTGCGTATTGAGCCCTGCTCTCCGGCCAGACGCTGCAGCATCTCTCGTCCTTCACCCATTTTGCTCCCCGGATTGTTGCACTGTCCCTGAGTCTGCTGGTTCAGCTTGTTCTGCTTATTGCACAGTGATTCAAGCTGCTGCATAGGATTGCTGCACTGGCTGGCCTTCTGACACTGACTCTGCTGCTCCAGGGCATCGAGCAGGCGCATCGATGCGCGGTTAAGCCCGGTCATGGCCTGACGCTGGTTGTCGATCGCCGGGGCGCCGCGCCGGCCCTCAAAGTCGTCAATCGCTGTCTGCATATTCTGTGTCGTGGTCTGCAGCAGCGCGCGCAGCTCGGCCGCAATAAACGGCGATTTCTTTCCCAAATCGCTGATGGAATTGGTCAGCCCTTCGCAGGCCGAGGCGAGGTCTTGCTGGTTAACCGCCATATCGCGCATGACGATGGAATTCGGGTCCATGCCGGCGGCCTGCTTGAGCAGTTCCTCCTGGTCCTGCGACAACTGGTTGGCGTCTTCGATCGCCCGTTTCATGGCTCGTTTAACCGCCTCATCGTCGCCGCCCCGCATCGCCATCTGCTGTTGCTGCATCTCACCGAGCATGGCGTTCAACTTCTGCGATGCAGTCTTCCCTTCTTTTTGGGCGTTCTGTTGCTGCTGCTGCTTCAGCGACTGCGACATGTTCTGCATATTCTGCGCCGCATCATTCTTCTGGACCGCATCGAGGAACTTCTGCGCCTCCTGCATCTGGTCCATCTTGGCGTCCTTCATCATCTGCTGAAGCTCCTGGGCATCCTGCTGAAGCTTGTCCATAGCATCTTTGACTTCGTCTTCCGGCTTTGCGATCTGCGGCAACTGCTCCGACTTTGCGGAATCGGTCGCCTTGTTATTGGCCTCCTGCCGCTGGACCATCTGCTCGGCCTGGCGAACCATCGCTTCCATCTTCTGGTCTACCTGTAGCCGTTTCAGGAGCGCCAGGGTGCGTTCCAGACGCTCCAGCATTTCCTTTTGCGACAATTCGAAATTCTTCATGGCGTCCTGAAGCTGCTGCCGGTCCATCTTTTGAAGCGCCTCCATGAGCTTCTTCTGTGCTTCGCGCATCTCCGGCGTGGCAACTTCCTCGAACAGCTTCTGCACCTGCTGCATTTTCTCCATTATCTCGCGGCTCAGCAGCGCATTCTCCTGCATGTTGTTCAGTGAGGAGTCCATCCGCTGGGCCATTTTATCGATCTGCTGCAGCATCGAGTCGTTCTTCTGAGCGATTGACTCAAGCTCTTTCTGCTGCTGCCAATCCGCCTTATTCGACTGCTGGTTCTGCGCCTGAAGCTTCCGCGCAGCGCTCTTCATCCGTTCCACAAGGTCCCTGCCGGTCTGCAGGAGCTGCTCCGTAGTGGAAATGCGCTCTTTGCCCTCATTCTCCGCCTGTGCGACAATCTCTTCAAGCGATGGCACTCGCGCAATGTACTGCCGCGAGCGGCTGATCTTGGGGCCGGAAATACGGTCGTTGTCCGCGACTTCGAAGAAGTACTGGATATAGTCGCCGGGGAACATATTCAGCTTATCCATGTCCCAGCGGAACTCCACATCCCCCTCCGTCTTGATGCTGTCGGAGTAGTGGATCACGGCGACATTCTCACCGGACTTTCCCGAATGCGTGACCAGCGTGTATTTCATCACCAGCGACGAGAAACCGTAATCATCCGAGATATGCACCTTCAGCGGCAGAATCATCTCATCGGTAAGGTTGGCGTCGAACCCGGGATAGAGGACATCGACAACCGGATACTCATCCGGCACGGCGGTGACGTAATATTCGATCGGATCGGGATTGCTCTTCCCGAGATGGTCCTGCAAATCGATATGATAAGACTGCGTCTTCTGGACAATCAGCGAGGCCTCGCCCGTCTTGCCTCTCATGGTCAGGGGCACGCGGCTGGAATCATCGAACACCAGTTCCGCCTTCACGACCGGTAAGCTCGACTCAACCTGAAGTGTCGCCCGGCTTCCCACGACTGCCGAAAACGAGCCGTTGTTCTCCGAGACCGTGGTGGGCGGAAGGCCGGTGTATGACGGATAGAACACGGACACCGTGATATTGCTTACGCGCGGACGGTCGACGACGTCGATTTGATACGTTTCCGTCTTCAACCGGCCCGCCTCGACATAGTATTCGAGCGACTTGTTGATCTGGCGAAGAGTCATGGTCGCGGCAACCGAATCCCCCGAGGAACTGGTCAGGTGACGGGCGGTTTTCAGGTCGACCGGCAGTTTCTGCCAGCTACCATCCGCCAGACGGTAGTTGATGACGGCCTTATCCGGCAGACGGTACCCGATTACCGCCGCGCCGAAGGTCAGGTCCTGATACTTGGTCCACTCGCAGCTGCCGGGAACAACCGCCATCTTGTACGCCAGCGGCGGAGCGATTTCGGTGGTCGGATTGGAGTAGACTTCAAACGAGCGCGAGAAAAATCCGGGCACCAAAAGCAACAGCAGTAGTCCAAGTACGGCCGCGACGCCGAAAAGCCGGCCGGTTTTGAGCACCGGATGGAAACTGACAA
>PQAP01000053.1 GCA_003105265.1 candidate division GN15 bacterium | reverse complement strand
CGGGGCGGCCTTTTTGTTGACGGCCGTATCTTGTCGCGCGAGGCAGACGCCGCCTTGTCGCGGCCGTTTTTTTGTTGTCCCTCCGCCAATTCTTCTGCTACCGTACGGCGACGGCGGACCATGTAGCGGGTGGATGCGCATATGCTGAGCAAATACTTTCAGTTTCAGGAGCACGGCGCGAATTACCGTTCGGAAGTGCTGGGCGGGATAACGACGTTTTTCGCGATGGCCTATATCATCGTGGTCAATCCCGCCATTCTCGCGGCGGGCGGAATTCCCAAGGAAGCATCGACAACCGCCACGATTCTCGCCGCGGTCATCGGCACGCTGGTGATGGCGCTCTACGCTCGCCGCCCATTCGCGATTGCGCCGTATATGGGCGAGAACGCGTTCATCGCGTTCACGGTGTGTCTCGGCATGGGCTTCGGGTGGGAAAAAGCGCTCGGCGCGCTGTTCATCAGCGGCGTGATCTTCATGCTCATAACGGTCCTTCGGATTCGGTCCTGGATTGCCACGGCTATTCCGGACGGGCTCAAGCGCAGTTTCGCCGGCGGGATCGGGTTTTTCATCATGTTCATCGGACTTAACGAGACCGGGCTGATTCGGCTCGGTATAGCGGGCGCTCCGGTCAAGATCGGCGATCTCTCCGGCGGCAGTCCGCTGCTGGCAGTGTTCGCGATTGTGCTGATCTCGATACTGATGATCCGCCGCATTCCGGGGGCTATCCTGATCGGCATGCTGGTGACGACGGTGGTGGCGTTCTTCACCGATCACGCGCTCGCGCCGCAGCAGTTTGTGTCGCTGCCGCCGTCGCTATCACCCGTGCTGTTTCATCTCGACATCAGGGGCGCGCTGACCTTTGACTTTCTCCCCGTGATTCTCGTGTTGTTTGTCATGGCCTTCGTGGACACGATGGGGACGCTGATCGGATTGTCGGCGCGGGCGGGGCTGCTCGACAAGGACAACAATCTGCCCGAAATCGAGAAGCCGATGATGGCCGACGCGGTCGCGACCACATCGGCCGCGCTCCTGGGCACCTCGACCACCGGCGCATTCATTGAATCGGCGGCGGGAATCGAAGCGGGCGCTCGAACCGGTTTTGCGTCGCTGGTGACCGCGGGCATGTTTCTGGTCTGCCTGTTTCTGGCGCCGATCTTTGTGGCCGTGCCCGCGGTGGCGTACGGCGCGGCGCTGATCGTAGTCGGATTCCTGATGATCACGCCACTGCGCGACCTGCCGTTTCATGACTACGCCGACCTGTTTCCGGCGGTGGCGACGATCGCGGTGATGGCGTTCAGCTACAACATCGGCTTCGGCATGGCGACCGGGTTTGTGCTTTACCCGATCTTTCAAATCGCGGCGAGACGGGGAAGAAGCATCAGTGCCGGGGCGTGGATACTGTTCGTCATATCCGCGCTGCTGTTCATCTTCTACCCGTACGAGCGAATGTAGGCGAGTGGCTGCTATGTCGTGGCGCGACCTGGCCAACCGAGTTCGGCGCGAGATACATGTCTACCGACTGGTACTGGTCGACAAGCGGACGCCGTGGTTGTCCCGAATTCTGCTGGGAGCTGCGATTGCGTACATGGTCTCGCCCATCGACTTGATTCCCGACTTCATTCCGATAGTTGGCCACCTCGACGACCTCATAATCGTGCCGCTGCTGGTAGTAACGGCACTGGCGTTGATTCCCCGCGAGGTGATTGACGAATGCAGACAAAAAGCTGATATCGGGCGGAAGGACTGAGTCCGAAAAAGAACAGCCCCCGTATCGGGGGGCTGTACCACTGTATCGACCGGTCGCGGATGCGGTTTACGGTTTCAGTTCCGACGTGCAATGTCCGCAGCGGGTGGCTTTGAGCGGGATGGCCATCAAACAATGAGGGCATTCCTTCGTGGTCGGCGCCGGAGCGGGGGCGGCCTCGGCCTTCTTCAGACGATTGATCGAGCGGATAATCATGAACACGGCAAATGCGACGATGATGAAGCTGATGACGTGATTGATGAACATGCCGTAGTTGATACTGACGGCGCCCGCTTTCTGGGCCTGATCGAGCGAGGCGTAGGGTCCGGCGGTGGCGCCTTCTCTCAGGACGACAAACAGGTTGGAGAAGTCCACATTGCCCAGCAACAGGCCGATCGGGGGCATGATGACGTCATTGACGAGTGACGACACGATCGTCCCGAAGGCGGCGCCGATAATGATACCGACGGCCATGTCGACGACGTTGCCGCGCATCGCGAATTCCTTGAATTCCTTGAACATGCTCTCAACTCCTCTCTGAGTGATCAGTGCTAACTCACAACACCATATATGCGGCTGAATGTATTCGAATTGAACCGTGACGGCATATCGGACTATGCCCGGTATGCCGGAAAGGTACGCGGCGACCCGCTTTCCGGTCAAGTCATCATTTTGTGTCGGAGGATGGAACAGTGGTAAGGCGCCGGTCCGGCACCGGCGCCCTGATAATCGAGGCAGGCCTACTTTTGCGGCTCGATGAGTTTCTTCTGCTGCTTCCTGAGCTCTTTGGCAAACGCTTTAGCCACCTGCTCAAACATCTTGTCACCGGAATCTCCCCAGTTGGACACTTCACCCTTGAAGTTGCCGGCGAAGATGGTCTGGCCGGTCCGGGTATTTGTCATTTTGAGGTTCGTGGTGATCTTCGCAGAACCGGCTCCGAAACCGATGAAAAACCGGAGAGCGCCGCTTCCCTTGGCGTATTCCAGGATACTGCCGGTGACTTCGTAAACGGCCGAATCGCTGCCGTTGGTGTGATCGAATACGCGCTGGTCGTATATCTGTTCCTGAATGCGGTTCTTGAACTTCTGAATGGCTTCGGCGCTCGGTTTCTTGCTCGCCTCGGTGTCGGCGGGCAGCTCATCGATAATGGCGCCGACCGAACACGCCGAGTGCNTGGCCAAAGGGGCTTCGAGGTTGGTCGTGATCACGTAGTTCTTCGCGCATCCGCTCACCAGAAGTGCGAGGAGCGCCAGTGCCGCGACGATGAAACGTTGTCTCATGAAATGCCCATACCCTTTCCCATGCTGACAAAATNTCTTATTTGGACGGAATCCAGAACGCCATGCCCAGCTTAAAATCGAACAGGAATCCGTACTGCGTTGTGCCGTACCCGTTCGATCCTACCATGACCATCCCCATGCTTACACTGTAATCGATGCCGACTCCCCGGGTGAAAAACAGCACACCGCCCCCGCCCAGCTCTGTCAGGAACTTGGTCTCGGACGTCGACACGCCGCCGTAGCTGAAGGTGTGAGCGATAGCGCCGAGACCCGAGTACATGTAGAAGATCCCGGCGTACGGATTGTCCTTCTGCGACGGCACGTTGTACTGGGCGGACAGCAGGTAGCGCATGGAGTGAAAACCGATGGCCGGATTGATCATCGTTCCCGCATTCTTCAGACCGGCGCGGGATACCGATGCCCGGAGAGAGAATTCGCGCGCCAACGGGAGTATGATATCCCCTTCGAAGCCAATTCCGGAGTTGATTCCCTCATAGTAGTCGCCAGCGGGGACGGTGAAATTGGAGGCCGCGCGGAAACCGAGATTCCATAGTTTCCTCCGTCCCTCCCGATAGACTTCGGCCTGCTCCGACTGCCACTTTTCCTGCGCAGGAGGAGAATACGGTCCGAGGACACTTACGGTGACGTCCTTGCCCTGGTCATCGTAGATTGCCTTGATGTCGTTGAAGCTGAGGTTCTTTTTTGCGCCCGCCAGTTCGAACTTCACTACTTTGTAGTAGGAATCGACCGTGTACGTGACGTTTTCGAAGCGTTCGCCGCTTCTGGTCTCGATGACCGCGGCGGAAGTTGTGGCTGCCAGCAGGACGAGGATCAAGACAATGTTCACGCCCTGCGCCACGGTGCGAATACCGTAATGCATCATTGCAGTTGTCCCCTTGTTGAGGTGAATGGTGTCTATATTTACGCAAATCGCGCCGGGCTGTCAAGAGCGGAGCGAGCAGAATAGAGTGCGGCGCAGAGTGAGGGCGGGTAAAGCCGGTACCTATCTTTTGTTTGACACCGGAGTCGGGATGATTTTGATTGTGTTTATAGAACCAGATCACACGGAGGCAAGAAGACATGAGAAGGATCGTAGTAACGCTAGTGGTGGCAGCGCTGGCAATCGGCTCTCTGAGCTGCTCCAACTGGAAGAAGAGAGACAAAGGCGCGGCAATCGGCGCAGCCACCGGCGCAGTGGTCGGCGGTGTCATCGGGAATAAGGCGGGCAACACCGCGATCGGCGCTATCATGGGCGCGGTGATCGGCGGCGCGGCGGGAGCGTATATCGGCAATCAAATGGATCAGCAGGCAGAGGAGATGAAAGCGGACCTGGCCGGAGCCAAGATCGAGCGGGTCGGCGAAGGGATCAAGATCACGTTTGAGTCCGGTATTCTCTTTGATGTGGACAAGTCGAACCTTCGACCGGAAGCGCAGACCAACCTGGCGAAACTCGCGACCATTCTTAACAAGTACCCCGACACCGACGTGCTGGTGGAAGGACACACCGATGCCACGGGTGGCGAAGAGCACAATATGGATCTGTCGATTCGCCGAGCCAACTCGGTCGGCACCTATCTGACCGGTCAGAGCGTGCTGGGCAACCGGCTCAAGATGATGGGCTACGGTGAGACGCAGCCGACCGCGACCAATGACACGCCGGAAGGGCGTCAGTTGAACCGCCGTGTCGAGATTGCCGTTTACGCCAATGACAAGCTGAAAGCAGCCGCCAAAGCCGCTCAGGGATAAGCGTACATTCCGGCGTCGATAAGCCGGTTTCAAGTATTCATCGAATGACGAAACCACGTCCGAACCTTCGGGCGTGGTTTTCTTGTTCTACTGCACAGAGAGATTGGGCAAATGACACGAACAGCTTCCGAGCAGGTTGTCATAGTGGGCGGCGGCTTCGGCGGACTTATGGCAGCCCGTTCACTGCGGCGAACACCGGTGCGCGTGACACTGGTTGATCGCAGAAACTTCCATCTGTTTCAGCCCCTGCTGTATCAGGTGGCAACCGGCGGGTTGTCGCCGGGGGACATTGCATCGCCTCTGCGGCATGTGCTCAAATATCAGAAGAACGCAACGGTGCTGCTGGCTGAAGTGACCGGATTCGATCTGGAGAAACGGAATGTATTGCTGCGCGGCGGCGAACGGCTGGATTTCGATTACCTGATAGTGGCGGCGGGAGTGAGCCATGATTATTTCGGCCACGACGGCTGGGGAAGAATCGCGCCGGGGCTGAAATCGGTCGAAGACGCGATCGACATCAGAACCAGAATCTTTCTCGCGTTTGAGAAAGCCGAGCGAGCGGTGGACTCGGAGGAGCAAGAGGAACTGCTCACTTTCGTGGTGGTGGGAGGCGGACCGACGGGGGTGGAACTGGCCGGAGCGCTGGGAGAAATCGCGCGCGAAACGCTGCGTCATGATTTTCGGCGGATCAATCCGGGTGACGCGCGCATTCTACTGGTGGAAGGGGCTTCGCGCATACTCACGAGTTATCCGGAATTGCTGTCGCGGAAAGCCCAGAGGTCACTGGAGCGGCTGGGCGTGACGGTACTCACGAATACGCTGGTAACCTCGGTCAATGAGCGGTCGGTTGACATCAAAGCGGGAGACAACATTCGATCGGTTCCGGCACAGACAGTTCTCTGGGCTGCGGGGGTGCGCGGTTCGGGTCTTGGCGGCATACTAGTCGGCAATGGCCGGAGCGGGATGGATCGCGCCGGCCGAGTGCTGGTCAATCCCGATCTGAGTTTGCCGGACTTCCCCGGGGTTTTTGTGATCGGTGATCTGGCGGTAGTGAACAACCCGGGTTCGAAGCCGCTGCCCGGAGTGGCGCCAGTGGCGATGCAGCAGGGGAGGTATGTAGCCCGCGTGATCGATCGAACCGTGCGCCGGAAATCGCCGCCGGCTCCGTTTCGCTATCGCAACTACGGTTCGATGGCAACGATTGGGCGGGCAGCGGCCGTGGCGGATTTCGGGTGGCTGCGGCTGTCGGGGTATCCCGCATGGCTGGCGTGGTTGTTCGTCCATTTAATGAAACTAGTCGAGTTTGAAAACCGGGTCCTGGTGTTTATCCAATGGGCGTGGAATTACGTGACGAAAAACCGCGGGGCGCGGCTAATCACATCCGAGCATCGGTCGTCCGACCGATAATCTGACAATCGAAATCCTCATTTCCAGCCGGTCCGGAGAGCTTCGGCGACGAAGGATTGACCGTTTCAGGCTGAATCGTGATTGTTTCAGGATCACACGTCGCTGGTTCCAAGACGAATCAGGCCATGTCGGTTGGACAACCAGTGTATTCAAGTGTCGCTTTTCTCGTAACACTTAAGCGATTGTAAGTCAATGTGTTGTGTTATGTCGTACTTGGTGGGCATTATTCCGTGTCGAGTGGCATGCCGTTTACTTATAGAATTAGCGTGACTGTCACCGCTCAACTTTCAGGAGGCAGTTGACTGAGGGGGAAAGAGGCCGGAGGGGGCTTGCCAGGGGGAGTCGAGGGAGGATCGGGAGAGGGAGCATTGATTGGGGAGGTCTGCAAGCAGACCAGGGGAGAAGGTATCACGATCAGCAGCCCGGCCATCGCGCCGGGCTGTTCATTTCTTGATCCGACGGCTACTGAGCGGCTCTCCGGCTGGTATTTCCAGAGCAGACTATTCGGACTGGAGTGAATCCCGAAGAGCGCTACTGAGTATAAAGAGTTGGTGAACAATCGCCGGGACCGAATTGAGTGAGGAACCGGCGGAGGAATATGCGCTCAGGTAGCAGCTCATTCGATACAGATACAGGCCCTTCGGTTCTTTTCGTAGATTTGGACCGATTTTCGACCGACCAGATACAGCCACGTACGCAGTTGGTCTCGGAAGCCCTGCGACACAGGGGAATGTTGGTGGCTGCCGTCAGTTTATCTTCGCGCATCCGGAAAGACCGCCAGCCGAGATTCGGGCTGTCGGTGGTGACGCGGATTATAGCGACGCTGCGCGGGTGGCGACGCACTCTGTCCGCAGTTCGCCGCCATGACTGTATACACCTCGAGTTTGATCTGGCGAATCATTCGGTATTCTCAGGTCTGTTCTTGCTGGCGGTGTCGGGGTATCTTGGCAAGCGATCGGTCATCGCACTGTCGACCGTCCATGCCGACCGGATTACGGGACTGCGCGGGCTGGCGCTCGGGCGAATGCTGCGAGCGGCCAGCGCGGTTGTTGTCGGGTCGGAAGAGGCCGAACGACAGTTGGACCGGCTGAATGTGAAAGTCAAAGTCGTTCCAATGCTCGCCCTGGCTCGTGAATCAAAGACCTATTCCAACAGTGTTCAGCCGCGGCTCGCCCTGGCGGCTCCGGTCGATCCGGCAATACTCCGGTCAATCATTCGCGGCCTGGCGCTGGCCAAGCGGAAATATCCACGCTCGGAACTGGCCGTTATCGGCAATCGCGATGAAATCAGAACAGTCAAGTCGCATCTGGCGGGAATGTCGCTCAACGGTGTTGAACTGGTTTCCTGTGAGAACGACCGGAAGGTGATCCTGGCGCTCTGCTCCTGCGATTTCTATCTGGAATCGTCGCCGCAGGCGGATCCGACGCCGGCGCTGGTGGAAGCGCTCGCGCTGGGGATGCCGATTATCAGCATTGATACCGCGGGGATTGCCAACTCCATCACCCACGGCGTGAGCGGCCTGGAAGTGGCGGCGGGAGATCATGTCGATCTGGCCAACCGTTTGTGCGAGTTGGTCGAGTCAATCGAGCTGGTGCACATTCTTTCGACGGGGGCACTCACGCTCGCGAAGCCGCACGAGCGGTCGGCAGTCGGAGCGGCATGGGCGCAGTTGTATGCGACCATCTCCATGTCCGGTTATCCGACACCCGAATGGCCGCGTCGCATTTCGCCGCAGTACCACACGACTGTTAAAGCTTGATCGGTCGTCGTACCTCCCTATACTTATAGCGACACTCTGCCGGCTGTCGGGACGAAGCCGGATTTCACAGTGCAGCATGTATGAATATCGCATGGTTGAAAGCAGATTTTCTCTTTCCCCTTGATTCCGGCTCCAAAACGCGCAGCTTCAATCTGCTCAGGCATCTCTGCCGTTCCCACGATGTAACCTATCTTGGGTTTACCCCGTTCGAGCGCGAGCAGGCCGAAGCCGCATTGGCGGAGTGCGCCGCCCGACAAATTCTACTGCGGCGGCCACAGCCGGTAACGAGAGGCATGGCGTTTTACCTGCGGGTGGCTGCGAACCTGCTTTCATCGCATCCGTATTTCGCGCGACGCAATCGCTCCGGAGTGTTGCGGGAGAAGGCCGGGAGCTTGATCGCCGACCACCGGTGTGATGTGCTCGTCTGTGATTCGCTCGACATGACGCTCAATGTTGATTTCACCTGGTCCGCGGCCAAAGTGCTGTTTCACCCGAGCATCGAGACATCGCTCTGGCAGCAGCGATATGAGACCGCCAGCGGCCGGATTCGCCGATCCTATTTCAACTTCGAAACCAAGCGGATGGCCGCCTTTGAGAGCGAAATGTGCAACCGGTTCGACCTGGTGATAGCGGCCAGCGAACAGGATCGGGACGAACTGATGCGGAATTTTCACGTCATGTCTCCGATAGAAGTGATTCCCACGGGGGTCGACTGCGACTATTTTAGACCTGCGGGCCGGTCCACGACGGTGCCGAAACGGCTGATGTTCTCGGGGTCGATGGATCTGCTGTCAAATATCGATCAGCTGCTGTGGTTCGCGGCGGAAATATATCCGCTGATTCGGCGCCGTCATCCGGATGTCTCGCTCGATATCGTGGGGCGGAGCCCGACGACGGAACTTCGGGCGCTGGAGAAGGCGGACCGCTCGATCCGGGTGACTGGCTGGGTCCCGGATATCAGGACGCTTCTGCAGCAGGCCGATGTGTACATCGTGCCGTTACGGGTGCCGGGCGGCGTGCGAGTCAAGCTGTATGAGGCGATGGCGTCCCGTCGGCCGGTCGTCTCGACATCGTACGGAGCGGACGGATTACAGGTGGCGGCGGGGCGGGATATCGTGCTCGCCGATTCGGCGCGGGAGTTTGCGGAAGCGGTGTGTGCCCTTCTGGACGATCCCGGGAGGAAAGAGGCGATAGCCGAGCAGGGGTACCGGACGGTAAACGAGCGATGCGATTGGTCGGTATCGGCCACGAAATTTGCCGAGGTGTTGACACGGGTCGCTGCCGGCAGAAGATGAAAGGGAGCGAGGAGAGCATGCCATCGAGTTACAGTCACAATTCGCTGAAGACATTCGAGCAGTGCCCGCGGCGATTCAAATTTCAATATGTCGAGAAGGTGAGCATGCCGTCGCGGGTCTCGGCCGACACCTATCTCGGCAACGCGGTACATCAGGCGCTTCACCGGCTGTATGAGCGGGTCGGCGACGGCGTGCTCTGGCCGCTGCCGGAGTTTCTGGCTTTCTATGATGCGGAGTGGGAGAAGCCGGAACGACGCGAGATCGCGGTGCCCAAAGAATATATGACGGTGGATGACTATATCAGAAACGGCCGCACCATGCTCGAGACCTACTACAAGCGGTTTGAGCCGTTTCAGGACGGCACGCTGCTTGGCGTCGAGCACGACCTGAGCACGAGTATTCCGAATACGAATTTCCGGATTAAGGGGAGAATTGACCGATTGTGGAAGCGCCGGGACGGAGTGGTGGAAATCTGCGATTACAAAACGGGCGGCAACCTTCCCCGGGGCGGCCGGGATCCCAAATTCTGGTTTCAGATGGGGCTGTATCACTGGCTGGTGAAAGAGAATTTCCCGCAGTTTGGGGCTATCGAGCTGGTTCAGTATTATCTCAAACTGGATGAAGTTATTCCGTATCGCATGAGCGAGGAGGAACTGGACCTGATCGCCGGGCAGACGAGGAACCTGATTATCGATACGATTCAGGCCGGGCGACTGGACGCATTCCCGACGCAGGAAGGATACTGGTGCGACTACTGCGATTACTTCTCGCTGTGTCCGGCTAAACGTCACCAGCTCATTCTGGATGCCGAGGCGGGGAAGACCGACGGCCGAGAAAAGAGCACGGCGGAGTCGGCATCGCAACTGGCCGAGCGTTTTCTCCGGGTGGACAAGCAGAAGAAAGAGGTCGAGGCCGAGCATGAAGCGGTCAAACAAGACTTGATTCAGATGGCGCGGGAACTCGGAATGGACAAGATTCAGGGGACCGGCGGCGGCTCGGTGTCGGTCAAGCTGACCAGGGAGGAGAAATTCCCAACCAAGAGCAATGACCCGGAAGGGTATGCTTCAATGTCGAGCTTGGTAAGGCAGTTTCACCTGGATACATGTTTGACACTGGATGTCCGGGCGCTGGCAGAAATGTACCACAAAGAGCGGCTGTCCGATGACCAGCGGACGAAGTTGAGTCAGTTCGTACGGGTGGTTGAAGGTTCGAGGGTGACGCCCAAACACAAGAAGAGCGACGAAGACGAAGACGCGGGGTAAGGCGCCGGTGGCGGCTATTGAAAAAGATCGCCCGGCTGCGGCTGCAGCCGGGCGTTTCATTCTCTGCTGTACGGTCAGGTCATTTGGCCTGTTTCACGATGAAGACCGGGACGATTAGCCGATCTTTCTGCTCGATACGCGGCGAATCCGGCGACGCTCCGAGCATACTGTCGGAGACAATCTGCAGGGAATTGGACGGATTGACCGTCGTAGTATCGACATTAAGTTTCTCAATCGGCTTCTTCTCGAGTGACGACACAAAAATAGTCGCGATACGTCCGCTGCCCGCGGTCATCTGAACGCGGGGTCCCCCCATATTGGCGATACCGCCGATCAGCACGCACTGAATAGCAGTGTCGGCACGGAAGAATCGCTGGGCGAAATTGGCGATGCGGCCACCGGTAAAGAGCGCGGAATCGGCGACAATCCTGTTTAGTCCTGCCGTCATCCGGAGCGGCACCGAGATTCCCACAACCGGTTCATCGTTGGCAACTGAGATAGTGATAGTCCAGTTGCCGGGATTGATGCTCGCGATTTCGGCGTAGACGGTGTCGGGTTTGCCGACCCGGTCCGGTTTTTCAGCGGCAGCACTATCGGGTTTAGGGGGCGGAGTGGTCTGAGCCAGCGCGGTCAGCGCCAAAGCAGCCGCAGCCAGGATCATGAAACCAACATTAGTGTATCGGGTCATTCTATTCCTCCAGATCATAAACCACCAATCTGTCCTCGTATTGTACACTTCGGTCATCCCGAAGATCCGGCTCTATCTTACGGTCGACTCGGTCCGGGTAAGCCGGCTTCGCAGGGCCGTGAGCAACGAGTCGGCGACCGCGGGAGAATCGAGTTTCTCCCGGTAAAGGCCTACCGCCACCATCACGGCCTTCTGCCCGATGACGGTATCAGGGAATTTGTCAAAGATGGAGGCCAATACGGCAGCAGCGCCGGCCCAGTCGCTCTTGCGGCGCAGCATCTCGGCCTGATACGTAAGGGCGCGGGCTTCGACCGGCGAACCCTGGTTGCGCTCCGCCGTCTGCTTGTAATAGGCGTCGGCCCGCTGCATCCAGCGCTCGGCTTCCGTGGTGCGGCCCTGTCTGGCGAGCTGTTCGCCGAGATAAAGGTATGCCTGCATAGCTTCTTCGCTGCCGGCATAGCTTTCGATCAGGAAACGGTATTCCGTCTCCGCGCGATTCCAGTTTCCTTCAAGATCGAAAGTCTTCGCCTTGGCTTCCTGAGCCGCCGGGCTGGCCGCAAAGTACTCATGATAGTTTCGGTCCAACTCCGTCAGCAACCGGCGGGCTTCGCTGTATTTCTTCATCTCGATATAGACCAGGCTGCGCTTGAAGATAAGAATCGGGCGAAGCGCCGTATCTCGGCCGATCAACTGAGCCCCGATTCGCTCGTACATGGCCAACGCAGAGTCATACCCTGTGAGTTCGCCGGCGTAGATGTCGGCTATCTTGACTTTGGCATCGAGACCGATTGCCCCGGTACTGTCCTTCATCTGTCTCAACTCCGCCACCGAAGCCGTCCAGTTGCCGACATCGGCATACAGGGCCGCCAAGCTGCCGTGCGCGGCCAGAGCGAGATTCGGATTCGCGCCGAGGGACAGGAAGTTCTGATAGTAGCTGAATGCCCGGTTGAGCGAGCTATTCCAGGCGGGTGAATCGGCAGTCTGACGCTGGATATGATAGATGTGAGCCGGGAGGTCGAAGATGCTTCGAATCACCTGACCGTTCGGTTCGACCGGCGGGTTGAGCATATCAACGGCCTCGGTGTAGGTGGCAATGGCATCTCGCCATTTGCCGCTCGCCTGCAGCACCTCCGCCAGATTGACCCGCAACGACGCCGATTCAAGCAGCGGCAGGGAAAGACGAGTAGAAAGCTTGCGAAGCACGGTCAGGCAGGAATCATATCTCCGATCGGGAAACAGCAGTTGTGAAAGCCGTGTCCCGGCCTGAAAGCTAAGCCGGTTCAGATCCTCCCATTCCCGGCTGTGTCGAATGCGATCAACCGAATCCAGAACACCAAGACAATAGTTCAGGGCGGTGTTGTACGCCGCCTGCACCTGACCCATCGTGATCGAGTTGGTCAGTTCATTCTTTAACTCGGCGTCGTTCAGCAGCTTTTCCGCATGGTGCAGACGCTTCTGCGCTTCGTATCGAAACTCGGCGGGCTTGTAGTCCGAGCACGCCACGCCAAGAATACAGGTTACGGCGAGAAGGGTACACAGCAGGCCAGGGTTTGTTTTCATACTGTCGATTGTCGGCATCCGTTGAGTTCTAATGACTTGAAAAGATATTCAGCGCTTCATCGCCTCACAACAACAAAAAAGAGACGTTCCCGGATCGCAAAATTGCTGTCAATTTGAATCAATCGCCGGCCCGGTCGCTTTGGGAAGAACCAGTTGAAATCGCGAGGAGAAGGACAATGAACAACAGTACGATGACCGGACAAGTCCCGGATGTGCGTCTGGCGACCGCTGTCAGGCCAAAAGACCTGGCACAATTTCGAACCAACGAACGGCTTGCAGGTACGCTTCGGCTGTCGGCCGGGGATATTCAAAGCGGCCGGTACCGGATTCAGCTCTACCGATTTATGGCCAGCCAGATACCGGTGATCAGCGCCTGCGTCGGTACGTGGGTGCGGCTGGCCGCGGCGCCGGGGGCTTTTCGTGTGATCGCGGGTACGGGAGAAGCCCGGCGCAAAGCGGCCGAGGTACGGCTGGAAGCACTCGCCGACCGGATTTTCGCCAACTGCTCCGGTAACCGCGTCGGTCTTTCGAGCTTGATGGTAGAGCTGTTCACATCGCTGTTTCGCGACGGCGTTTGCGGCGGGTTCGTGGCGATCAACCGCGATGCATCCGGCGTGGACCAATTTGTGCCGATCGACTCCCTGGCCCTGTCGTGCGAGCGGGAGAAAGAGTCGCTCGTGCTTTACCTGGAAACGGACGGTGGACGAGTGTGCCTGAATCGCCCGGATTTCTTCTACATGACTCTCTCGGACAGCGTGTCCGATCCGCTTGGCCGGTCGATTCTGCAGCCGGTGTCGCTGATTGCGGGGATCGAACAGCAACTGGTGCGGGATATGTACCGGTCGCATCATAACGCCGGATACAGCCGGATTCACGTCAAGGTCACGCCGCCGGAGCGATTGACGGGAGAAAGCGAGAGCGCGTACACGGAGCGAATCAACCGCTATTTCGACGCCACGGTCGACATGATCAAGTCGTGCGATGTCGACGGGAATCCCGTGACGTGGGATAACGTGGTGATCGACTATATCGGGCCATCGGAGACGCGCAACGTCACGAACAGCTGGTTT
>PQAP01000052.1:8926-21625 GCA_003105265.1 candidate division GN15 bacterium | reverse complement strand
TGGCGGAACTGGCGGCCTCGGCCGGTGAGGAGTTTGCAGCGATCAGCAGGCAGGAGCGCGGGCTTCCGGTGGTCGGCGTGGTGGGTGAGATTTATCTGCGCAACAATCGGTTCTCCAACAATCATCTCATTGCGAAGCTGGAGAAGCTGGGGGTGGAGATTCGTCTGGCCACCTTCTCCGAATGGCCGCTCTATACGTCGTGGACGTATCGCCGTGATTCATGGACCGACCGTCGGTTCAAAGACTGGCTGAAGGGCCATCTCCAGATTCTCATTCAGGAGCGACAGGAGCATCAGATCTTCCGCGCGTTCGCATCGCGCTATCCGATCCCTCACGATGAGCCGGTCGGCTCGGTGCTCAAGCGGGCGTCGGAGTATATGCCGCGCGAGGTGAAAGGGGAAGCGATTCTGTCGGTCGGCAAAGCCATCGAGATGGCACAATCCGGAGCGGCGGGCATCGTGAATGCCATGCCGTTTAACTGCATGCCGGGGACGGTGGTATCGTCGCTGTCGCGTAAACTTTCCGCCGATCTGGGGCAGATTCCCTGGCTGAATATCTCCTACGAAGGGCTTCAGGACACTGCTGAAGATACCCGGTTGGAGGCATTCGCCGATCAGGTGCGGTCGTTCCATCGCGGTCCGGCGGGACGGCGCTACGAATCAGTCGACGTACTTGCGCATCGGGAGTGAGCAGCGCTGTCGACGGCAGGGCATGGCCAGAATGAGATTTGATTTTCCCCGGCGGGGACCGTATATATGGTCGGCCCGGGCGAGCCACCGATTCCTGTTGCGGTCTCGGAACCGATTGGGCACCGGGTTGTTAATGGGCAGAGAACGAAACTATTGCTATATGGAGGATTTTTCGTGAGCAAACCTGTTGAGATCACCGACGCGACATTCGAGACGGAGGTNCTGCAGTCNGACCGCCCGGTNGTAGTCGATTTTTGGGCCACNTGGTGCGGACCGTGCAAGATGATTGCCCCGATTCTTGAAGAAGTGGCTCGGGATATGGGGGACAAAATCAAGATTGCCAAGCTTGACGTTGACAATAACAGCCGGACGTCCGGGAANTACAATATTATGTCGATTCCGTCACTGCTGTTCTTCAAGAACGGCCAGGTGGTGGACCAGGTAATCGGCGCCATACCGAAGGCCCAGTTGCTGGCCCGGATCGAGAAGGCGCTGTCGTAACGATGATGCCGCCGGCCCGGCGTGTTGCCGGAGCGGCGCAATGAGCGAATGGTCGCGTTCCATTTAGATGGCTCGGAGGGTGGCTCCGGGCCATTTCGATTCAGGTAAAATGAGTTGGAGTCGTATTCGTGAACTGGCTTGATCTTCTCGGTTTCGCAGCCCTGATTTTTGTGTGGTGGTTTGTCGTCGGCAAACTTCTTCCCCGGATGGGGGTGCCGACGTGAGTCAGTGATTCGTGCCGTCCTCCGGTGGAGGACAAGTCCAAAATGACCGTCAAACCATCCGACCGTCAGCGTGGCAGCGAATAGCGGACAGGCGTAAGTCGTTATTCCCGGTGGTGTAATAAGCGTCTGAGATTGGCCGATAATTAATCAGACATGAGACAGTACAGTGACAGCGGATATGCCGAGCCGACCCCGAGTCTGGGACCGGGACGGCCGGGGCCCTTTATCAAGNCGATCCTTATATCCAACATCCTGATCTTCGTCGCCCAGTATTTCTATCCCCGGTTGACGGAGATATTCGGNCTGACGCCGGCGCTCTTCTTCGGTCAGTTCCCCAAGTATTTCTATCAGGTCGTCACCTACATGGTGCTGCACGGCGGCTTCTGGCACCTGTTCTTCAACATGTTTGCGTTGTGGATGTTCGGGACCGAGATTGAGTACGCGTGGGGAACCCGCTCTTTCAGCCGTTTTTACGTAATCTGCGGCCTGGCCGGCGCAGCGCTTACGCTCGCTGTTTTCCCGACTCAGCACGTGACCACGATCGGCGCATCGGCGGCTATCTACGGCGTCCTGGTGGCGTACTGGCTCATGTTTCCTCAGCGCTACCTGTATATCTATTTCCTGATTCCGATCAAGGTGAAATGGGCGGTGCCGGCGCTGATGGTTCTCGGCTTCTTTTTCGGAGGACCAAAT
Source organism: candidate division GN15 bacterium (assembly GCA_003105265.1). Taxonomy (GTDB): domain Bacteria; phylum Zixibacteria; class MSB-5A5; order GN15; family FEB-12; genus FEB-12. The sequence continues at coordinate 19,518 of PQAP01000052.1, read as the reverse complement.
GTGGCCCACATGGCACATCTGGGCGGGGCGCTGTGTGGACTGGCCTACATTAAGCTGGACTGGCGATGGACGCGAATCGGCCGAAAGCTAAAAAACTTGCGTTACCGTCGACAGGAAGCTAAACTGGAAAAGAAGAGACTGGAGGCCCAAGAGATTATGAAGCGGGTCGATTCGATTCTGGACAAGATCAACGAGGTCGGAATCGAAAACCTGAGCCGGGCTGACCGGAAATTTCTTGAGGAGGCCTCGAATCAACTGGGTGGCAACAAGAAAGAACGGGAGAACAGCCGGTAGTCATGCGTAAGCGGGTGCTGATAGTGGAAAGCGCCGATGCCGTACGCGGGGTGGCGGAATCCGTGCTTCGCCAGAACGGGTATGAAGTTATCGCCGTCTCCACGGGTGAGAAGGCGAAGGAAGTGCTTCAATATTCCCGGCCGGACGTGATTGTCCTCGGCGCCGATCTCAAGTCGGCCGATCAAACGCCATTTTACAACAAGCTTCGCGAGGACGCCCGGACGTCGTCGATTCCGCTCGTACTATTTCAACCGACCGAACCGATGGACCTGCCATTTCCGCCGGAAGTCATGGTGGCTAGGCCGGTGGACCCGCGTGATTTCCTGCAGAAGGTGAAAACGTTCTCCTCGTTCAGCGAAATAAAGTCCCCGAATGCGTCTGCAGGTGGACCGGCTTCGATCGACGACGAGTTTCTGGACGCGGCACTTGGTTTGGATCAACTCGATGTGACTGACTCCGAAGTGCTGGGGCAAACGTCTACCGGCATCAAACTGGATTCGACGACGTCAATCAGCCGCTCGACCCAGATCGGGCAGGATGATGGGGATCAGGCGTCCCATAACGAGTCGCACCGGGTCGAAACACTCATGATCAATGAGGACCAGACGGATATCATGCGGCGGTCGGGCAAGATTGCGGCAACCCAGAATCAGAAACCGCCGTCCGGCACGAGCAAGCTCGAGATAATGTCAGATCAATACGGGCTGACCGATCCCGACGCCTTCAAAGTGCAGCGCCAGGAACAGCAGCACGATTACGACTGGTTTGTCAACTCCATGCGCGAAGAGAGCGCTTCAGATAAGCCGGCGTTTCCGCCGTCACCGGCACCCGCAACCGCCGGCCCGGATTCTCATAAACTGAGTTTTGCCACGACTTCCTCGATGCTTGACCCGCACACGCCGGGACCGGCGTCACGAGTGGAAAGCAAATCCGTGCCGGAATCGAAATCGGCGACCGGCCGTGGAGCCGATGTCGAAAAGTTCATTGATGAGTTCAAGCGGGAAATCGAGGTCCTCAAATCAACCGAGCCGGACTCGGGGCTGGTCGGCGATACCCCGACCGCCGCAACCCCTAAGGCGCGGGACCTGGCCTGGGAAGAGACGCTGGAGAATGTGACGCCGCAGCAGGTGGCGATGTTCAGCCGCGAACTGGCCAGAGATCTGGGGGAACGGATCGCCGAGAAGATTCTGTCCAAGATTGATTCGGAGAAACTGCTTCAGCTCATCAAGAGCGAGATCGTTGCCCGACAGCAGCGCCGGCGTGAGAGTTGATTCCTGTCCATCACCGGCCTGATTCACCCCGAACCCGCGAGGTTTAGAGAAAGAGCATGTTTGAACAACCGACCGTAGAAATCTCCGCCGCTGTTCTGGCCGGGCTGTTGTCGTTTCTTTCCCCGTGCGTTCTGCCGCTGATTCCGGGGTATCTCTCGTTCATTTCAGGCATGTCGATCGAGGAATTGAGCAATCGCGAGCGGGCGGGTTCGCGCTATGGTAAGCTGGTGCTCAATACGCTGTTCTTCGTGCTGGGCTTCTCCTTTGTTTTCATAATGCTCGGAGCCGGAGCGAGCGAAATCGGACACTGGCTGAAGATGCACCTGTCGCTGTTCAACAAGATAGCGGGAGTGGTGGTGTTTCTCTTCGGGCTGCATGTGGCGGGCGTGTTTCGGATCAATGCCCTCAACTACGAGAAGCGATTTCATCTCGACCAACAGAAGAAGAAAGGTATTCTGGGTGCATTTTTCATCGGAATCGCCTTTGCATTCGGCTGGACGCCGTGCATCGGTCCCATTCTCGGTTCCATTCTGACGCTGGCCGCCCAGCAGGGTGGCGGGCTCAATCAGGGCGTGGTGCTTCTGGCGTTCTATTCCGCCGGTTTGGGGATTCCGTTCATCCTTACGGCCCTGTTGTTTACCTATCTCATCGGAACGTTCGGATTTGTCAAGCGTCATTTCCGCGCGGTCGAGATCATCTCGGGCGGACTGCTCATGCTGGTCGGTGTACTCATCTTCTTCGACCTGTTGCAGCGCATATCCACATGGCTGCTGGACCTGTTTCCGTCGCTGCAGAATATCGGCTGAAAAAAAATCGGAAAATCTGTTGCCCCGCTTGACGGCCTGTGTGACCGCTCATATATTCCTGACGGAGTAACACAAGACACTAGGTATGTCAGTTCGTAAGAAGTGCGATACAGTCATAGCTGTCTGCGTGCAGGAGCCGAGCGAGGATGGCTCCAGCATGGATCTCGGGATCATCAAGGGAGATGATCTTCGATTCCTGCACCAGGCCTTCATCACCGACACCGTCGCCAACGCGCTGGAAGTCGTCGCCGCCGACACGCGGCTGTATTATATCAACGATCCGGACAGGAAACGTCTGGTAAAGACGGCGCTCGACTATCTCGAGAAGAAACTCGACGGCAAACGCCTCGAGGGTCTGCACGACCGGTTCACGCAGTACGAGCAGGATCGGGAAAGCTGGGGATTCCGTATGGGGCACGTGTTCACGGACTGCTTCACTGCGGGATACAAGAATGTGCTGATGATCGGCAGCCGCACCCCGACCATTACTCCCGACATGATGAAGGTCGCCATCAAGATGCTCAAGGCATCGGATGCGGTGTTCGGACCGACGCCCGAAGGACGGTATTACACGATCGGTTTGTCGGGCGGCTACCAGATCGACCTGGCCCAGTTCGACTGGAAGTCATCATCGATCTACTCCGAAGTGGCGGACGCTTTTTCGCAGAAGAAGCTGTCCTGGTCGGAGCTCGAAATCTGGTATGCGGTCGAATCATCCGAATATCTTGAGATCATGGCGCGGGATATCAATCAGTACCGCATCGAGGGGGATGAGTTCACCGCGCACGAGACCGAAATCGTGATCGAGCGGCTGCTCACCCGCCTTTAACACGGCATGGAACGCCACCTCCAACATCTGAACTGGATGACGGTCCGGAAACTGGTACCGTCGCAGATCGACACCGTCGTTTTTCCGGGCGGCACGGTCGAAGCGCACGGTGCCTCGTGCATCGGGACCGACAACCTGATTCCGGAGCTGATCGCCAATGGGATTGCCGACCGGCTCAACGCGCTGATTGCGCCGACGCTAAATTACGGGATCACGCGATCACTGTACCGCTACAACGGCGGCATAACGATTACCGAATCTACTTACCAGAGTTTCGTGTCAGATATTCTCGACTCATTCGCCGGTATCGGTTTTCACAATGTGATCATGCTGAACGGTCACGGGGGAAACAACAGCATGCTCAAAGCCGCCGCGGCTGATTTCCACCGCCGGCACAAGGCGAATATCGCCGTGATTCATTGGTGGGAATTGTGCGGAGAAATGACCCGTCAATTTTTCGGCCATGTCGGCGGACATGCCGGAACCGATGAAACGGCGCTGGTACAATCAATCGAGCCCGCACTGGGTGGTCAGGCCGACTACAAACCGGAACTCGCCTATTATATGCAGCCGGGCGCGGATGTCTATCCGGTTCCCGGTTCCATTCTGCTTTACAAGGAAGGGGAGGGCTACCCGAACTACGATTTGTCGCAGGTCAAAGCATACCGCGAGAAAGTAATTGCGACGGTCGGCGATTTCGCGGCGATGGTAATCGATCGCTGGCGCTCATTCGGACTCTAGGCGGCGCCGATCAGTCCCGATCAGAAATGATCGATGTACTGGAACCGCACTTCCCGTGAGAACATCTTCGACTCCCGCCGATTGACCAGCAGGTCTTTGAGAATAAGCTCCATTTCAAGATTGTCGGTGAAGAGCCATTTGAGCGAGGCGTTGAGGTAGCCCCGGCCGCGGCCGGAGTAAGCCACCGCGCCCTTGTTGTCGTTCAGTGCGAAATCGTATTCCATCAGGTAGGCGAGGTCATAGTTGAAAGTTGCGTCGAAACCGACGAATAAGCTGATATTCCCGTTCTTGTCGCGATCGTTCTCAGTCGAGTAGTTGATGCCGCCGTGCCATCCGGAGGTCCACTTATAGAAATAGAAGCTGCGACTGGCGACGGCATAGAACCCCTTCGACTTGTACGCGTAGCGCTTGTACTCCCGGCTGTAGTGGCCGTCACCCTGCGAATTGAACCCTATCGAGACCGCTGGAAAATACTCCAGTTCATCAACCAGCCGGAACTTGACATTGAATTCCATATCCGGATTCCACCTCGGCTCGACTGCGCCGATCGTGCTGTCGGCGCCGAAGGAGACTCCGAGCAGAAAGCGGTTCGATATACCGATATCCGTGTACGCAATCGCCCCGCCGTAGGAATAGAATCGAAACCCGATACCGAAGTAGCCGCGCGGCAGCGTGCCGGCGGTCGGAATATCGATCAGGTAACGAGGGGGGACATCGTAGAAGGAGGCGGTCGCCTTTCCATGACGATTCTGCTTTTCGGATGGCGGCTTCCTGTCCTGACTGAGTGCTGCCTGTCCCACCGCCAGCGAGATTGCCAGCGCGACAAAGGCCCCGCGAAAACATATCGATTTAACCATAGCGTCACTGATCTCCGTATCGCGTCTTAAGCAGAATAGAGAGGTTCGGCTTGCGGAGTCAAACTAAAACAGGCCACCGGTGGTGCATGTCGGGTTCCCGTCGGTCAACGTTCTTTCGCACCGGCCAGGACGAAGAATTGCCTGCGAAGCGCCGCGGTCACCGGTCCGGGTTTGAAGCGCAGCTGACGATGACCGTCGGAAATCTCCGCTACCGCCAGTACCAGTTTCAGCGAGCTTGATACGAAGACCTCATCGGCTGAGGCGATGCGGTCAAGCGTGATATCTCTTTCCTCGGCCATGAGTCCCAGCCGCGACGCTTGTTTGAGGAGCACTGCCCGCGTCACGCCTTCAAGACACCCGGCGGACAGCGGCGGCGTGAAAATCCTGCCACGCTTAACCCAGAAGAGATTAGCCGAGGTCACCTCCGCGATCTGGTTCTTTTCGTTGAGGAGCAAGGCGTCATCGAAGCCGCGCTCGACCGCCTGCTTCAGCGCGGCCGCCTGCAGCACATAAGAAATGGTCTTGATGCGGCGAAGCGACGAATCCTGGTCCACGCGCAAAGGGGAGATCAGCAGTCGAAACGGCCGTTCCGGAATGACATGAGAAGCCGCCGCGACGATCACCTGCGGCTTCCCCTGCTTGCCGGTCCAACGCGCCGATTCGCCGCTGGAGACCGTCAGCCGGACTTTCTTGATCCGGTCCGGATGTCGCGCGGCCGTGCGCCGGGTCCATGTCGAGATAGTCTTCATGCTCACCGGGAGTTTCAATCCGATCGCCTGTGCGCCGGCTTGCAGGCGTTTCAGATGATACGATTCGAATACGAGATGGTCGTCCACCGCAAGAAGAGTCTCGAACAACCCTTCAGCATATAGCAGCGAATTATCGAATACCGACAGTTTCGCCTTATCGCGAGAGAGCAACCGGCCGTTCATGGAGACGATACTTTTCAATCGAACGAATTCCCTTATTGTCGATGCGGGAACCATAGTGATGTCGTGTGGTCGCGTTGGCAACAACAATATGCAGGATTTCGAGTCACGGAACTTTGTCTCAGGACAATCAATAAAGAGTGTGGAACTCAAACTCCGGATTGACTGCATCGTGCGCAATCGCTTATTTGACATGATGGAAGTAGTCAAGCTGGCCGTCGTGATCGCCGGGATCGTCATTGCCCTCCGGTACAAAGCGCCGGTCGGCATCACGCTGTTCGCGGCCGGGCTGCTGGCAGCCGCGCTGTACGGAATAGCGGTGCCAACGCTGTTGGACGGTTACTGGCAACTGCTGAAGTCACCGCGGTTCCTGTCGCTCACCGGAGTTATCGTACTGGTGACCATTCTTGGCGCGCTCCTGAGCGATCTCGGACATCTGGAGCGTTTATCGGGTGCCTGTCGCCGACTCTACGGCGGCACACGCACAGCGGTGGCCGTTCTGCCGTTTCTGATCGGGCTGATGCCGATGCCCGGCGGGGCGCTGTTGTCGGCGCCGCTGGTGGGGACGTTGCTGACCGAACCCAAGTACTCGCCGGAATTCAAGACCGGCGTCAACTACTGGTTTCGCCATCTGGCCGAACCGTTCTGGCCGATCTATCCGGGGGTGATTCTCACCGANGCNGTNACCGGCATGCCGATGTCGCGCGTCGCGATGATGCAAATTCCGCTCTCAGTGTTCATGGTGATTCTGGGCGGCNTCTTTCTCTCCNGGCAGATCGACCGCTCGCCCGGAGCCGGCGGCNACACCGGACGGGCGCTGGTGGATATAATGAAATCACTGTGGCCGATAATCGGAGCAATCCTGCTCTACGGCGTGCTCGGCGTAAATCTGGTATTCAGTATTATGATTGCGCTGGTCGCGCTGATGGTCATTGCGCGCCCGAGTAAGCCGGTTCTCTTCCAGGCGATGCGGAAGGGGTTGTCGTACCGGCTCACCCTGGTGGTGTTCGGGATCATGTCGTTTCAGACCGTTCTCGAGTTGTCGGGCGCCATCAACTCGGTCCCGGCCTTCGCGAACGCTATGCATTTCCCGCCGTGGGCGCTGATTGTGCTCGTCTGCTTCACGCTTGGATTCCTCACCGGCATGGTAGCCGCCTATATCGGGATGGGCTATGCGCTGCTGGCCGGCTTCATGTATCAGCCGACTCTGGTGCCCGGGAATATCCTGCTTGGCTATCTGGCGGGGTATCTGGGGATGCTGCTGTCGCCGACGCACCTGTGTTTGATTCTCTCCGCGGACTACTTCAAGGCCAATCTCGGGAAGGTGTACCGGGTGATTGCGATTCCGAGCTTGATTCTCGCCGTTGCCGGCTTCCTTCTTTCGCGGTCCGGATGGGGGAGTTTATTCACTCGTTAACGTGTTGTCAGGCAACGTAATACGAAAACATGTTGACATTCCGGTGAAACCCCGATAATTCCTATATCATCCGGGCTGTGAAATAGCCCTGAGCGAATACGGAACACACCGTAATCCTTTGGGGCAGAGAATAGTACCGTGACCGCGCTGCCGCATATTTTTCGGAACTAATTGCATGGTGCTTGGTACTATCATAGAGAACGTGTGATCAAGGGTTAAATCATGGCCAAAGAGACCGAGAAGGACATCGACTACGATTTGATGCGAGCGATCCAGCGCGGGGATATGGTCGCCTTCAATACAATGGTCGATCGCTACAAGGATCGTCTCATGAATGTCATCGGCCGGATGCTGTCATCGACGGAAGAAGCCGAGGATATCGTCCAGGAGACGTTCGTTCGAGTCTATCAGCACCGCCAATCATTCAATTTTCAGCACTGTCTGTCGACGTGGATTTACACGATAGCGCTGAACCTGGCCCGCAATCAATTGCGGCGGTACCGCAAATTCAAATTCTTCGACATCACCGAAATGCAGGGGCATGAGGCCGAGTTTGCCGTCGAAATGAAGCTGCCCAGCCATCTGCCGCAGGCGCTCGATGCCGCCATCAAGGATCTGCCGGAAAAATACCGGACGGCCTTCGTGCTACGTGACGTTCAGGAGATGCCGTACGAGGAAGTGGCGACGGTACTGAATGTGCCGCTGGGAACGGTCAAGTCGCGCGTGAATCGCGCCCGGTTGATACTTCGTGACAAGCTAACACCAAGACTGGAGGAACACCATGCGTTGTCAAAAGGCACGCTCCTACCTGTCAGCTTATTGTAGGGACGAGCTGACCGGTCGTGATCTGCTGGCGATGCGCGAACATCTTGCCGGGTGCGCGTTGTGCCGCCGCGAGGAAGCCGCCGTGCGCACCATAGCCGCCGCCACCGGCTCCATCAAGGGACCGACAGTCTCGGCCGATTTCAATGCCCGACTGCTCGATCGAATCGCCCGCGAGCGGTTCAGCGAGACGCGCACGAAGGCGTATATGCCGCGCCGTACGCCGGTATTCAGCTGGCCCCGACTGGTGCCGGTCGCTTCGGTCGTGATGCTGGCCGTGCTGGCGTTTGTCGGCAGCAATTACCTCTGGCGTGACCGTATGATGGGCAGCAGTGGACAGCAGGCATCGCTTGACAATTCCTATCTGACCGTCCAGCCGGTGCGCGATCGTGAAGCCATAACGAATGTCAGCCCGAACTGGTCGTTCGGCTCGCAGTTCGTGCAGGCGGAGCGCGTGAACCGCGTGTCCGGCATGCTGACCAGCGCAGCCGGCTTTGCCGATCAGGAGCCGCGGATCGTCATTCATTTCGTCGTGCCGTATAACAACGACGGGCGTCTCGATTTGTCAGGTCTGCGCATTCGCCCGGTCCTTCGAACGTATGAACCGGCCGGCGCAGTCCAGGCAAAGGAGACGCACACGGTATACTAAAATGGTAACGAGTTCTTTGAGAGCCGCTCGGATCACGCTATTGGTTTTGTTCTGGGCGGTTTTTTATTCCCCGTCGGCATGGTCGGCCGACCGCCCACTCACGTCGCTCGAAGTCGGCTTCAACGATCTGGTGTTCGACATGTCCCGTTCGGTCGTCACGATCGAAAGCAGTCATCGTGCGAGAGTCGGGGCAATGGCCGGGACAACCGGCGAGGCGGTGGAGAATCTCGTCTCGTCCGGTCTCATTTTCGACACGCTGGGGCACGTGCTCGTGGCGGCATCGAGCGTCGCCGGACAGGACCAGATCGAGGTGGAAATCGATGACCGCCAGATTCCTGCGACACTGGTCGGTGTGGATTATTTCACAGACATGGCGGTACTGCATGTGCCGGTTCGGCTCGGCATGCCGGCGCGGCTGTCGAGCCGACAGGTATGTGCGGGGCAGATGGTGCTGGCGATGGGAAACGCCTACGGGTTGCGTGCGGCTCCGGCGATGGGATTCTGTGCCGGCACGCGACCAGACGGCAGTTTGCAGTTTTCAGTGCCGATCACATCCAGCAGTTACGGCGGCGGTGTATTTGATCTGTCGGGTGAACTGCTCGGCCTGATTGTCGGCAGTATCGGTCAGGGGGCCCGCGTCGCGGTGGCGGTGCCGGCCTACCAACTGTCGCAGATAGTGAGCTACATTTGCCAGTATGGTGATCGCCACGCCGGATATGTGGGCGTGTCGACCGCCGATATCGAGATCGTGCCGCCGATTGAGCTGGCGAGTCCTTTCCAGTTTGCCGGCTCGGCCGGTCGGGCCACGACCATGATTTCTCAGGGCGCGGTCACGACGCTGGTAGTACCCGGTTCACCGGCGGCTGCGGCCGGTCTGCAAAAGGGGGACTTGATTATCGGCTATGACAGCCAGCGACTGACTTCGGCCGGACAACTGGCGACCCTGGTGCGGCGCTCGTCGCCCGGTACCGCTATCGACCTGACATTCATCAGGCAGAACGACGTGCACAATGCCCGGGTAATCGTCGGTCGCAAGGAGATCGAGTTGAACACGCCGTTTTACGATGTCGAGCAATTCGATCAATCGGGACCGACGGCCGATTCGCTCGTGCAGGTGCTCGACTACCTCAAGCAGGAAGTGTCGCGGCTCGAGGCCCGCCTCAAGCGTCTCCGTTAGAAAATTCACATTGCAACCTGTTTTGGGTTGTACGTATTTACCCGTCATGAATTCAGGAAAGCCAATCCACCTGCTGCGGGAACGCATGGCCGCGCTGACATCGCAACCGTTCGCCGTCCCGCGCGCGATTGCCCTGTATGCCGCGTCGATTGCGACCGGCGATGATGATACCATGATCGCCGCGCTGGCGCTGGGGCGGAAACATGCTCTGGATCGGGACGCGCTGTATGAAGTGGTGCTTCAGTCGTATCTTTTCCTGGGTTTTCCCCGCATGCTTCTGGCGGCGGACGTGCTGAATCGGGAACTGCCCGCGATGTCCCGGCGTGATGCGCTACCATCGGTGGGGGGCGACGACTTTGACCGCTACATGAATATCGGCGAAGTGCTGTGCCGGGAGATATACGGCACGGCCTACGAGCCGCTGAGGGCCAGGATTGAATCGATGGCGCCGGAAGTATTCCGGTGGATGATTGTAGAAGGATATGGCAAGGTGATGAGCCGACCGGGGCTTGGCAAAGTCGAACGGGAGATTGCGAGCGTCGGTTTTCACCTTATGGAAGGATACGAGCAACCGCTGTTCTCACACATTCGCGGGGCTCTGAATGTTGGCGCTCCGGCGGCGCTCGTGGCGGCGGTGATCGATGACATTGGCCCGGCGTCCGGCGATGGCGGCGAGACCGCACGACGGATCTTTCAGAAGGTTGGAGCTCGATAAACCATGCGACGGTGGTTGAAGTTGCTGTTGATCGTCCTGGCGCTGATCCTCGTGATCGGTTTCGGCGGCTACTACTACCTGTTCC
>PQAP01000052.1:0-8720 GCA_003105265.1 candidate division GN15 bacterium | reverse complement strand
AATCTGATGAATCAGGCGTACCAGTTTCAGTATGTCTGGTTCGATTCGGCCCGGCTGGCGCTCACTTCAGACAGCACCGGCAAGCTGTCGTTCCCCCACACCATGGCGCGGGATACGACCGGCGGCGGAGAGACGCCGGATGTCACGATTGACAAGCTTCTGCTCAATCACTGCGCGGTCATGCTGGCGCGCCCACACGATACCGTCCAGGTTTTCGACATCAACTGGGACGGCGCGCTCAGTTACGAAGGCGGCACGCTGGCGGCGGACATTCACCAGGCGAGTTTCAGTTCCAATAAGCAGGGATTTCAGATACCGTCGCTGGCCGGGAAGGTCACTTACGCCAACGGCAACATTACCGCTCAGGACCTGACGATTGCGGAGAAGGATGGCCGGCTCAAGGTGAGCGGAGTGTACGACCTGGCGTCGCGCTCCGGGCAGATTACCTACAACGCTGATGACCTTGACCTGAAAGCCATCACCTCGATTTTCGGCGTCGGCTTGTCCGGGATTGTCGATGCTTACGGCAATGTCAACCTGTCCGGCGGGGAAGTGTCGGGCAAGGTTGCGCTGGGCGGCCGGTTCCTGATGGCGGAACTGGAAAATCTCGAAGTCAATTTCCGGTATGAGAAGAGTCACCTGTATCTGGACACCATTCGCGGTATCGCTCTGGGTACGTGCGCGCTGCAGGGGAGGGCGGAATTCGACCTAGCGGCCAGGCCCGAACAGTACGGCGCGACGCTCGACGTGAAGAATTTCAATCTCGACAGGATTGTACCGCATACCTTTGAGTCCGATTTATCAGGCCATCTGGAATTGAAGGGCAGTTCCTTCAAGAACGATTCACTACGGCTGCAGTTAGCGGTGGACCTGACGGAATCTTCCTTCGACGAATATCCGATTCAGCACGGCGTCGGTACCATGGTCATCACAACCCGGTCAATCAGTTTCCCGGACACGTTTCTGGTTTCCTATTTCGAGAACACGTTCCATGTACACGGCGACGTGAACTACTCCGGTGATATGAATCTGGCGGTACGGGCGCAACTGGCCAACCTCGACCGCTATCGCGGCAAGCTGTTTCTCAAGCAGCCGGGCGGACGCGGATACGCCGAGGCCGTCATCAGCGGACGGACGAAGGACCCGAACCTCGACGGTTACTTTGCCTCTGATTCCTGCTGGTTATACGGTCTGTACGGCGACAGTTGCGAAGTGAACTTCCATGTTCAGCAGTTTCTCACCGCCCAGCGGGGCGCGGTCCAGGCCCGGTTCTTCCACGGCGCCATGTGGAACATACCGTATGACACGGCGTATGCCGTTCTCGGCCTGGATTCGGATATCGTGCATATTGACACCGCGAGAGCTGTCGGTCCTGATGCGCGTCTCGTCGGAGCCGGGGAACTGCGCCACCTCATTTACCCGCAGGAACTGATCATCGATACGCTGACGCTATCGGCGCTGGAACAAACGCTGTACAATCGTGGCGCGCTGCAGATTGCGATTGATTCGGCTGGTTTTGACTTTCAGAAGGCCGCGCTCGCTTCCGGTCCGACTATGCTCATGGCGCTGGGGCGGGTGAATTACGATGAGTCGATGCGGCTCGCGCTTTCGGCGAATGATATTCCGGTGAGAAACTGGATGCGGCTTAAGTGGCCGGACTTCCCAGCCGATGGCCAGGCCTCTTTCCAGACCGACCTGAGCGGAACCTTCCGAAACCCGGTCTTCACCCTCAAGGGACATCTGTATTCTCTCAGTTATGACAGCTTGGTTCTGGGTGACCTTCGTCTGACGGGCCAATACAAGCAACAGGTGTTCACGTTGGACAGCTTGCTCCTGGAGTCGCATCCGGGTCACTATGCGGCGCATGGTATGCTTAATGTCGATATCGATTTCGCCTCCGATTCGCTAGTCAGGCCGCTGGACCAGCCGTTCGACGTGTCGATCACCGCTGCCGACAACCGGTTTGATCTCGTCTCTCTTCTGCTGCCGAGTGTCGAGGATTTGCAGGGGGACTTTCGGTCCGATTTCCGGCTTTTTGGCACGCCGAACAACCCGCATCTGGAAGGCACGGCTTCCATCGAGAAAGCACGGCTAAAGTATTTTGATCTGGCCGACACCATCTATGCCGACACCGCCAGTGTCCGGATGAATGACAACCAGATTATCATCGACCGGATCGACACGTATGTTCGCAACCCGCGGGCGGTGACCGGTAAGAGTTACGCCTATATCGACGGCACGATCACGGTCAAATCGCTGCGGGTACTTGATTATGACGTAAATGTCGACATCCCCAAGGGATTCCCCGTCAAGTATGATCTCGATGATATAGAGGGGATTGTCGAGGGTCGGCTGCATGTCGAGGGGGAAACGCCGCCGACCGTATCGGGTGATCTGACGGTCACCTCGGCGCGCTACCTCGTCAATTTCGCATCCGCCGAAGAAGGGTCGCCGCTGATGATGCTTTTGTCCGGTGACCAGACGTGGAACCTGAACCTGAATGTCGATGTGCTGTCCAATTACTGGATCAAGAACGATGATATCGACGCCGAATTCTCCGGACAGATGAACGTCATCAGGGATAGCGGCGACTATCGCTTTATCGGCGAAATGGACGTCATCCGCGGACGCGGTTTCCTGTTCGACAAAACCTTTCAGATTGATCCGGGCAGCAAAGTCATTTACAACAATATCGATACGCTGAACCCAACGCTGGACATCACGGCGTACGCCAAGATCGCCGGCATCGGCCAGAATCCGGACAGCGTCAAGGAAAACATGGAACTGGGGCTGCACATCACCGGTACGCTGGAAAATCCGGAGTTCAACACGGTGGGGGATGGCTTCGGCAATTCCGACATCCTGCCGCTGCTGGTGGCCAACTATTCCGCCGCGGACACCGGTCAGGCGCGGGCGATGACCAAGATCGAACAGCGCATGTCCGGCCTGGTGTCGACTCAGATGTCGCAGATCGGTACGCGACAACTCAGCCGGCTCGGAGTGGAGACGTTCGAGATCGATCCATCCTATGGCGGCAAACTCGACCCGCTCAGTTCGCAGGTGACGCTCGGATTCTATACCAGCCCGAATCTCTACATTTACGGCCGCTCGCAGTTGTCGCATAAGCTGGGGCAGGAAGTAGGGTTTGAATACCGCTTCAACAAATCGTTCATGCTCGAGGGGCTGAAAGACGATCAGGACCTGTATCATCTCAATCTCCAGCTCAAGTGGGAGTTTTGATGAGTCGGTACCTCTGGCTGTTTCTTCTGCTCATCTTCGTAGTTCAGGATAATTCGTTTGGTGCGGATCGCACGCTTATCCGCTGGGTACGCAGGCGCCCGCCTATCAAGTCGATTGTGATCGAGGGGAACAAGTATTTTTCGGCCCACGACATCAAAGGGCGGCTCTACTCACATGAGGACAGCTTCTGGCGCCGGTTCAAGGGAGATCGCCGCATTCGGGTTCAGCGGGAGAACGCCACGCGCGACAGTCTCGAAGTCATGTATTTGTACCTGACCAACGGTTTTGTCGCGGCCAGAGTCCGTTCCGAATATGAGCCGATCGGCGCCGATTCAGCCGCGCGCGTGCGTATCATTATCGACGAGGGCTTGCAGTATCGCTACGGTGCGGTGTCGGTGGCCGGATCGTACGACCGCAAATTCAATCCGCAATTGGGCAAGATTGTCGGCCGGCTGAAAGAGGGAAAGCTGGTCGATCCGTTCCAACTCCGGCAGGCGCAGTACGACATGAAGACGGTCTTCGCCAATGCCGGTTATCCGTACGCAGAGATTGGCTACACACTCGATACCACCGCTACTTCGAACATTGCCCCGGTGGCATTTTCGGTCGAGGGGGATTCGCTGGTGCATTTCGGCGCCGTGAAGATAGAAGGACTATCGAAGTTCCCGGAGTATGTCGCCCGCCGCGAATTGAAGATGAAACCGGGGGCCATCTACCGGCGCGACGACATTCTCAACTCGCAGCAACGTCTGTATGAATCCGGGTATTTCAGCTCCCTGACGCTCAACCGTGATGAATCGTCACCCGATCGGCTGCGGCCGGATTTCATTCTGAGTATCCGCGAGCGCAAGGCGCGGTATGCGGCGGTGCAGGCGGGGGCCGCGCAATCCTTGTATCAGGATTTGTTGTGGGACTTCTCGGCGACGTTCGGCCAGCGGCATCTCTTCGGTTCCCGCCAAATCGAGTTGACCAGCGCGTACGCCTTCAGCGTCGGACGGCACGGCCGGCTGACCGAACACCGGTATACGCTCAGATACACCGAGCCGTGGCTGCTGGGATTCCGCATGCCGCTTACACTGTCCGGGGAATGGCGCCCCAGAATCCACTCCCAGACACAGCCGTACGATATCAGTTCCTGGTCGGTGGGCACCTACACCGTGAAGAAATTCGGTCGCAAAATCACCGCCGATCTGGGGTTTCTGTATCAGTCGGTATCGCTGTACGGTCTGGCTGCCGACCAGCCGGTTATCGAAATTCAGGAAAAGGATTACTCCAACCGGCGGAAGCTGTATCTCGATTATCGGCGCGACAGTCGCCCCAATCCATTCATCCCGGACCGGGGATCGGTCACGTCTCTGTCGGTCCAGTATGTGGGCGGATTCATGGGCGGCGACGACAGCTTCAAGAAGCTCGAGGCGTCGTTCTCATCGTATCAGGTCGTCTGGCCGGGCTGGATATCCGCCTCGCGCATTATGGGCGGGTGGGTGCGTGAGTTCGGGAAATCCTCATCAGTACCGCGTGAAGACCGATTCTTCCTTGGCGGGGCGAGCAGCGTGCGCGGCTTTGCCGAAAACACGCTCGGACCGCTGAGAAGCGATGGCAGCGCCGACGGCGCCAATGTCACGACGGTGTTCAACCAGGAGTTTCGCTGGAAGACGATCCAGATTCTGCAGAACACGCCTCTTATCAAGGGGTTGTTCAAGCAGTTTCCGCTCTGGCAGTCGGTGTTTTTCGACATGGGGAATGGGTTCCGCTCGTTTTCGGAGTTCAAGTTCGACGTCCTGGCTTACTCATGCGGTACCGGAATCCAGCTGGTGACGCCGGCCGGGCCGATTCGGGTGGACTATGCCCGGGTGATTCCCACCGAACACTTTGGTCCGCAGTCCCGCTGGCACTTTACTATATTGTATGCGTTCTAATGTAGAAGATATCGACGGTCACTAACACATACCGGGCAGAGCACAATATATCCGGAACAGGATCAGGAATGACGCCAATTTACCTTGACCACAACGCCACGACGCCGGTCGATCCGGAGGTCATCGAGGCCATGCTGCCGTACCTCGGAGAGACCTTCGGCAACGCCAGTTCGGTTCATCAATTCGGCCGGTCGGCCAAAGTCGCGCTGGAGCGATCGCGCGAACAGATTGCGGCGTTTATCAACTGTGAGCCGTCGGAGTTGACCTTCACGTCGGGCGGCACCGAGTCGGACAATCTGGCCGTGATGGGTATCGGCTATGCCAATCGCGAGCGGCGCAACCATCTGATTGTCGGGGCGGCCGAACATCACGCGGTACTGGAATCGGCGGAGTTCCTTCACCATAAGGAAGGATTCGGGCTCGATCTGCTGCCGGTGGACCGCGAAGGGTTCTCGTCGACAGCTGCTCTGGAGAAGCTGGTCACCGATCGAACGGCGCTCGTATCGGTCATGCTGGCCAACAACGAAACGGGGGCGATTCAGGACATTCCTGCGCTGGCGCGCGTCGCCCACCATCGTGGAACACTCATGCACACTGATGCGGTGCAGGCGGTGGGCAAGGTCAAGGTCGATGTGAAGGAACTTGATGTCGATCTGCTGTCACTCACGGCTCACAAGATCTATGGACCGAAAGGAATCGGCGCGCTGTTTGTAAGGCAGGGAATTCGCGTCCGTCCGCTTCTGTATGGCGGATCCCACGAGAAAAAACGTCGACCGGGCACTGAGAACGTGGCCGGTGCTGTGGGGTTGGCGAAGGCACTGGAAGTCGCCGGGCGGCGCATGCACGATGATCACGAGACGCTCCGCGGCTTGACCAATTACTTCATCGATGCCGTGTTGAGCCGGATTCCGGATACGGTTCTGAACGGGCCGCGCGAAAATCGCCTGGTGCAAACGGCGAATATTTCTTTCAAGGGAGTTCAAGGCGAGCCCGTCATTCTCTCGCTCGACATGGAGAATATCGCGGTGGCTTCCGGTTCGGCCTGTACGTCAGGATCGACCGAGCCGTCGCACGTACTGACTGCGATGGGCCTAGCGCCGGAGGTTGCCTTGGGAGCCATTCGGTTTTCTCTGGGCCGCTCGACGACCAAGGAGAAGTTGGATCACGTGCTGAGCGTGCTTGGTCCGATAATCGAGCGGCTGCGCTCCATGTCACCCTCTCGCCCCAGCCGTGTGTAACAGGTCGACGACTTCAAATGTGACGATACCATGAGCGCGCGAGTACTGGTTGCCATGTCCGGGGGGGTCGATTCCTCGGTCGCAGCCCTGCTTCTGAAAGAGGAGGGGTACACTGTGATTGGCGCCCACATGAAACTGTGGGACTACGTCGACGTCGGTGGCGATATCCACAAGGATGGCCGCTGCTGCACCATAGATTCCATTACCGATTGCCGATTCGTGTGCGATGCCATCGGCGCGCCGTTCTATGTACTGAACCTATCGGCGGAATTTCGCGAGACGGTGATTGAGAATTTCGTCTCGGAGTATCGCGCCGGCCGCACGCCCAATCCGTGCGTACGGTGCAATTCCGAAGTGAAGTGGGATGCGTTCCTGAAGAAGGCGGATGAACTGGGGTGTGAGTATATCGCCACCGGCCACTACGCGTTCATCGAGAGGGGAGAGGAAGGGACGTACCGCATTCGCAAGGGCGTGGATCAGACGCGGGATCAGTCATACGTGCTCTGGGGCGTATCGCAAGACGCGCTCAAACGAACGTTGATGCCGCTCGGCAGATTGCTTAAGTCCGAAGTCAGGGAAATAGCCGCCCGACACGGGCTTCGCACGGCAACCAAGCCGGAGTCGCGGGAAATCTGTTTTGTTGCGGACGACGATTATCGGCGCTTTCTCTCCGAGTACGAAGCACACCGCGGACGGAGCTTCGAGCCGGGTGATATCGTCGGCGAGGACGGAAGCGTCCTGGGCCGTCACAACGGCACGGCGTTCTATACGATCGGTCAGCGCAAGGGACTCGGCGTGACCAGCCCGCGGCCCCTGTATGTCCAGCGAATCGATGTCGGATCGAATCAAGTTATCGTCGGGGAAGAGGATTCGCTCTATCGCGGCGAGCTGCTGGCGGAGCGTATCAACTGGACAGGGAAGAAGCCGACGGCGGACACTTTCGACGCCGAAGTGAAGATTCGCTATCTGCATGCACCGGCGCGGGCACGGCTGGTTCCCTTGACCGCGCATTCAGCCCGGGTTATATTCGTAGAAAAACAGCGTGCGGTCACGCCGGGCCAGTCGGTTGTCTTCTATGACGGCGATGTCGTGCTCGGCGGCGGACTGATCGCGAACATACCATAGCCGATTCAGAACAGTTCAATATGACCAGGGAGGTTATATGGTTCAGGTTCGTTTTCTCGGCCACTCCTGTGTGGCGCTCACCGATGGGTACCATCGGCTGATTATCGACCCCTTCCTTCAGGGAAACCCGACCGCGGCGATCAAGCCGGACGAGGTCGAGGTCAACTACGTGCTCGTGACCCACGGTCATGGCGATCATCTCGGCGACGCGATCTCCATTGCCAATCGCAACGGCGCGACGATCATTGCGAATTATGAACTGGCCAACCTGTGCGCCAAGCACGGCGCGAAAATTCACCCGATGCATATCGGCGGCGCGTTTAACTTCGAATTCGGCCGCGTCAAACTGACGATCGCTCATCACGGGGGCGGGTACGGCTCCGATGCCTCGGTGTACACAGGCCCGGCGGTCGGGTTTCTCGTGACGCTCGGCCAGAAGACCATTTATCATCCCGGCGACACCGGTCTCTTCTACGACATGAAGCTGATCGGCGACACCAATGCGATCGACCTGGCTTTCCTGCCGATCGGCGACAACTTCACGATGGGTATCGACGACGCCGTCCTGGCAGTCGGATTCCTGCGCCCGAAGATCGTCGTGCCGATTCATTACGACACGTTTCCGATCATCACCGCTCCGCCTGACGAATTTGCCCAGAAGGTACAGGGCTCGCGCGTAGTGGTGCTGAAACCGGGTGAAACGCTGGAGATTTGAAAGCGGACCGTTCAGGTCCGCGCTGTGACCTGCGCGCAGGCGCCTTGTGTCCTGACGCGCCGCAGGGCGCGACTTTTTTCTTGAAATCATTCCTCGCCCGCTCTACACTGCCATCGGGGATAAATGGAAAGGTGTACAAAGAGCTATGAATAGGTTCCTGAAGATAGCGCTGTGGACAGTCGGAGTCGTTGTCGGTCTCATCATTCTGGCGATCATCGCCGTGCAACTGTTCTTTCCGGTGGAGAAGGCCAAGGCACTGGCGATCGAGAAGGGCAGCGCGGCACTCGGTCGGCCGATTACGATTCGCGATGTCAGCGTCTCGTTCTGGGGCGGGCTAGGGGTGAAACTGGACAGTGTCGTGGTCGGCAATCCGCCCGGGTTTGTCGGCGATCGATTCCTGACGGCGGAGAATATTGATGTCAAGCTGCGGCTCTTGCCGCTTCTCATGAAGCAGGTCAAGATCGACCGCTTCATAGTCAACCG
>PQAP01000051.1 GCA_003105265.1 candidate division GN15 bacterium | reverse complement strand
CGTTGAAAATTGCGGTAGAGCAACTCCAGCAAATAGTGCTGTTCCGCGCTCAATTTTAGAGTGGCCCGTTGATCGTATACCGCTTTCATGCGGGCAAACAGCTTCTCGTTGAGCCAGATATTGTCGCTGTGCGTGGACAAGAGCGGTGACAACTGCTTGGCGATATCCTGCAATTCCGGAGTGGTAACGGTACCCAGCAGCCCGTAGAAGACAGCCCTCACGTTGGACAGCAGCTCACCCGACCTATCGAACGCCGCGACCGTATTGTCGAAAGTCGGAGCCGACGGATTGTCGGCAATTGCGGCGATCTCCGCTGCCTGCTGTTTAATGCCTTCCTGAAAGGCAGGAAGATAGTGCGCGTTCTGAATCTTATCGAACGGCGGTGTCTCGTACGGCGTGGTGTACGGTACTAACAGCGGGTTATCCTGCGCCGCGATCGGCATGCTGATGATTGCCAGCATCAGGGCCGGCGCAAGGGCGAAAAGAGCAGTTCTTATCCTCACGGGGTCATCCTCTCATAATGTCATTGTGGCGCGCAATATACGCTGAAAGGAAGGCCGGTGCATCAATTCTCTGGCCGTTCGGTCAGGTCTTGCCCGCCGCCGGCGGGTGTGACCTGACCGCATACCATGCGAGTCTCCATGAAATCCCTTGACAAACTGGTCCCGGAAGACTACATTAGGGGCGCGATCGGGATTCTCCCGGTTTTGCTGACGTCAACCTCACAGGCGTTAGCAGCACGATAGTGTGAACTGATTCGACAATCGATACAAACTCCCATCTTCACCTCCTCACATCTGCCGCTGCGCATTGGCACAGGACCGTTTAGCACAGGAGGAAAGATCATGGAGGAACAGTTTCTCGGCCGGCGGTCGCACCGAGCGGGCTGACGGCTGACCGGGAGACCATCTGACACAGTGTAAAAGTGACTCGCGGCTGGGAACTATGGTAGAGTTTCGATGCCCGCGGACGGCCGGGCAGGAGTCAAACGAGGGGCGGTGACTTATCCAGTTCTGTCGAAGGTTGATGGCCTCATTCACCTATCGCCCGACGGCAATTGGTTCCGGCCGGTAAAATGGGATGCTCGGGCTGTCCCCAAATAGCCCGAACGATTATCCGCAATACAATCGGCCCGGCGGCGCGCTCGCGCTGCCGGGTTTTTCTGTTGAGAGAAGTTGTCTGGGACTCCACCCGATGGCCGCCTGCAATTACTATCACCACTTACTTGATACGATCAAAGAAGCATGGGCGCGAATTGATCCATTGTTGGACAGCATCATCCGAGATCTTTGTCCCAGATTTTCGCTCCAGTATCAATTTGCCCAAACCCCTGTCAAGAAGTATGGCCCACAGTTTGGGGTAGTTCTTCCGAAGAAACTCAACCTTTCCATACTTAATGGGAATAGTGCAAGGCCAACAACCAGTACGAAGGTCATAGCCGTCGACCGGCTCCTTGTCATATAGACCGTTGTGGGGAATGTGGTACTTGAGGTGATATTCCCACACTTCGTCGGATGTCCATTCTTGAATTGGGTGACACTTCCAGTACTTCAAGCGTCTTGAAAAAAAGTAAGGGCCGTACTTCCTTGCTGCAAACTCCCGCCGCCGCGACTCATGACGAGTTAGGCCCGTAAAATAGAGATCAAAATGATACTTGCGAAGGGCGGCCTCAATAGGATACTCCTTCAGATAGCGACAGCAACACTTTGACGCATCCCTGTACCCTCCCCTATTGAACAGAGGGAAGCCATAATGGTCTACTACCCACCAAAACGTCCTCGTAGGCCCAATTTCCATTACGTTGAGGTTCCACTCTTCGGTAATCATTTTCTTAAACTTGTAAGTATCAGGGAACTCGACTCTGGTGTCGTTGAACAGTACACGCACTTCCGGCTTGAGCTGACGCACCATATGCAGAACAACCATCGAGTTCTTGCCGAAAGAACATGCTACTACAGGATTTTCGTGCTGTGCAAGGGCTCGCTTGATAAGTGCCTTGGATGCCCTTTCAAGGCCGGTCAAACGGGCACAGGTAAGGTGGCGAAATCTGGGTCGGTTGTCGCGTTCAGAAGTCACTTGTGTCGATAGATGAGTTGACCGCCATTTCTAAGACAGATCAAGCGCACCAATTCTGCTTCGTTATTCTTAAGCCACGACTGGTGCATTCCGTTCACCTGTTGCCATGCCTTCCAGCAACCAGTCGGCTGCTTGCCGGATGCACGATTTAACAGGAGCACAAGAAACAGAGCTAGAGCCAGAAGGATAGGAAAAGCCAAGTGCATTAGATCTGGACTCGGAGATGGCAAGCCTCTCAGGACTGGAAATACATAATGGAAGCACAGGAGGGCCACGGATGCAATCAGGGTCCAAAGTATTGCTTTGGACGAATAATACATGAGTTTACATGTGTATCCCTTGCGGAACGTATCCTCAACTGAACCCGGCTTCTGCTTCTGGATCACTCCATGAAATATCTCATCGAACCAGATTCGAATGTAATCATAGGAGTTCTCACTCAAGTAGTTGTTACAGGTTGAGTCTGTCTCCACGCACTCATCGCATCTTCTAAGCAAGTACTTGCTGGGGAATTGATCCCTGAAGAATTTATGAGTCTTGTTCTTGCTGGCACTGTATTGAAGGGGGTCCGATCGACCGAGATAAAGACCGAAGAACAAGGCTACGACTACGGGAATCGGGAGATTGATGAAGCTCGGTGACAAGGATGGTCTGTCGATTCCGAATACATCACTATATACGACAATGAACAGATAAATGAGAACGAATATGCAGGCTACCAATAGCCACTCGATTCGCTGCTTTGATTTCCTTGCATTCATAAGAAACGATACAAGCTGCAAAATAACTATCCTCGCTTGGTGCGCCCGCGTCCCTCTAGCATCTTATCATACAAACCTCGCTTGGCATTGTCAATGGCACTCTCCATCCACCCTAGCATGAGGCCACCGACATCGTAAGGCATTACACGGTAATACGATACGTGAACTATCCATCCCCTCTTTTCCTTGCCTTCCACCACTAAACATCGTACCTTTCCNCGTCCGTTTCTAAAGAGAAAAAACGCTAACGATAAAGGAATCGCCGCCTCATGGCATCACTCGAAAGACAACGCATTGAAACCGTCTTCCTCGAAGAGGAGATGAAGTCTTCCTATCTCGATTACTCCATGTCGGTCATCACCAATCGNGCGCTGCCGGATATCCGCGACGGCATGAAACCGTCNAACCGNCGCATCATGGTCGCCATGAACGACCTGAACNTGATGCCCGGCCGGCCGCATCGTAAATGCGCGAAAATCGCCGGTGATACCTCGGGTAACTACCACCCGCACGGCGAACAGGTGGTTTACCCGACACTAGTCCGTATGGCGCAGGATTTCAACATGCGCTATCCGCTGGTCGATGGTCAGGGGAACTTCGGCTCGATCGATGGTGACGAAGCCGCCGCCATGCGCTACACCGAAGCGCGCCTCACCCATATCGCGGTCGAGATGCTGGCCGATCTGGAAAAAGAGACGGTCGATTTCATGCCGAACTACGACGGCACACTGCAGGAGCCGAAAGTTCTGCCGGGCAAATTTCCGAATCTGCTTTGCAACGGTTCCTCCGGTATCGCGGTCGGTATGGCGACTTCCATTCCCCCGCACAACCTGAGAGAGATTGCCGAGGCAATCGTTCGCGTTATCGATGATCCCGAATGCACCAATGATGATCTCATCGAGCTGGTTCCCGGCCCGGATTTCCCGACCGGCGGCATCATCAACGGTCGCGAAGGAATCCGCAACGCCTATACCACCGGCAAAGGTCACATACTGGTCCGCGCCAAAGCGGTGGTAGAGCACGCGAAGAGCGGCAAGGATTCGATTGTCGTCAACGAATTGCCGTATCAGGTCAACAAGGCAAATCTGCTCGAAAAGATCGCCGATCTCGTGCGCGACAAGAAAATTGAAGGCATCTCTGATCTGCGCGATGAGTCCGATCGCGACGGCATGCGGATTGTCATCGAGATGAAGCGCGATGTCCCTGCGGACGTTGTCCTCAACCAGCTCTATGCCCACACCACGATGCAGGTGACATTCGGCGTGATTATGCTCGGCCTTGACAAAGGGATTCCGCGCACGCTGACGCTCAAGGAAATGATTCAGGCGTTTATCGACCACCGCCACGAAGTGGTCATCCGCCGGACGCAGTTCGATCTGAAGAAAGCCGAAGAGCGGGCGCATATCCTCGAAGGTCTGAAGATCGCGCTCGACAATATCGATGCTGTGATCGCGCTGATTAAGAAGTCCAAAGATGTCCCCAGTGCGCGCGAAGGTTTGATGAAGCAGTTCAAGCTGTCCGAGATTCAGGCCAACGCCATTCTCGATATGCGCCTCCAGCGCCTCACCGGCCTCGAGCGGAAGAAAATCGAAGACGAATATCTGGAGCTGATCCGCAAGATCAGCGAACTCAAAGCGATTCTGGCCTCACTGCAGCTTCGCATGCAGATCATCAAAGACGAAACCCGCGAACTGGCGCAGAAATACGGCGATGATCGCCGCACCGAGATTCAGGACGCCGCGGAAGAACTGACGGTCGAGGACCTGATCGCCGAAGAAGACATGGTGATCACGATCTCGCACCTCGGTTATGTCAAGCGGCTCTCAGTCTCGCAGTACCGCAAGCAGCAGCGCGGCGGCAAAGGCGTGATTGGAATCGAAACGAAAGAAGACGATTTCGCAGAGCACCTCTTCATCGCTTCGACCCACGACTACATTCTGTTCTTCTCCAATCGCGGCCGCTGCTACTGGGTGAAAGTGCACGAGATTCCGGTCGGCGGCAAAATGGCCAAGGGAAAACCGATTGTCAACATGTGCGAGATGGGCAAGGACGAAGCCATCACCGCCTTCTGCAAAGTACGCGAATTCTCACCTGACAGGTACGTCATGATGGCCACCAAACTCGGCATCATTAAGAAGACCTCGCTCGATGCTTTCTCCAACCCGCGCAAGGTGGGCGTGAATGCGATGGATATCGCCGAGAAGGACGACGTGCTGATCGGCGCGATGATCACCGATGGTACCTACGAAGTCGTACTCGCCACCCGTCAGGGGATGGCGATCCGATTCCCCGAAGACAAAGTCCGGCCGATGGGCCGTGCCGCCTACGGCGTCAAGGGGATTGAACTCGCCGAGAAAGATTACGTGATCGGCATGGTGGTCGTAAAGCGCGACAGCTCGCTGCTGGTTGTTTGTGAAAACGGCTACGGCAAGCGGACCTCGATCGACGATTACCGCATCACCAATCGCGGCGGCAAGGGTGTGATCAACGTCAAGACCTCCGAGCGCAACGGCGAAGTGGTGTCGATCAAAGAAGTTCTCGACGAAGACGAGCTGATTCTGATCACCAAGAAGGGGATCGCCAACCGCCAGTCGGTAAAGGACATCAAAGTGATTGGCCGCAATACGCAGGGTGTTCGCCTGATCAACCTCGGCAAAGACGACCTGGTCACGGACGTGGCCAGAGTGGTGAAGGAAGACTGATAGTTACGCTGCCGTTCGCTTGAATTCGGACGGCAGCTTCTGGGGGAAAAGTGCGGTCACACAACTCCTCATTCCGGCGAAAGCTGGAATCCGGATTCGTGTCGTACAGTACAAGTCAGGTCTTTTGGTATACGAATATGACCCACGGCCAACCACCTCCTCATTCCAGCGAAAGCTGGAATCCAGCCTGATTTCATGCAGTACTGCGTATACATAATGGCAAGTGCCAGGAACGGCACTCTCTACACAGGAGTCACACGTGACCTCGTGCGACGTGTGTCCGAACACAAGAACGACGGTATCGATGGTTTCACCAAACGTTACAAAGTCCACAGTCTGGTCTGGTTCGACTCCACTCCCAGTCTTCAGGCCGCCGTTCAACGCGAAAAGCAGATCAAAGCTTGGAAACGGCAATGGAAACTAGAACTGATTGAGAAGACCAATCCCGAGTGGAAAGATCTGTACAATCCGCTCGTCTAGTTCTGGATTCCAGCTTTCGCTGGAATGAGGAAGTAGGCCGCAGGGCAGATTGACTCAGAAAGAACTCTGACTCCCGCCATAGGAGAGCATTGCGTCCTCACCCTCTCCTCGCGATATTATCACCAAGCCAAAGGAATATCGCATGCATCTGAGCTATCATATCAACAAACCGGTCGAGGCCGGCATGGTCGCCGACCTGTTCCGTGATTCCGGCATTCGCCGACCGGTCGATGATATCAGCCGAATCGAAAAGATGATCGAGAACGCCAACCTGATTGTCACGTGCTGGGATGGCGACAAGCTGGTCGGCATCTGCCGCTGTCTAACCGACTTCGCTTACTGCTGTTATCTCTCCGACCTCGCGGTGGCATCGCAGCACCAGCGGCGCGGAATCGGCAAGGAACTGGTTGCCCGCACGAGAGAATATCTCGGCGAAGAGGTTATGATCCTCTTGCTGGCTGCTCCCAACGCCAGAGACTACTACGCTCCGCTCGGATTTGCCAAGGTCGACAACGGGTGGATAATCTCGCGAAAACGGTAGCTCTTTCGCGAAGAGACGGATCCATCGTCCCGAAGTCCAATTTGGCTGGAAGAGCGGCGGCCGCAACTTCTACCTCGCTCGACGGTGATGACCACCCGCCGGCGCGCTAACGTATATCATTGTCGTACAATATCTTAATGTGCCGTCACTGCGGTCTCCTCGGCTCCGAATCGGCCCGCCTAAATCCCCTTGTAAATTGGGCGAAGATGTAGTTTATACTCACGTCCTTTGCCCGACCTCACGGCCCGGGGCGGGGTGACGCATGAGAGTGGAAGTCGTACAGATTTGATGAACAACGGCACGCCGGTAACCAGACGGCTCAAGCAGTTTTTTATAGGTGGAAGCCGGGACCTTCAAGACCGGTCTCTCTTTCACGCCTTGTCATTGACGGCGTTCCTGGCCTGGATCGGGCTGGGGGCTGACGGTCTGTCCTCTTCCTGCTATGGTCCCGAGGAGGCGTTCCTGACTCTCGGCGGCCACAACTATCTCGGGTTGCTGGTGGCCTTCGGCTCGGCGATCACCGTCTTTGTGATCAGCGCCAGTTACTCTCAGATTATTGAGCTTTTCCCCACCGGTGGTGGCGGCTATTTGGTCGCCAGCAAAATGCTCAACCCGACGCTGGGCATGGTCTCCGGTTGTGCCCTGATGATCGACTATGTGCTGACTATTGCCCTGTCAGTGGCCAGCGGCACCGACGCGTTCTTCAGTTTCCTGCCGGTCGAGTATCAGTCGTTCAAGCTGGTTTTTGCCTGCGCCGGCGTGATTCTGCTGATTGTCATGAATCTCCGCGGCGTGCGCGAATCGGTCGTGCCGCTTATCCCGATCATGCTCGCGTTCGTCTTCCTGCACGCTTTCGCCATAGTCTATTCCTTCTTCGATCATGCGGCTCGCATTCCTCAGGTAATTGAAAGCACCGCCCGGCAGGTGTCGGATACCGGGGCCGCGCTCGGCACGTTTGGTCTGCTCTTCCTGCTGTTGAAATCATACAGTTTCGGCGCCGGTACCTACACCGGAATCGAGGCCGTGAGCAACGGTCTGCCGGTGATCCGCGAGCCGCGCGTCGAAAACGGCCGCCGCACGATGAGATATATGGCGATCTCGCTGGCCTTCATGGTGACCGGCCTGATGACCGCGTATCTCCTGTATCACGTGGAGTATACGCCCGGAAGAACGCTGAATGCAGTCCTTTTCGAAAGCATCTCCGCGTCGTGGCATCCGTCTGTCGCCCGGGCGTTCGTGCTCACTACGCTGCTGTCTGAGGCCGCCCTTCTGTTTGTGGCCGCGCAGACGGGCTTTCTGGGCGGACCGCGCGTGCTCGCCAATATGGCAATCGACCGCTGGTTCCCGACCCGGTTCACCATGCTGTCCGATCGTCTGGTGACCCAGAACGGCATCCTCCTGATGGGCGGCGCCGCACTGGCATTGCTTATTGCTACCGGCAGCTCGGTGAAATTCCTGGTCGTGCTCTACAGTATCACGGTGTTCATCACCTTCTTCCTGTCCCAGCTCGGCATGGTCCGTCACTGGTGGGAAGTGCGGAAGACCTTCAAGCGCTGGATTCACAAGATCACGATCAACGGCATCGGCCTGACGTTGACCACTTTCATCCTGATCACTGTCAGTGTGCTCAAATTCAACGACGGCGGCTGGCTGACGCTCCTGGTCACCGGACTGCTGGTAGCGATTGCACTCAGAGTCCGCAGGCATTACCGCTGGACCGAGCGCCAGTTGGGTCGATTGAATGAACTGATGGTCAGCGCGGCGGCAGTGAGCGAGAAGCATCACGCCAATTCCGCGCCCGGGTGCCCCGCTCCCCCGTGTGATC
This sequence comes from candidate division GN15 bacterium, assembly GCA_003105265.1. GTDB lineage: Bacteria > Zixibacteria > MSB-5A5 > GN15 > FEB-12 > FEB-12. The sequence continues at coordinate 9,274 of PQAP01000051.1, read as the reverse complement.
CCAAAGCGCGCACAGCCGTGCTGCTCGTAAACGGTTTCAACGGTCTGGGCATCCACACGCTGCTCAACGTGATGCGGCTGTTCGAGGGCTCTTTCAAGAACTTCGTGTTTGCTCAGGTCGGCGTGGTGGATGTCGGCAACTTCAAGGGCTCCTCTGAGGTCGAGCACCTGAAAGAGCATATTGAATCCGAAGGCAAACGCTATGTCAATTATCTCCGCCACCATGGTATCTACGCTGAAAGCCGCTGCTCGATCGGCGTCGACGTGGTCGATGAACTGGAGCAGCTCGTGACGCAGATCAGGGAGCAGTTCCCGCAGTCGGTTCTGTTCGGCGGACAACTGGTGTTCGAAAAGGAGAACTTCACCACTCGAATGCTGCACAACTACACGATTTTCGCCGTCCAGAAACGGCTTTACCACCAGGGTATCCCGATCGTTATACTACCTATCCGGGTGTGACGCAAAAGAACCGGAACCGAATCTGTTCGTCAGGAATCTCGCATGTTCTCCTCAGCCGAGTGGCAACACATACTCGCACCGCTTGACGTCCTCCGGGACTGTGTGCAGTGTCCGCGCGGCTGTCATGCCGATCGTACCGGCCCGCGGCTGGGCTACTGCAACAGCGGGACGGAGTTCGCTGTCGGGTCGATCTGCGCCCACCGCGGCGAAGAACCGGTCATCTCCGGGAAGCACGGCATCTGCAACATCTTCTTCATGCACTGCAACATGCAGTGCGTCTTCTGCCAGAACTGGCAGATCAGTCGGAAGACTGCTTCACTCGAAGATACAAAGCAGGAACTGACCGACATAATTGAGCAAGTCGAACGGTTGCTCGATTCCGGCTGCACCGGTGTTGGCTTCGTGTCGCCATCGCACTACATCCCGCAAATGCGCGCTATTATGACCGCTCTCGACTTGCGCGGGAGGCATCCCGTGTATGTCTTCAATACCAACGGCTACGATCGCGTGGAAACGATCAGATCGCTGGAAGGCGAGATTCAGGTTTATCTGCCGGATTTAAAGTACATGGATAACCGGCTGGCGCAGCGCTACTCCGATACGCCTCATTATGTCGAATTCGCCACCGCCGCGCTCAAAGAAATGTACCGCCAGAAAGGGGCCAATATCTTCGTTAACGACGCCGGGTCAATTGAACTGGGGTTGGTCATCCGTCACCTCGTCATACCGGGTCAGGTCGCTAACAGCATCGCGGTGCTTCGGTTTATCGCCGAGGAATTGTCGCCCGATGTCCATCTGTCTCTCATGTCCCAGTACCACCCGATCCCCGAGGTGGCGGGGCACAAAAATCTCGGGCGGCTGTTATACGCGGAGGAATATGAGGAAGTGCTGTGCGAATTCGACCGCCTCGGATTCCATCGCGGTTGGGTTCAGGAACTAAGCAGCCCGCAGCATTATCGCCCGGATTTTGACCAAGATCACCCGTTTGAACGGTGAGGAGACTGCCTGAAGGAGCAATGGAATATGACTGACAAAAATGTATCGGCTGCCCTCCGCCGGCTGGAATACGGCGTCTATGTAGTGACGATGGGCAAAGGGAATGCCGGCAACGCCTTCACCGCCAGTTGGGTGACCCAGGTCAGTTCGGCCCCGCCGATGATCGCGCTGGCTGTGCACAACAAGCACCAGTCGTCACAACTGCTCCAGGAAAAGGGTGCGTTCGTCCTCAATATCATCGACAAAGATCAAGTCGCCGTGGCGAAAACCTACTACGGCCCGGCTGAATCCGGCTACGAAAAGTTAAAGCATGCCTCGCTGAAGGTGTCCCCCGTCACCGGCACGGCGATGCTTGACGGCGCCACCGGTTATCTCGACTGTCGGATCGTAAAAATGGTTCCGGCGGGAAACCACACGCTGGTGCTGGCCGATGTTGTCGCGGGTGAGGCCGACGGCGAGCGCCCGATTCTCACCACCACCTCGAGTCGACTCCACTATGCCGGCTGACGCCGCAGGTCATTCCTGCGGCAGCCCGGTTTCGGACAGCGCCGAGGTGAGCCATGACCCGGCCATCGGGTCGACCAGTACGAGTTCGCCCAGGAATTCCTGACAGGTCAGGATTTCCCCCTGCCAGGTTTCGTATAACCGCATGATGAACTGCTCCCATGCCTCCGGACCGATCATCCGGCGCACGTGCTCCAGAAGATAGGGACCTTTGAACGCAACGACATTTCCCTTCTCCTGCGTGTTGAGATAGTCGACCTGCAGAATCGGAATGTCGCCGGCTGTCCCGGCGAACTGCCTGTAGCGATCCAGACCGCGATTGAGGTCCTTGAGAAACGCTTCTTCCCCCTGCGTGTCGCGCAGGTAGAGAAGCCGTTCGTAATGCGGTAGCGAAAGCGTGATGAACCAGAACCCTTCGTCCTGAAACCGGCCGAATACCCCGGCGCCAAACCACTGCGACGCGACGGCCAGATCGAGCATGGCGTCGCCGCCGCGATCGATCGGCGCGATCATGTCGGCCCCCAGCGCGATTATGCTCGTGCCCAGATTCGCTCCCGGAAACATCCTGGTTTCCAGCAGCGTGAGGCGCGAATGGGCATACGGCCCGATTTCCCGGGAGAAGTATCCGAACGCTTTCGCCGCTTCCTGCAGGATTCCCCGTGCCGACCCGGAATCGCCCGGTTGACACAGCAGGTGCAGATTGGTCTGCTCCGACTTCTGCGTGAACTCGACATACTGCGTCGTACGACCAATTCCCAGCATCACCTTGAACATTGGAATGCGGCTCTGCCAGACCGACCGGACCAATTCTCCGGTCGTGTCTGCCGACACCAGATCTCCGCCTGTCACCGCAAACCAATCTTTGGGCACTTCAATCTTCAGATTGCACAGGGCTATATTATCGGCAATGAGCGGGTACCAGCGATGGCCTCGATCGAGCAGGATTAGCCCGCTGTCGGCTACCTGAACGGGGTATCGATAGGTAACCTGCAAAGTCAATTCAGGTTCTCCCAACTCCTGACCGGGTATGGTCACCGCCAGCGTTTCGGGGGGAAGTCGGCGGTAATTCGCAGCCAGCGTCTCGGCGCCGACAAGCCAGCGCATCCCGCTGATTTCGGCGCGAGGGGAGAAAAGCAGAGCGGCCGACGAATCACTGTCCGGATTGACCAGCGACAGGTCGATCGTAACGGCAATGCTGCTGTCCGCCGGCGCAAACACTATCGAGAAATTCTTGGTCGGGATTCGTATCCCGCTCCCGGGCTCCGCGTGCACCGGGGAACATACAACCAGAAGGGCAACGAAGCAGATGAGATATCGGATGACCATGAAGGAACCTCCGTTCTTAACGGCGATGATGATCGAATCTATCGCAGCCCGACAGCCCTGTCAAGAATAGCCCTGTCGCCGGACGCGACCTCAACTGGTCCGACCGGAAAGCCGATATTAACTACGGATATGATCTATAGCTTCAAATACCGGGATGCCGTCATCGAATTCAAGGGGAATCGGGCGCGGGCGGTCATCCATGCCAAGGACCCGATTCAGGCCATGACCCGGGCGCGGGAACTGTTTCCCAATCTTCGGGAGGAGACCGTCAAAGCGCGTTCGGCCGAGGAGTATGTCGTCAGGTTCAAAGTGGCGTTCAATTATCGCATGTCACTGCTCAAAAGTGTGGAGCGGGCCAGCCGTCTCAAGCGCTCGATCGACTCCTACAACCGGGGCCGCTATGTCGACCGGTACATTGTTGCCATGCTCTGCCGGCTGACGGGAGCTCCCGAGTGGCTCGCCGCCATGAACCTCAAAGACGAAATCAGCGATCTCCGCCGGGCGGCCGTGGTGGCCCGCGAGGTTCCCAATGTTATGGGCTTTGTCGATTGGGATATTGCCATATACAATTTCCTCGAACTCAACAGCAAGCCGGGGCATCACAGCCGGGTCGTGCGCAAAGTTCGTGCTTGAACCGTGCCCCATACGGGCGTATCTTGGCGACCGGCAAGGATTGCGACGATGGTGAGGCACTACCAAATATTGGATCGGAAGCTGGTCGAGGTACCCGAGGGGCCTTGCGAGATCACCATCTATGTCAATCCCGATGAGGCCGAGCGCCGCTATCTCCTGAATGATCTGAAGCTCGACGAGCACACGTTTCACTCGGCGATGGACCCCGACGAGCTGTCCCGTGTCGAGTTCGAGCCGGAACACGTCGCGCTCATCTTCAAGCGCCCGAAGAACTATTCAGTGCAGGACCAGTTTCTTTTCAAGGTCGGGTCCACCGGCGCTTTCCTGTTCAAGGACCGACTGATTGTCGTGCTGGCTGAGGACGCCCCGGTTTTTGACGGCATCCAGTACAACCGGCAGTTCTCCCCCGCCGGACTGGTGCTGAAACTGATTTTCCGCTCGATCGTCCATTTCCGCGAGCATTTGAAGATCATTTCGAAAATATCCGACGAGCTGCAGGACAAGATCAATACCGCACTCGAAAACCGCCATCTGATCAACCTGTTCACGCTGCAGAAAAGCTTGGTGTATTACCTCAATTCGATCAACAGCAACGGAGCGCTGATCGAAAAGCTCAAGATCAACGCTACCCGCATCGGCTTCACCGCCGAGGAAGTCGAAATGATCGATGACACGCTGATCGAAAACAGCCAGTGCCTCAAACAGGCGGATATCTATTCCAACATTCTCGCCAGCTTGATGGACGCCCGCGCCTCGATCGTAAGCAACAACCTGAACGTCCTCATGAAGACGCTCAACATCATCACGATCGGCATCATGGTCCCGACCTTTGTGGTGAGCGCCTTCTCGATGAATGTCGATATCCCCTTTCAGCATCATCCTCTGGCGTTCGCCCTCATCATGGGCCTGGCTGTGGCGTCGGTAGCAAGTTTTCTGCTCTTCTGGCGCTACAAGAAATGGTGACCCGGCCGGGAACCAGTCCCGGCTTCCGCTCTATAAATGCAGTGTAGAATCGCCGCGGGGCGGCTCTTTGAGCCCCCCCCGCGAAATCACTACGCCTGACGTTCCGAGGACCTGCAATGTATTGGATTAGCAAGAGCATTCACCGCATCGGACGATTCAAGCGACGTTTGGTAATTCTCCTGGCCGTGCTCGGCCCGGGCATCATCACCATGATCGCCGACAACGATGCCGGCGGGATCTCCACCTATTCGGTCACCGGTTCCAAGTACGGCTTCAACCTTCTCTGGGTGTTCTTCATTCTCATTCCGATGGCCTACTACGTTCAGGAAATGACCGTCCGGCTGGGCGCCGTCACCAAGCGCGGCCACGCGGAGGCGATTTTCGACGGCTTCGGCCCGTTCTGGGGCTGGTTCTCGATCTTCGACCTGGCCGTCGTTAACTGGCTCACGCTCATCACCGAGTATATCGGGATGACCGCGGCCTGGAGCATGTTCGGCATTCCCGCCTGGGTGACCGTCATATTCGTGACTATAATCCTGATGGCAGTCGTCATGACCGGGCGGTACTGGACATTCGAGAAGCTCACCCTCATGTTCTGCGTCTTCAATTTCGTCTATATCCCGGCGGCCTTCTGGGCGATGAGCACCTCAACTGCCCCGGCGTGGGGCGCGGTTGCCTCCGGTTTCTACAACCCGCAGTTCCCGGCTGGATTTACCGCCGATCTGCTTTTTGTCATCATGGCCAACATCGGCACGACCATCACCCCCTGGCAGATCTTCTTCCAGCAGAGCGCGGTAGTCGACAAGGGGATGGATATACGAGATATTCGCTTCGGGAAAATCGATACGTTTGCCGGCTCGTTCCTCACCGGCGTGGTCGCCATCTTCATCATCATTGCCACCGGCGCGGCCTTCTACTATCACCAGCCCCAGATCATTGTGCAAGATGCCACCCAGACCGCCAACGCTCTCGTCCCGCTCCTTCCGGCCTCTGAAGGCCACTGGGCACGGCTGCTCTTTGCGATCGGACTGTTCGATGCCGGCTTTCTCGGCGCCCTCTGCATCTCGCTTTCCACGTCGTGGGCGGTCGGCGAAGTGTTCGGCTGGGCGCATACGCTCAACCGGAGTGTCAAAGACGCCCCCTGGTTCTACGTGGTCTATCTGGTCACGCTGGCGTCCGCCGGTGCGGTGGTACTGATTCCCAACGCGCCGCTGATCACGATTACGATGTTTGTGCAGGTTGTCGCGGTGACGCTCCTGCCGGCGGCGCTGATATTCCTGATTCTATTGCTGAACGACAAAGCGCTCATGGGCGAGCACGTCAACACGCCCACGCAGAACTTTGCCAACTGGACTATCGTCATTTTCGTAATTGCCATGTCGACCCTGTTTGCCATATCCGTGTTGTTTCCGAAACTGTTCGCGTGAGGTACTATGATTCCTTCAAAATACTTCAACGATACCGGTGACCGCGCCAACCGAGGCAGCGAGCAGGATTACCGCTTCCTGTACTTCTCCGAGCTGGTCAGGCGACCGGTCTGCGCGGGGAAAATCACCAACCGTCTCGGAAAACTCACCGATCTGGTATTCCGCCTGTCCGAAGCGTATCCCGAAGCGGTCGGCATTTACATGGAATACGGCTGGGGCAAACCGACCCAGTTCGTGCCGTGGGACCGAGTGGTCAAGATCGAGGATGACGCCATTTTCGTGCAGCCGCCGGAGAACGAGAAGTACCCTCCGTTTGTCGATCAGGTCGGATGGATGCTGGTGAATGACCATCTCATGGGGAAGACGATTCTTGATATGGATGGCCGGCGGATCGAGGTCGTCAACGACGTTCACTTGCTGGAATCACGCGGCCGGATGATCATTGTCCATGTCGACATCTCCTTCAACGGCTTCCTGCGCCGACTTGGCCTCGGTAAATATCATTGGGTCAAGGAGAAGCTGGTTTCATGGAAGGTGGTGCAGCCGCTGTCGGTCGAAGATGCATCGACCACCGATGCCGTCTCTCTCTCGATCACCCGTAAGGCCGTCCGCGATCTGCCCAGCGAGGACCTTGCCGATGCTCTGGAACAGCTGTCCGGTGAGGAACAGCAGGCCTTCTTCTCGGCGCTCGACAGTGAAACGGCCGCCGATGCTCTGGTGGAAGCGGAGCCGCGCGTCCAGCGGCAGTTGATTGCCACGCTCCGCCATGAGCGGGCCCGGACCATTCTGTCGGAGCTGTCCGTGCCGCAGCTTGCGGACCTGTTTTCGGTCCTGCCACGCGACCACATGTCGAACCTGATGTCGCTCATCCCCGAAGATCACGCCAAACGTATCAAGGCGATCCTCTCCGACCTGGAAGGCACCGCCACGGCGCTGATGCGCCAGAAATATGTGACGGTCTCTCCGACCGACAAAGTCGGCGATCTGCTTTCGGCCATCTGCTCATCCGGTCGAGAGAAGGAAGAGATTAGCTATGTCTATGTCGTGGACCCGAACGACAAGGTGCTGATTGGCGTGGTCGACCTGCGCGAGTTGGTGTTGGCCGGCGAGCACTTGCCGGTAAGTCAGATCATGACCTCGCCGGTAGTGACTGTGGAGTTGACTGATTTGCGCGAAGATATCGCCGAGATGTTCGCCAAGTACCATTACCGGATGCTTCCGGTGGTGGATCAGGATAAGATTGTCGGCGTCATTCACTATAACGATGCCATGAAAGGGCTCGTCGCTCGGGCCAAAGCGTGAGGAACTGAATGCCTCGAGTTGAAATGACCAAAGGTGCCCGCGTGGCGCTGATTCTTCTTCGCCTTTATTTGCTGGGAATGCTGGGCCTGATCCTGATCAAGTTTCTGCGGATTCTCGATCTCGGATAGCCGTAATACTTCACGGCAGTTGCCGCGGTCTGATTTCTACGGACAGGCCGCAGGTTGGGCGCCCAGCCCCGTCAGATAGGACACGAGGCCGCTGAGATCGCTCAGATCGACAACACCACTTCCATTCCAATCCGCTTCCTTCGGACAAACAGGCACCGCACCGACTCCCGTCAGGTGAGCCACCAGAAAAGACAAGTCGGCCAGGTCGACCATATCACGGGTATCGGCCGAGACATTACCGCGTTTCCCCACACAACAGCATCGCGGTGGATTCGGAATCGCGCACGCGGCGATATTCACGCTGTCCGGCCCGAACTCGAGATACCGCGCCAGCATGGCAACATCGGTGGCGCTGATGCACGAATCACCGTTCAGGTCGCCGTTGTGCGCCGACGGCACTTCCGGAATGAGGCCGTCGACAAATGCCTGCAGCGTGGTCACATCATCGCTGCTGGCCACCCCGTCAAGGTTGACATCCCCCGGACTCTGAATCGGCGTACAGTTCGGCAGAACGGTGATCCTGCCGGGACTCAACTGGAAGTAACTGGTGTCGAGATACGGGTACAGTGTCGTGTCGACATAGAGTCGATCATACGGCTCGGTCCAGACCTGCTGCCAGAGAACGCATCCGGTGTCATCCGACTGAATGCACCGGTAATAGAGCGTGTCGAATGTCGTGTCCGCCTTCAAACCGATCAATTCCCCCAGATAATTGGCCAGGCCGAAGTACTCCAGCGACGTATCGATCTGTACGTATCCCGTTCGCGCCGCCAGCGTATCCGGTACCGGGTTAATGTGTAACGCGACGTGAAGCAGCGTCCGTTCTGTATCGCACGGATAGACCGGCGGATGGTTGTAGGGCGGAGTCATCTCCGCAAGGCCGACCAGATGGAGTCTGCTCCCGCCATCTTGTATCTCGGCCCATACATACTCCCATCCGCCGATCACCGAACTCGTGGTATCAAAATCCCCCGTAAAGACAGCCAGATCCGGTCTATTGAGCAGCAACCGCAGTTCGTATCCGGCGATATGATCACGGGGATTGATAATTCCGAGGCGCAACGATACGCTCGGATTGGTGACTGGTACGGTGATGTCGTCTACTCGAAGAATGAGCGACGGGCCCGACGCCCAGGAGCAGTACGGGATTAATACCGAGACGAAAAAGCACGCAGCGAGCCGGACTGCTCCGGAGAGTGAGAGAACCATAGCTGTGTTGTCGGGCCTTTCTTACGAAGGTTCAGTAATCTCTCTTATCAGTTGTTCGCTGCGCGTCTCCTTTCCTTCGATCGGTATTGCTTCCGAGCGGCACGCCGCGCCGCCTCTTCTACGGGCATTGCGCGGGCGGCGATCCGCCTCCGACCAGAAATGCCACGAGGCGACTCAGGTCGGATAGATCAACTATACCCGCACCATCGATATTCGCCTCATCGGGGCAGGTAAATACAATCGGCGAACTGCCGGACAGGTACGCGACAAGAATCGACAGGTCACTCAGGTCGACCATCTGCTTCATGTCACCGTTCAAATTCCCCCG